>JBLRXC010000124.1:0-9266 GCA_047920975.1 Bacteroidales bacterium | reverse complement strand
GTGAAAATGCAAAGTCATTGGCACGAAAGTCTTGATGTCGCTCTGATTCTTCAGGATGAAGATCTGCCTGCACAAGCGATGTGCTGTCTTTATCAAATCTTTCTGTTTGAGCAATAGGCTCCCTTTGACCGTGAGAGGTGAAATTGCTTTTTTCCGGAGTCCCTTCACTCGAATTGCTTTCATCCCTGAAAGGATTGTAGCCCGGTTTAAGATGTATCTCCGGAATCCTTGCAGAGGTGTTCTTGCTGAGAAGCGGAAAATGTTGAAGATTGCCTGGCTCAAAGTCAAGTGATGGTGTTATGTTGAACCGCCCCAACGCTTGTTTGATGGCGGCACTAAGCATTGCATATATTGCCTGGTTACTCTGGAAATTGATCTCTGTCTTCGAGGGATGTATGTTGATATCAATTTCCTGTGGATTTAGCTGGAAATATATAAAATAAGCAGGGAAAGCGTCTTTGGGTATCAGTTCTTTAAACGCTGCATCAACAGCATGATTCAGATAGTGGTGTTTGATAAATCGTCCATTCACAAAAAAGTATTGCTCACCACGGGTCTTTCTTGCAAACTCAGGTTTGCCTATAAATCCTGAAATTTCAACAATTTCCGATAATGACTCAACCGGGATCAATCTGTTATTAAAACTACTTCCGAAAAGGGAAATAATTCTTTGCTTCGGACCTGAAGGATTGAGAGAAAACAATTGACGTCCCTCGTTGAAAAAGGTAAACCTGATATGCGACTGTACCAGCGCAACCCTGTGAAACTCTTCTATAATATGCCTGAGTTCGGCATTGTCTGATTTCAGAAACTTTCTGCGTGCCGGAATGTTATAAAACAGGTTTTTAACAGAAACCGAAGTACCATTGGATGCAAGACATGGTTTTTGTGCTGTGACTTTAGAGGCTTCAATTAAAAGAAGAGTAGCCATTTCATCCTCAACGCGCTTTGTTTTCAATTCAACTTGTCCGATAGCAGCAATTGAAGCCAATGCTTCACCCCGGAATCCAAGTGTGCGGATGGCAAAAAGATCGCTTGCATCTTTGATTTTAGAAGTAGCATGACGCTCAAAACACATCCGGGCATCAGTTTCAGACATGCCACACCCGTTATCAACAACCTGAATCAGGGTCTTTCCTGCTTCTCTGATCATCAGCGTTATTTCATCGGCTCCTGAATCAACAGCATTCTCCAAAAGTTCCTTCACTGCTGAAGCAGGTCGTTGGATAACCTCTCCTGCTGCAATCTGATTTGCCACAGCATCGGGTAACAGATGAATTATATCAGCCATTGAAAAAATAATGGTTGTGGTTCATGATTATCTTGATCTATCAGGTTTAGGCAAAAAAGATGAAATAAATAAGTATGGCCACGATAAACAGATACACCAGGACACTTATTTCTGATTTTCTCTTTCTGGAACGGTCCGTAGTCCGAAGTCTCCTCCAATTATTCTGAAACTGTGACCTGAGATCGGGTTTATTACCACTGGTCATTCCTGGTTCCTTTCTCCTCCTTTCCAAACGCTCTTTTTCTGGATCATAGTAACGGGGAGGATAGTTGAATTGCTTTGGATTCGGTGTTCTGAAAAAAACAATCTTCATGCTCCTAATTTTGCGGCAAAATTAATCAAAATTGCCTTAAATCACATCAATGGGCATTGTTAACCGGAATGACCAAAATAATTTCAGAAATATTTTAAAATAATTTCAATCCCACTGCCGTTAACTATGCGATAAATAATAACGAATTCCTGGTTGCCTATGAAAAGTTCTTTTACCCTGAATGATTTAATTCTCTTTGCTTTGAATGACACCCTCGAGGTTGAAGCCGGACACCTTACAGAAGAAATGAAACCAAATGACCTTTTTGCTAAAGAATGGCGCTGTATTTTTGAACACCATCCCTATGAAAATCAAACCTGTTTTTCTTCAGATAGTGCCAGAACAGCCAATATTATTGCCTATTCGAAGGCACTGCAGGTTTTTGGCACCCAAAGCATCGGCAGCATTTACAAGGTGATGAATTAAATCAGACAAATCGTTGGAGAGGCGGTCTCAAGAGTTATTTTGAATTACCCATGTGTTCTTTGATTGCCAATATGGGTCAAGAATTTTTGAGGCGGCCTCTTTTTCCTGAATCAAAAAGGAAATGAAGTGCTGATGAAGAAACTTTCCAGAAAAGACCGCTATGAAGCGGTATTCTCATGGTTTGAGAAAAACAATCCGCAGCCTGAAACAGAATTGAAGTACAAAAATCCCTACGAATTAATCGTTGCAGTGATTTTATCAGCGCAATGCACCGATGTAAGGGTAAATATGATCACGCCTGAATTCTTCAGATTCTTCCCGGATAGTTATGCTTTGGCAAATTCCAGTCACGAGCAGGTGTACGGGTTGATTAAAAGCTGTTCATATCCCAATAATAAGTCAAAGAACCTTATAGCCATGGCTAAAATGCTGATTGATCAATTCGGCAATGTTATTCCCGATGAAGTGGATCAACTGCAAAAACTTCCCGGGGTAGGAAGAAAAACAGCCAACGTTATTGCTTCGGTAGCCTTTGGGAAGCCCGCAATGGCTGTTGACACACATGTATTCAGAGTCTCTGCACGCATTGGCCTTTCCGGAAATGCAAAAACTCCTTTAGCAACTGAAAAGCAACTGGTCAGATATATTCCTTCCGAAAAAATTCATCTGGCTCACCACTGGCTTATTTTGCATGGCAGGTATGTTTGCAAGGCCAGAAAACCTGAGTGCGCATCCTGTGGTATATCAGATTTTTGCAGGTACTTTCAGATGAAGGCAAAGAATAGCTCCCTGCAGGAAACTTCCTGATTTTGTTGAAAAATATTAAGAATTTTGCAACTGTTCGTTATTCGAAAAATGTAATTTTGCAACAATCAAAACTATGATTTTATGATTAGTGTTAAAATAGGGGATAAAGCCCCTTCCATTATTGCAAAGGATCAGTTCGGAAATAAGATTGACCTGAAAGATTATACAGGCTCAAAAGTGATTCTGTTTTTTTATCCTAAAGCCGATACACCAGGCTGTACGTCAGAGGCGTGTAACCTCAGGGATCATTATGCGGAACTCACAGCAAGGGGATTCAAAATTATAGGCGTAAGTGCTGATGATGAAAATAAACAAAGAAAATTCTCAGAAAAATATAATTTTCCTTATCCTTTGATTCCAGATACTGACAAATCGGTGATCCGGGCGTTTGGAGTCTGGGGTCCTAAAAAATTCATGGGCAAATCTTATGACGGGATTAACAGGACAACCTTTCTGATTGCTGAGGATGGGAAAATTGATAGGATCATCACCAAAGTCAAAACAGGTGATCATGCTGCTCAAATATTGGAAGAATACAACTAAAACAGATTAACCATGGCAAAAGAAAACAAAGAAGGGAACCAGGAGAAACTGAAAGCACTTCAGTTAACGCTTGACAAAATCGAACGCTCCTACGGAAAGGGAACCGTAATGAAACTTGGTGACTCACCGGTTGAGCGAATCCCTTTTATTTCGACAGGCTCTATCGGACTGGATGCGGCACTCGGAATTGGTGGATTGCCCAAAGGACGGGTGATTGAAATTTACGGACCTGAAGCATCCGGAAAGACAACACTGGCACTTCATGCAATCGCTGAGGCACAAAAAATGGGCGGAATTGCTGCTTTTATTGATGCAGAGCACGCGTTCGACAGGTTTTATGCTCAAAAGTTAGGCATAGATATCGAAAATCTTCTGGTATCCCAACCTGACAACGGAGAACAGGCACTCGAAATCACAGAAAATCTTATCCGCTCCGGAGCTATTGACATTATAGTCATTGACTCGGTTGCTGCTCTCACACCCAAAAGTGAGATAGAGGGAGAAATGGGTGATTCTAAAATGGGATTGCAGGCAAGGCTTATGTCACAGGCTCTGCGAAAACTGACCTCAACAATAAGTAAAACCGGCGCTTGTTGTATCTTTATCAATCAACTCAGAGAGAAAATAGGGATCATGTTCGGAAATCCTGAAACAACTACTGGCGGAAACGCCCTGAAGTTCTATGCTTCGGTAAGGCTTGACATACGAAGGATAAGCCAGATTAAAGAAGGAGAACGCGCCATCGGTAACCGGGTCAGGGTTAAAGTGGTGAAAAATAAGGTGGCTCCCCCTTTTCAGCAGGCTGAATTTGATATCATTTTTGGCGAGGGTTATTCAAAGGTAGGGGAGATCATTGATCTGGGAGTGGACATGGAAATTATCAAAAAAAGTGGATCGTGGTACAGCTATGGAGACACGAAACTGGGGCAGGGCCGTGACGCTGTAAAAAGTTTACTTCTTGATAATCCTGAACTCTCGGATGAACTGGAGACAAAGGTCCGGGATAAACTAAATCATCAATAGGGGTAATTAATCAGGCGACCATTGAAAGGGTCATTTGGCTCAAGCTTTAGAATAGCCTGCTGTGCAGCAATTTATTTATTAATTTTATTCGATGAAGCAAAGATTTTTAGTCTGTCTCATACTTACCATGCCAGTTTTGCTGATCACCGGTTGCAGGTCAAATATCGACAAAACAGATACAGGGAAGATTGAAAGGGAAGCAGATGGATTAATTGCGCAATTGGATCATCTTAACCAAAAAATCAGTGCAAATCCGCGGAACGCTGAACTATATCATGAAAGAGCACTCTTCTATCTGAATAATAATGAATACAGTGAGGCATTCAGGGATATTACACAGGCCATTGAAATAGATGCTTCCATTGTCCACTATTATTTAACACTATCCGACATATACCTGGCCATGGGAAGACTTCAGGGTAGTATGGAGGCTTTGGATAAAGCACTTATGATCGATGATGAAAATGTAACCGCCCTTCTTAAACTTGCTGAGCTAAGTATCGTATTCCTGAATTATCAAAAGGCATTGGAATGTATTGACCAGGCACTGAGGATCGATGAACTGGAGCCACAAGCATTCTTCCTGCACGGGGTTGTCTTTCTTGAAAATGGAGATACAATCCGGGCCATCAGGAACTTTCAGCAAGCCGTTGAAGTGGATCAGGATTTTTTTGATGCACATGTTCAACTGGGATTGCTTTATGCCGAAAGAAAGAATACACTGGCTGTGGATTATTTTAACAACGCTTTAAATATTGAGCCCAATAACACTGATGTCTTGTACAATCTTGCTATGTTCTATCAGACAGCCGATGATTTTGACAAGGCCATCGTTCATTACAACATGATCATTGAAGCCGATCCGGGGTTTTTTGTAGCTTTTTATAACCTGGGTTTCATTCACCTGGTCTTTCTAGAGGATTATCCCTCAGCGATTGATTATTTTTCTGAAGCTATCAAACTGCGCCATGATTATGCCGAAGCTTACTATAACCGTGGTCTTGCCTATGAACTTCTGCTTGATGTGGAGCGTTCACAACTGGACTACCGTAAGTCTCTTGAATACCGGCCGAATTATGAGAAAGCCATTGAAGGATTAAACAGGATCGATGGATATTTACACCGTAATAATTGATTGGCTTAACCGAATAGCAGGGTTCCGCCCTGATAAACTGCAAATGCCACCAGCCAGGCGAGTGCTGTAGTATAAAAAACAAGAAAGGCAGCCCATTTCCATGTCCCCGACTCCTTCCTGATAGCGGCAACAACCGCCACGCAGGGGAAATAAAGCAATATAAACATCAAATAAGCAAAAGCAGAGACAGGGTTGAAAATGGTCTCACCTTGTTTAAAACCTTCTGTATAACGGGCACACCGGAGCTTGCGAACCAGGGTTTCTGATGAATTATCGGCATTGGTCTCAGCCATAAACAAAACGCCCATCGTGCTTACCACAACCTCTTTGGCTGCAATTCCTGCCAAAAGGCTGACACTCATTTTCCAGTCGAATCCTAAAGGTGCCATGACTGGTTCAATCAATCTTCCTATTTGCCCGATAAAAGATTTCTGCTGAAGCAGACTGTTTTTTGTATTCAACAATTCTGAAATAATGGAATCTCTTTCAATGATGTAATCAATATCGTCAGAAATCATCCCGGCATAATGCTGATGGATATTATCTATGCTGTTGTCAAAACTTTTAGAAATTTCAGAATTCCTGGGGAAATATCCTAAAAACCAGATGATGATTGAAGCAATCAGGATAATACCCCCCATCTTCTTGATATATTGAGAGGCCTTATTCCACATGTTTCTTAAAGTCGTTTTTAAAGTTGGAAGCCGGTAGGGAGGAAGTTCCATTACAAATGGTGCTTCTGTTTCCTTTAAGATGGTTTTCTTGAATATCAATGAAAAAATGACTGCAAAGCCAATGCCAATGGTATACACCAAAAAAAGCATTGAGACCTCTCTTCCGGGGAAAAAAGCACTGATTATCAGTATGTAGACAGGTAATCTGGCACTGCACGACATGAAAGGATTAATCAGCATGGTGAGCAGCCGTTCATTCCTGCTTTGCAGGGTACGGGTAGCCATAATTGCAGGAACATTGCATCCGAAACCCATGATCAAGGGAATGAATGATTTTCCGTGCAATCCTATTTTGTGCATGATTTTGTCCATTATAAATGCAGCACGAGCCATATACCCGGTATCCTCCATAAATGAAATGAAAAAAAACAGGATCATAATATTGGGAAGAAACACAATAACCCCGCCCACCCCGTTGATGATGCCCCCCACAAGCAAATCCTGCAGGAAGCCATCCGGGATTAAAAAGGCTGTGAACTGCCCTGTTAATGCTACGAGACTCTCAATCCAACGCTGTGGAACTTCTCCAATCCTGAAGGTAGCCTGAAACATGATCCATAGAAAAATAAAGAAAATTGGAAAGCCAAAGATTTTATGGGTCATGAAGGTGTCAATGATCTCGGTTTCGGTTTTAAGTTTATGCTTGAATTTGTTGGGCACATAGGTTTCTTTCAGCGCACCAGCAATAAACCCGTATTTTGTGTCGGTCAGAAGCGTTTCAGAATCCTCGTTGTAGTTGGATTCTAATTCCGAGATTTTTTCGCCAGCAGTGGTTTTGATACTTCTGTAATTCGGCATCCGGGACAAAGTTGCGTGAACTCCTTTATCCTTTTCCAGCAGCTTTATGGCATAAAACCGGGCAGACATTTTATTGTCCCAGCCCTTGTTTTGTGTTATTACATGCTGGAGATCATGAATAGCATTTTCGACATGACTCCCGTAATTGATGTGGATATGACGGACAATGGGCTCACGTTCTTCATAAACCTCTATAGTCTTCCTGAAGAGATCCGTTAATCCTTTTCCTTTGCTTCCAACTGTGGGGATAAAAGGTATGCCTACCATTCTTGCGAGCGAATCATAATCGAATTTATCACCTCTCTTTGTGAATTCGTCAAACATATTAAGTGCTACCACAACTTTCACATCCATGTCTATCAGCTGCGTAGTGAGATACAGGTTTCTTTCAAGATTTGATGTATCTATGACATTGATAACAACATCAGGATGAAATCCCAGGATATATTTTCTGACATACAGTTCTTCAGGGGTGTAGGCAGTCAGTGAATATGTTCCGGGCAGATCAATGATATTCAGGGTATAGCCGTCGAGTTTAAACTTTGCCTGTTTTGAATCTATTGTTACACCACCCCAATTTCCAACTTTCTCATTACTGCCTGATGCGAAATTAAAGATGGAGGTTTTACCAGCATTAGGGTTCCCTACAAGTGCTATATCAATTACCCTGTTCTCTTTTCTGGGACTGGTTTTGATTTTTTTTTCATCAATAGTACCGCCATATGTATGCGGGAAAGTTTCGGTTAAATCCATCGAGTCAGCTGCACCAATCACCTCTACCAATCTGGCTTCAGTCCTGCGAAGAGATATCTCGTAACCCATAATATTGTATTCAACCGGATCGCGAAGGGGAGCTTTTTTGACGACGGTTACAAGTTTTCCCCTGACGAATCCCATTTCCGTGATTCGTTTCCTGAATTCGCCATTCCCATGCACTTTCGTGATAATACCTTGTTCACCCTGTTCGAGGTCAAATAGTGTCATCCAAACAATTTAGAATGAATTTAGATTGGCAAAGTTATTTAAAAATCAGGTCAGCTATCCAAAGCAACTTTATTCTTCCGTCGATGGACTCCTGAGTTATGAGAAATTTTCCCATTTCGGGACTTGATTCCAATATTTAGATTCGATATTATTCCCGGTTCCTGAAAAGAACCACCTGGTTTATTTTTATTGCTGCCATATGATGTTGATTCATTGGTCACAAGGAAAATATTTCTAATGCTTATATAACACATGCCGGTGGAATGGAACTAAATTTGACAATCCGAGAACAAACAAGGAAATATGGTTCCAGGGAATATTCGATTCAGGAGTTGGTCTCTTTTTCCAACTTTTCTGCTCCCTGGTTGCTATGAGATCATATGACCGGTAAAACCAGGTTTATATCCCGGTTTCATATTTTAACAGGGGTTGTTATATGTCCTTAAAAACCGACACGTTGATACATGAATTAAAGCATCAAATCCGTCTGCTCGGGAAGCAGAATGAGCAGCTTGCAGGCCGAATGCAGGAAAAGCTCTTACTGATGCTGGTTCAGGAAACTATACAGGAATCAAATGACGCGTCGGAGCTTCTCGCAAATGTCCTTGAACGGATCTCTGTAATTCTTGATCTGCCATGCAGTACTTGTTGTCAGATTAATGAAAACCAAGCGGTCTTACTTTCCGCTTATGCGGCCAATGAATCATTCCGTTTGAACGAATGTGGAATTCATCTCCATAAGATTCTTGTTGACAAACTTGATGAGGGGCCTCACTTTGTTCCCCGAAATCTCTTTGAAAATTATCAGATCACCAGGGAAATGAAAATACCTCCCACCATCAGGCAAATTTCCTTGTTCCCTTTTCAAAGCCTCAATATTCCTTTTGGTGCTTTTGTATTTTTCGAAGAGATTTCCGGGAAATCCCCTCTTTTCGTTATGAAAACGATGGTGCAGCACCTGATTTCATTTGCTGTTCATAAATTAGAGAAATTAAGTTTATTAAAAGAACTCAAGGAACTGAATTATTCCTTTGAGTCGAAGGTTCGAAACCGCACCCAGGAAATTAGAGCCAATTATGAGAAGATTCAGAAAGAATTAAAAGATTTCAGAAAAAAGGTAAAGAAGTTAAAACCGGAGAAAGAGACGGGGATAAATATCCTTCCGGCAGGATTGGATCATACACTGATGAAAAACATCGGAATGGAAATCAG
>JBLRXC010000123.1:0-9430 GCA_047920975.1 Bacteroidales bacterium | reverse complement strand
CCGGAAGCTTTGGTTTCATTGCGCTACTTTTATGAGGAAATGCCCGGATTGCATATAATCACAGCCGGTTCACTGCTTGATCACACTTTGAATGAAATGAACTACTCCATGCCCGTTGGAAGGGTTGAGTTCGCTTATCTGTATCCCATGAATTTCATCGAGTTTCTATGGGCGAATAGTCAGGATGGTCTTGTGCAGTATCTTACGTCTTACAAATTGGATCAACCATTCGGAGAGGCTTTGCATGTGCAGTTCATCACCTGGTTAAGGCTCTATTTCTTTGTTGGAGGAATGCCGGCAGCAGTCAGAATTTACCATGAAACGGGCAATTTGCTGGAGGTAGAAAAAGAACAGAATGCCATCATCACCTCTTTCAGATACGATTTTGCTAAATATGGAACCAAAAAGCAGCAGGAATTACTGAACCAATGTTTGGCATACGCGGCAGGGCATATCGGTCAAAAGGTCAAATATGTAAATATCAATAAATTGGAACATTCCAATTATTTGAAAGAGTCGTTGCTAAAACTTGAGTTGAGCAGGATCATTCACCTTGTCCGGAGAACCGGTTCATCAAAAGTGCCGATCACCCTATTTGTGGATGATACTGTTTTCAAACCATTATTCCTGGATATCGGCCTGGCATGCAACATAGCAGGCATCAAACTTACGGATATTCAGCAGCTTGTCACTGATTTTGAGGGCATCCTGGCCGAACAGTTCGTCGGACAGGAACTGATTGCAGGGTTTGAGCACTTCGAGGATGCCCGCTTGTATTATTGGGCACGTGAAAAGAAAAATGCCAATGCTGAAATTGACTTTCTGCATCGAATCGAAAACAAAATTTACCCGATTGAGGTAAAAGCCGGCAAGTCCGGTTCGCTCAAATCGTTACAGGTTTATCTGGGTGAAAAGGACCAAAAGGCCGGGATCCGGTTTAACCTTGACCTGCCAAACATCGGTGACAGCCTCAGTGCCAACATCAATATCAACGGCGAAATGCGGAAAATAGACTATTCCCTGGTTTCGCTTCCGCTTTACCTGGCCGGATTTATCAAGCAAATCCTTGGAAGTGACCGGTAAAATTATTGGCTGTGTGGTTTAAAAAAAGTTGATGGGTCACGGGTTAATTATCAGCATGTGGTTTAGCCTGTTCAATTCATCAATTTGGGCTAAAGCCCATTCAGATCAGGATTCCATTACCCCGGCCTTAAGGCCGGGGTAATGGAATCCTGCCCAAAATAAAGGCCTTCAGGCCTTTTTCCTTGATTCATTAAATAAATATATCCGTTTTACAAGGCTGTTTGAATTACCGGCCTGATATGCCTATGACAGGTACCCAACTTTCGGACATGCTACAGCTTGTCACTGATTCTGAATGCATTCCGGCCAAACAGTTCGTAGGGCAGGAACTGTAACAGGATTTTCATCTCTCCAAATCACCCCAAAAAAAATAATTAAATTTGCCTGCTTTTATTTACAAACCCACAGATTCGGTATGGAGGTTAAACGCATCTTTGATCTGCTGCCTTACTACAAGCAATCATTCAAACCCAAAGAGGACGCCCTCGCAGGAAAAGAGGATGGAAAATGGGTGAAATACAGTATTGACCAGTATATCGAGGCAGCCAACAACATCAGCTATGCACTGCTGAAGCTGGGTATCGGGAAGGGAGATAAAATCGCCACCATCACCCTGAACCGTCCCGAATGGAATTTCCTCGACATGGGCATTCTGCAGACGGGTGCTGTGCATGTCCCTGTTTATCCAACCATCAGCGAATCGGACTACAGGTTCATCCTGAAACATGCCGAAGTGAAACTGCTGTTCGTTGCCGGTAAGGAATTGCTTGCGAAGATCGAACACATCCTGCCTGAAATCCCGTCACTGCTTGAGGTTTATACTTTCAGTAAGGATGAAAATTACAACAGTCTGCACGACCTGATGGCACTTGGCGTAGCCAATTCCGACCCTGTAAAGCTGGAGGAGGTTAAAAATGATGTATCACACGGGGATGAAGCCACGCTGATCTATACCTCCGGAACCACCGGAAATCCTAAAGGCGTGCTGCTCACCCACAACAATATCCTCAGCAACCTGATGGCACTTTACCATATTTTTCCGGTTGACGAAACATGCCGCTGTGTGAGTTATTTGCCGGTGAGCCATGTCTATGAGCGGACAAACCTCTATATCTACCAGTATCTGGGTGTTTCAATCTACTACGCTGAGAACATGGGAACGATCGGCGATAACATCAGGGAGATACAACCCCACATGCTCACTACCGTCCCCCGGCTTCTTGAAAAGGTTTACGACAAGATCATGACCAAGGGAAGGAAACTGACGGGGTTCAAAAAAGCCATCTTCTTTTGGGCTGTGAACCTTGGACTGAATTATGACCTGAAAGGAAAAAGCCGGCTCTATCACCTGCAACTCAGGCTGGCCAACAAACTGGTCTTCTCAAAATGGCGGGAAGCACTCGGTGGTAATATGCGCGTAATCGTTTCAGGAGGAGCGGCACTGCAAACAAGACTTGCCCGGATATTTTCCGCAGCACAAATCGAGATACTTGAAGGATATGGATTAACGGAAACATCGCCCGTCATCGCTGTCAACACACTTGAACCGGGAGGCAGAGCCTTCGGAACAGTTGGAAAGCCGATCAGGGATGTGGAGGTCAGGATTGCCGGGGATGGAGAGATACTCGCCAGGGGTCCCAATGTAATGACAGGCTATTTCAAAGAGCCTGTCCTCACCTCCGGAGCTATTGATGCCGATGGCTGGTTCCACACGGGCGATCTTGGCAGGATCGCACCCGAAGGACATCTGATCATCACCGGACGCAAAAAGTCGCTGTTCAAAACCGCCATGGGCAAGTACATCAGTCCGGAACACATTGAGAACAAGCTGATCGAGTCGCCGTTCATTGATTCGGCTCTGGTCATTGGTGAGAACCAGAAATTCGCCGCCGCTCTGGTTGTTCCTGACTTCACATATCTGCGCGGTTGGTGTCTGGAGAAGAATTTACCCTATTCCTCCGACAAAGAGATGGTGAAGCTCCCTGAGATCAGGAAACGGTTTCAAGAGGAGATCACCCATTTCAATAAACAACTGGGGAGTTTTGAGCAGATCCGCAGGTTCGAACTGATTGATGAAGGCTGGACCGTTGAAACAGGAGAGATCACCGCTAACCTGAAAGTAAAGAGAAGTTTTATCAACCAGAAATATGAGGCTTTGATCCAGAAGGTGTTTGATGGGAATGGTGGAGAGATGAGACTCTGAGAAGAGCGAACAGTGAACTTAACTCCGAATATCGGACAGAAAAAGTGGGCAGTTGGCAGTAGGCACTTCGGCTCATTTCGACTCCGCTCAATGCAAGACGCTCCATGCAATCAGTTGGCAATTGTTATATTGTTATATTGCTGAGGAATCTGCTAAAGGCTAATGGCTACAGGAACTGAGAACCGAAAACCACCAAACCGCCTATCAGTGCAGGATCTTAAACAGCAACTCTTTCATCAGCTCTCCATGAGAAGTGGAGACATTCTCAAACCCTTTGGACTTCATGTCGTATTCTCTCAGGTAACCGATAATCCTTTTGAGTCGGGCAGGATCATAGTTCCTGGCGGCCTTTTCATAATCACCAATAAAAAACACATTGACTCCCAGGGCAGATGCCACGTGGTTCTTCGATTTATCGGTTAACTGATGATAAATGAGCAGTTTTGAAAAGAAGCTGTAAAGGATAGTGATCACTTTTACCAATGGATTATCCTTTGGATTGGCAGCAAAGTAGTTGATGATCCGGTTGGCTTTCAGCACATTTTTCTCACCAATGGCATTTTGCAGCTCAAAGATATTGAAGTCTTTGCTGATCCCCACATTCTGCTCAACAAGTGACTCAGTGATCAACTCTCCCGGCCTGATGTTAAGTATCAGTTTTGAGGACTCATTCACTATTTTGCCCAGGTCATTGCCCAGGTAATCGGCCATAATTGCCGTGGCTTTCGGTGTGATGGAGAATCCCTGTTGTTTCAGATAATTTTCAATCCAGCCGCCAACCTGGTTGTCATACAATTTTTTAGATTCAAACACGGCCCCTTTGGCACCCACTTTTTTTGCAAAGGCTGTTCGCCCGTCCAGTTTCCTGAATTTGTAACACAGCACCAGCAAAGTTGAATTGAGCGGGTTTTCAACATATGGCAGTAATTCCTCAATTTCATCCACATGTTGAGCTTCTTTGACTATCACCACCTGGTAGTTCGACATCATGGGATAACGCCGGGCAATGGCAGCAATGGACTTCACATCTGTTTCAAGGCCGTAAACAATGGTTTGGTTGAACTCTTTCTCGGTGTCAGTGAGCACATTTTCCTCTATGAAGTCTGAAATAACATCAATAAAGTAAGGCTCCTCACCGGTCAGGAAATAGACCGGGTAGTAGATCTTGTTTTTCAGGTCTGATATGATCTGGTCAAATTTCACTTGATTGATCAGGCGTTATATGGATCAGAACCGGAGATGTTTCACAGTCAACCCATTATTTTTCAACTGGTTTAGCGAGTCAATGCCGACCTGGACATGCATTTCAGCAAAATTTGAAGTCACCTCCTGATCGCTTCTTTCGGTCTTTATACCGGATGAAATCATGGGTTGGTCAGAAACAAGCAGGAGTGCTCCTGTAGGAATTGAATTGACAAACCCGACGGTAAACAGTGTTGCTGTTTCAAGGTCAATCGCCATGCAACGGATTCTCCGGAGGTACTTTTTAAATTCTTTGTCGTATTCCCATACCCTCCGGTTTGTCGTATAAACGGTTCCGGTCCAGTAATCCCTGCCATGCTCCCGGATGGTGGTTGAAATCGCTTTTTGCAGGTTAAAAGCAGGTAATGCCGGAACTTCCGGGGGAAGATAATCATTGGATGTACCCTCTCCCCTGATGGCTGCAATGGGCAGGATAAGGTCGCCGAGTGCATTTTTCTTTTTCAGACCTCCGCATTTTCCTAAAAAAAGACAGGCAAGTGGTTGTATAGCACTGAGCAGGTCCATGATGGTTGCAGCATTGGCACTTCCCATGTTGAAATTGACCATGGTGATGTCGGCTGCAGTAGCACTGGGCATGGGCCTCTCTTTACCCCTGACCGGGACATTGTTCATCAGGGCAAAACGATCGAGATAACTTTGAAAGTTGGTCAATAATATATACTTCCCAAACTCCTCCATGGATGTCCCGGTGTAACGGGGCAACCAGTTGGTTACGATTTCTTCCTTTGTTCTCATGGAAATATTTTCGCAAAAATAAGGTTTTAAATAAACCAAATTATGGCTATATTGCGCCAGTAAAAATGGTTCACTCAGCAACAGTTAACAGGTAAATACTATTGCCTGAAGCAGTTTGAGATGATGATGCACTGTATGATTGAAACAATAAATAAGTTATCCACTTAAATTTTTGAGAAATGAAAAAGTTTGCAGTCTTATTGTCCGGTTGCGGTGTTTTTGACGGTGCCGAGATCCATGAAGCGACACTGACCCTGCTGGCTATTGCCAAAAACGGTGCTGGTTATGAGATATTTGCTCCCAATATTCAGCAGCACCATGTGGTGAACCACCTAACCGGAGAAGAGATGAAAGAGAGCAGAAATGTACTGGTCGAATCGGCACGTATTGCCCGTGGAAAGATCAGGGACCTTAAAGACTATGATCCGAACAACTATGACGCACTCATTATGCCGGGAGGATTCGGAGCGGCCAAGAACCTGTGCGACTTTGCTTTTAAAGGCGCCGATTGCACCGTGAACCCCGAAGTTGAAAAGGTGATCCTTAAAACGGCAGGAAAAAACAAACCCATCGGAGCACTCTGTATTTCTCCGGTAATTCTGGCAAAATTATTCGGTGATGTGGAGCTGACCATAGGCCAGGATCAGGGTACAGCCGATGCCGTTGAAAAAATGGGTGCCACCCACATCCAAACCGGTCATGGTGAAGTAACCATTGACGAAAAGAACAACCTCTACACAACCCCGTGCTATATGTTGGATGCCAGCATTGTGCAGATCGCCGAAGGTGCTGATCATGTTGTAAAAGCAATGCTGAAGAGGATGTAGAGAGTCAAGATAGCAACAAGTAGTTTTAAAACACTGACAAGCACATGTTTTGAGTTACACTGGTTTTATAAAGATCTCTTAAAACCTGGTTCATGCGTTAAAAGTTTCCGTATATCATCACTCAACCACAAACTTTTTCACTTTTCCAAAAGTGGAAGAGCCTAGTCTCAACAAGTAAATGCCCGGAGCAGCATACGACATGTCGAATTCAAATTCATACGTGCCTCCCACAGGATTCACCCGGTTGTTGATGAGCCTGTGGCCCTGGATATTATGAACTGACACGATCAGTGTCCCGGTGATATGTTCTGCATCAAAGCGCATTAAAAACTGGTTGTTCCCGGTATTATTTAGCATCAGTTTATTGGTTTCAACATTTTGTGCTCCAGCATCCGTTGAAAGGGTTACATTCACCACATAATCTTCGGTTTCGCCGAAGGTGGTTGATTCACAGGCATCAAGCGGGACAGGCAAGTTATAATTGGTTTTTACCCGCAACAGGTGTTCACCCAAAGTTGCATCTGCAGGAATAATCAGCTGCATCGTTTCGGTATAAGACCCCGGCCCCTGCCCGCTGGCAATGACATAATCATTTACGACCACTTCATTTTCCTCAAAAACAAAATTATCGTTAAAATCCACCCAGGCTTTCACATAAACGCTTCCATATTCGGTGGCGATGGTCAGGTCGTTTGATGAACCCTGTGTGAGATTGGTCACCATGCTGGTATAATTAGCATAACCGTCGGGCGAGCATCCTGATTCGTTATTAATGGAGCCCAACTGCAATGCATAAATCCCGACACCCTGTACACACAAAGTCTGCGGCTGACAAAGGCTGTTGATGACCGTTGTCCAGATTGAATCGTTGGTATGATTGGCATCACCGGGTAATGAGGTAGAAACCATGAGTTCATAAGAACCTATTTGAAAAAGATCAGCGGTTGTTAAAAAGGAATATTCTATCGAGGAACCTATTTCAACGGATTCTGAAACTTGCTCGGTTACAGTAGTTTCGTTATTAAGCATATAGGTAACATCAAAACCGGATTGCGTTAAGGCTCCGAAATTGGTGATACTGACAGTGACTGTTTCGTTGCTGGTAAGATAAACGCCTGATACAGGTGAAAGTATTTCCGACACTCCTATATCATCGGCGAACAGGTGCGTGACCCATTTAGAAACTGTGTCATTTTCAATATTTTGATCACTGGCTAATAGTGTAGAGGCATAAACCTTATAGGTTGCTCCCTGAACCGAAAAGTCGCCCGTAGCCGTAAAGGTATATTGAGCATTGGAATTGCTTTCGATGGTGTCGGTGAATACTTCGGTAATGGCCGGCTCATCATTGATTTTAAAACTCACCGGTATATTGGTCTGAGGTTCCAGGCCAAAATTTTTGATGGTAACAGTTACCGGTTCTTCATCACTCAGCATGCCATCTACCGGGGCATCCACGCTAACCACACCCACATCCTCGACCAGGTCGGGAGCGATCTTGAAAACTCCAACCTGGTTTTTACGACTTCCACCCGTGAAATATTCACCGATGGCCCAGAATGTATTATCATCATTGGGATCAATGGTCATTTGGGAGTAATCTCCATAACGGAATGATGGATTCGATTGGGTTCCATTTGCAAAGCTGGATTCTTCAATAGTCATCACATTCAGTGGATCTGTTGAATACCTGCCGGTAAACCGAAGTGATGGATACATGTTTTGACTAACGATGGTATAGGCCAGGCCAATGTTCCCATAGGAGTCCATGCACATGGTTCCTGAAAAAGCGCTATGTCCGTTGGGCTGAACATAAGTGCCCTCCTGATAAATTACCCAGGGATCTCCATCGTTGGATTGTCTTAGCTCATACCACCTGATTCCTGCATGATCATCATTACCATCCAGGTCAACCACAAAATTAAATACCACCGAATTATGAGTGGGAAATCTTCTGTAATGTGCCATGTACATCACTGTAGCCTGCAGTGCATCAATGTCGGGTCCCGATGGCTGAGGCAGGTTTGAGAAAGAACCTCCGTCGAACAATCCGTCAAAAGGTGCAGTATTGATGATCTGTGGACTGGAAATAGTAGAATTACCGGGCGAATCCCAATTCACGTTGATTGACCATATTTTCAGGTGATCAGCGGAAACACCGCTCCATGAATCGTCCTGCATATAAACTATGGGTGCGTTGCCCGTTGGCGGAAGTTCACCGCCGGTTACATTAAATCCAAGCGGACTGTAAAAACCGGATGTTTTGATGCCTGGCAATGGAAAGCCCACCATTTGAGCACTCGGGTCACCGGTTAAAATCTTATCCCTCTGTATGGCATATACAACCTCACTGAAACCGGCTGTGGAGGAATTTTTGTTGGCGGTTATGTAATATGCATCGGACCAGATGGAATATTTCGGATAATCAGGAAATGAATTGGTGGGATACTGGTAAGTGTACCAGCCGTCATTCACCGGATCGGGACCCTGGGAAACAGCCACCAGAAATCCGTTGAAATAAAATTGAGAAATAAAGAACCGGTCGGCAAAAGGATCATACATGACAATGGGATCCCCCAACGTTTGACCGGGAAATATGGTTGCGAGTGAGGCAGCAGGAGTTAAGGGATTTCCTGATTTGTCCCAAATCCTGAATGCCGAATTCCAGGCGTTGACAAAGTGGTTGGGTCCCACTGCACCGGTAGGGTCGGTTGGCGTTACATTGGCGCTTACCACCTCAAAAGTCAGGATGGGTTCTTTTCCCTTGATTTTCGTAACGTTTGATTGTTGTTGCCGAAGGGGGTCCGGTCCATTGGGCAATCCCTTACCGGGAACAGCCTTGTTGGCATCCCTCCTTTTGGTATTTACTTCTTTGATAATGTTTTCGGCCGGTTTAAACTGCCCCGTAGCCAATTGCGAAGCTATTGATGGTACTTCGGCGACTTTTTCCGGGGTTACAATCAGTGTTGGATGTAGGGTTTCATTTGTGTTTTGTGCTTGTAAATGACTATATGCCAAAGAAATGACAAAAGTGAACAACAGTAACAGATTTTTCATCACTTAATTTTTTAATTTATAATGATTTCATTCAACGACAGCCCGACCAGTTGTAAAGTTGCATTAATACCTGAAAATATCCACAGGATTAAGCACGTTGATCCGAAGCCTCTGAAAAAAGGCCACCGCTGAAGCCGGATAAAGGCTGAAAACAATCGTTATATAAAAGATCCACCACAGGATTCCCGGACTGAATGTATTCAATGAAGTTTTCCAATATAAAATTTCAATCCTTTTTTCCAAACAATCCCCTTTTGCATAT
>JBLRXC010000122.1:0-9436 GCA_047920975.1 Bacteroidales bacterium | reverse complement strand
GTTATTATAATAGTATTCAAGGTTTGTGGACTTTTCAAGGGGTAATTCTTTTAATTCCCCGCTATAATTGAATTGCTCAAGCAGGGCAAGTTGTTCTTGAATGTTCAGGTCAATGGACGGAAGAAACCGGTCTTTACCCAACCTATGACGAATGTATTTGGGATTAAACAGTGGTTCGTAATAATGATCGGTGACAGGAAAAACTCCAATTTTCAATAACAGCTTTTTACTCAAAGGAAAACCTGCAAAGTATCTGGTACGCATCATTTTCAAAACAATGCCCCCCAGGAATATCAATGGAAGCAGTGATATATCAGCAACAATTTGCAGGAGGCTCTTGAACAGTTTCACTTTTTTTACCGGTAGCGCAGTTGTTTGGCTATTATCAAAAAGTTTTGACTCTTCCTGCAATACCTCATCAATCGTAATGGCTTCTGCTTGCTCATCCTTTCTGTTGCTGAGTTTTTCTGTCATATATATAATGCTTGAAATGAGGCAGTTGAATTATCAACTTTGTATCAGAACTACTTTCAGCTTTTTATGTTCAATCCATCCTGATGTCAGGATTTCCGGATAGTAAATTTAAGTCGATTTATATCAGAAAAGTTACATCTTCATATAAATACTTATTAACAGTATTTTGAGCCGGAAAGTGTGAATTTATTTTTAAAAAGCCTAAATGCAGAATTTGGTGCAGGATATTTTCCTGAAAGTGCAGTCAAAATGAGGATCAAACGGACAAAAACAGCCTTTATTCAATTTTTTTTTTTTGCTATTCACACTGGCCGGTAGTCGACCAATGGTTTGTGAAAATCTTACAATAACTCCCTGTAGTCCACCTGCAGAGGCCTGTTTTCTTTGAAATCATAAAGGGTCAGGCGCCTGAGGTCGTAGTAATTTCTCCAGTAGGTCCACAGGACATTGATGTAATTGCTTTTTGAACTGTTGGCCTCTGCCTGTGCAATATTCAGGTCTGTAATGGTTATTCGGTCAATCAGATAACGGGCTTTGGTGATTTCATAACCCTTTTTAGCTACTGTATCCGACTTTGCTGCAATAAGTATCTGGTCGTATTGCATATTGAATCTTGCCACTTTAAGAAACACCTCCTGGTCGAAGTCAATCATCTCCTGTTCAACACCTGTGCGGATAACCTCCTGGTTTGATTCAGCCATTTTGATCCTTCCCCGGGCCACTCCCCAGTCAAGAATGGGGATACTTATCCCCATTCTGAATTGTTGCTGATCAAGCGGGTTGGTCCCAAGATTATTAAATTCAGCGGCATTGTTGGTAAGCCCGTAAACGGCAAAAAGTTCCGCATCAAAACGGCCGTTCAGTTTAGCACGGGCAACTTCACTTTCAGCCTCCAGCAGTCGCCTGCCGAATGCAATCGACCCGGAATAGTTATTCCGGGCTTCTTCAACTGCTCTGGCAGCATCCACGGTAAAAGGTTCAAAATCATCGGGTATCAGCAGTTCAATTCCTGATTCATCCTGTATGCGCAGGTATGATTTGAAACGAAACAGTTGGTTTTCGATCTCCAGTTCAATTTCCCTGACATCAGCATTGGCCCTCAGGTACTGGAGCTCAAGCTGAAGGAGATCATTTTCGGCTATTTTCCCCAAATTATATCTCCCGACTGCAATTTTGTAAAGGGTATCGTAATTAGCCTGACTAATGAGGGCAATCTGCATACGGATCTGTGCGAGCAGTAGGCTGAAAAAAGAGTTTGTCGTGACAACTGCTACCTGCTCCATGTCTTCAAGATACCTTCTCTTGGCTTCCTCGTATTTCATAGGTTCTATCACCCGTTCCCATTTGAATGCGTTGTATTGGAAAATGGGTTGCCGGTAAGTTATATTAATAAGACTTGAACTGAATTGCGTGATTGTTGTGTCAGGTGATTCATAAAAATTATCGAGGCGGGCAACATTGGAATTAAGCGATAAAGTACCTCCAGTCAACCCTATTCTCTGATTGACCGACACCCCGCCATAAAGCATATTGTTGGTTTGTGGTGAAAAAACTTCTCCTTCAACAGTTGAAATTGTCCGTATGGAACGGTTAAAATCAGGCAAAGTACCATAAAGTGTCAGTGAGGGCAAATAGGATGCCTGGTATGACCTGTACTGCCAGTAGTTCGATCTGAATCTGTGTTTGGCCAGTAAAGCATCCGGTGACTGTTTCCGGGAGATGCTGATCGCCTCATCCAGTGATAATTGTCGTTTACTGTCTTGTGGATATAACCCTAATGGAGACAGAATTAAAAAGAGGATCAGAGCAAATAGAAAACCTGCAATGCCTTCTTTCAGATCAGTTATCTTCATTCCGCAAATTAATTTTCAGGTTCAACAGATCAAAGCGTATCATAATTTTTTAAACAGAAATTAATCGTGTCTGAGTGAGACTACCGGGTCCTGTTCGGAAGCACGTTTGGCAGGCATGTATCCAAAAAGTATCCCCACCGCCACTGAGACAAAAAAAGAGACAAAAATGGAGAGGGGCGAAACAATGGTCAAAATATCGGTAAAATGCATGATCAGTTTTGAAAGGGTAATCCCTAAAATAATTCCCAGGAGTCCTCCGGTTATACTGATCAATGTAGCCTCTGATAAAAACTGGAAGACAATATCCCGCTTTCTGGCTCCGGTAGCCATTCTTACGCCAATTTCCCTGATTCGTTCCATCACGGAGGCAAGCATAATATTCATAATGCCAATGCCCCCGACAATTAATGAAATGCTTGCAATAGCACCAAGTACAATGTTGAAAATATCCTTCGTTCTTTGTTCCTGTTTGAGCAACAATTCAGGAATAATGATTTCAAAGTCATCCACACCGGCATGCCGCCTGTAAAGCATTTTTTTCAATACATCAACAGTAGGTGACAATTGCGCGCTTGTGTTCACCTGAACGACAATCTTGTCGATCTGGTGGTAATTGATTTCATCAGAGCCGGATGATACTGAACTCGAGATTGCAAAACCGTCACCTGCAAATGAAAAAGAATCGCCGCCGCTAAATGAGGCAGCAGTTACAGCAGCCCGGTCTTTAAACCGGAGCAGCACTGTTTGTATCGGAGCAAAAATATTTACATTGTAATTGATGATTCCCAGTTGATTGGATGCTGTCGACACTACTTTTACCCCTTCAAGCACTCCGATCACTTTCAGCCAAAGGCTGCCACACTTGACAAATTTACCAATGGGATCTTCATTGGGAAAAAATTTGGAGGCTATGGATGGCCCGATAATACAGACAGATGACCCTGAATGCATTTGTTCTTCTGTAAACATGCTGCCCTTACTGAGTCCAAGATTAAAAACCTCAAAAAAATCAGCGGTAACACCTGATAAAGTAGCCGGACTGCGGATTCCTCCTTTTATAATATGGGTTTCATAAGTTACCTCGGGGCTTACCCGGTGAACTGTTGGCAGAATGCTGGCAATACTCTCTGCATCTTTTAAAGTCAATCCCGGGGAATATTTAGTGGCTTGAGATCTGCTGTCATCCTCTTCATCTGAACCCTGTCCCATGTTTTCTACGACTGGCGTAATGATGATATTATTGACACCCACAAGTTTCATCTGATCAAGTATCTCTTTTTGTGCTCCATTCCCGATGGCCATCATCGCAATAACGGCTGCAACACCGAAAATGATACCCAGGGCTGTGAGGATGGATCGGAAACGGTTTGCAAAAACCGCCTCAATGGCAATGTTAATGATTTGAAAATACCTTTCCACTAAAAATTGGTTTAGTTGGTTCTTTGTCTGCGCTCTCCCTGGCCCTGTCCCCTTATAGGTTGAGCCTGCCTGTCTGGTTGATGTCCTTTTGTATCGGCGCCGGGTTTAATTGTTTGTTGCTCCGAATCCGGAGAGGTTGTAATAGCGGATTCGGGATCAAAGCTTTCTTTGAGATGCCTTTTTAAAACCTCTTCATCAAGCCTGACAAGCTTGAAATCGCGGAATCCTTCCGGTGGAAGCAGATATACATCTTCTCCTTCACTGAGGCCTTCGTAGATGATGATTTCATTCTCATTGCTTCGCCCGACAATTACCTGCCGCCGTAAAGCTCCTGTTACAACAAAGGAAATTGTATCCATTGCATGCACACATTCTATGGGAACGAATAGCGCATCATCTACGATATCGGTAATGATCACATTCTTCGTTGTCATGGCAGGTCTCATCACAGAGTCGAATTCGTTGATGTCGATTTTTACTTCAAAAACCTTGGCAGATGAATTTCTCAATTGTTCCCCGATATTGGCCACTTCCGTGACAATCCCTGTGAATTGCTTTTCAGGGAATGCGTCAATGCCAACTTCCACGCGCTGACCTGTCTTGACTTTGCTGATATCTATTTCATTAACAAAAGTTTTGGAGATCATTTCGCTCAGATTGGGCAGTGTGGCCACAACGTTATCCCAGGTACTTACCTGGGCACCTACACCCTGTTTTCTTCCGTCCCAACCACGTCTGTAAATCACCATCCCTGCTTTGGGAGCAAAGATTGTAAATTGCTTCAAAACATCCGCCATTTCATCATAACGCCTCTGTGCTTTTGTGAGTTGAGCCGATACATCCTGCATGTTTGCCCTGGCACGCTCATACTTCAATTGATAATTCTTAACTGCCTGATCATAATTTCTCTGTGCCCGGTCAAGGGCAATCTCAACCTGCCGGATAGTGGAAGGGGGTTCATACACGGAAAGCTCCAGTTCAATTTTTTTCTCTTCGAGAGCAAATTCCAGGTTGATCAGTTCATCCCGCAGACTTCTGAGCTCAAGGGAAGTATCGAGTTGGGTTTTGGTATACTGGGTCTGCAGTTGTTCGAGCTCTAATTCCTGGTCTTTCAGGCGGTTGGCTAATTCTGTCCTGTCAAGGGTAGCTACATAATTGCCTGAGTCTACAACCGTTCCATCAGGCACCATGTCTTCGATTTTGACCTGCCAGATGCGCACATTCCGTAAATTATCAGGGCCATAGATCATCTCGGAACTTTTGGCTTCAAGCTCTCCTGATGTAGTTACAGAGATCTTAAATTCACCTGATCTTACCTGAACCTTGATGGTGTCGGATTTTTGGGTATCCCCTCCGACAAAATACCAAAGCAGAATGATAGCAACAACTACCAAACCGATTGCGATGTAAGCCTGTTTTCTCATTTATATTCAACTTGATTTGAGGAAATCATTTTGCAGATTGTACAATCATCATAGCGCAAAATAAAACGGATTATTTTGTTCACGGTCAAAATTAGCTTTATTTTTTTTAGTGAAAAATTAATGTAATTTTGTTTCATCATTCTTTAAAACTTAATTTTTTCTGATATGAGAGCCCTTCTGGTCTTCATGATTTACTTTTCCCTTGCCGGACTTTCATTGGGTCAGATCACCGTCAGGTCCCTGTCACAATCCTCTGATGCTGCCGACAAACAGGGTTTTTTTTATGCACTGCCACAAACCTATATCAAAGTCGAAATTGATGTTCAAAAAACTGAGTTCAAAGCCGGGCCATACGCTGAGTATGCTTCCAAATATCTTGGAATCACTGATGTTACGACGGCCGATTACAGTGAATATCTCATCCTGGATGCAAAACTAAGCACTGTCCCGGTTCCTGATCCTGAACACCTCTATTTTGTCACGGTATCCGACAGGATCTCTAAAGATGGAAAAACGGTTATGCTGATGTTGGCTGAATCAGGTCTTGCCATTGACGTTCTGGGAACCCTTCAGGAAAAAAGCCAAAAGGCACTCTCCTCACTTACACTTGATTACAAAGATGGTGCAAGGGATCTCTTCCGCTATTATGCCTCTGCCAATCTGGTGGAACAGTTCGATACCATCATTCGTAAAGTAGTCGTTGATACAGCGACGATCGAAAAAGTTTACCTCGACAGAAGATGGGTTGAAAAGAGAGGTGAACAAAAAGCTGCTGATGCAGCCAATGAGATCAACAAAATAAGAACAGCTCGCTACAACCTCCTTTCGGGTTTTCATGAGGTTTCCTGGGATGCCGGGGCCATTGTATACATGGATGAACAACTAAAAAAACTGGAAGATGAATACCTTTCCCTTTTTATGGGAATAGCCCAGAAAAAGATCTTCAGATATACTTTCCATGTTAAACCTGAATCTGATGAATCCAAAAAGGTATTGCCCGTATTCGTCTTTTCAGAGCGTAGTGGTATTAAAGAGGCTTCAGCCTCAGGAGGCGATAAAATAGGTCTAAAAATTGAACGGACTGCTGATTACGGACCAATACAGTCAGGCGTCAAAAAGAGAAATGAAACTGCCCGCGATAGCCAGGGTTTTTACTACCGTTTGCCGGTTGTTTCAAAAGTTACTTTGGAGATCAGCAATGACCTGAAAGTGGAAGGCATGTTTCCTATCAGTCAGTTTGGAGCAGTCACCTATCTGCCACCCAATATTACAACAGTGCAGTTCCACGAAAGTACCGGAGCTATCAGAACCATTATTGCAGACTGAAAAAGGTTGCTTTCCTGGATGTACGGTCAGAGGCTGAGTTTCATCTGTATTGCTTTCACCTCCTGTCGCAGGGAACGCACTTCGCTCACCAGTTCGTCTTTATCAATATTCCTGTCGGGCATTTCAGAACTGATGTAATTGACAAACTTCCAGATCTCTTTCACCTCTTTGATCTCCAGATCATATGGCTCGTACAGCTTATTCAATGAGTGCAGCGTAAGTCTCCCATCCTGATCAATTCTGTTTTCAATGATCTTAAAAACAATTCCTTCATCCATGGTCAGGATAATACAGGGCGTTCCGTCTTTGATGAACTTCCAGTTTTCGATATACTCGCCGGTAACCCACGATTTGTCAGGAATGGGAAGCATAGAATCACCACTGATCTGGAAGGTCCGGTACTTGCGTTCCTTCGATAAAAATGGTAATCTGAAAGTAGGTAAGATCCGGATGTACTCGGGATCGGAAAAGCCGCTGGTGTAGCCTGCTTTTGCTTTTTCAGAGACCAGCTCGATGTTTTCCTCATTGGTAGCATCAACCGTGGTGGCCAGAACCCGCAACTGACTTCCCCTGATATACACATCGTAGCCACGCTCAAGTTGAACCAACTGACTTTCGGGCAAAGCAGACAGATCAACCTTGATCAGTGTGTCAACCGATATCTTGAAATAACCTGAAAAGGCCAGCAAGACATCCACGCTGGGATTAGACACTTCGTTTTCGTAGCCGCTAAGCGTTGACCGCTTCATGTTCAATGCAAAAGCCACATCATCCTGGGTACGGCCCTTACGGTTTCTTAAAAATTTAATGTTACTGCTAAAGTGCATGGTATTAATTTATTTCCGGACGAATTTAAAGTATTGAAAGATGACTTAAATCAGTTCATTGATCCTGTTTTCAGGAAACTGCAGAAGGAATTCACTCTTCTCCTCACGGATCCTGAAAATGTGTCCTTCCATTTTTCTCTTTAAACTTTTGTAGCTTTTTACCAGATCCGACAGGTGCTTGTTGTTTGGATTGTTTTGTCCGATCTTTTTCAGCAACGAGATCACCTCATCACAATGTGACATTGCAATGGTTAAGTCCTTCAGCAACATACCTTTTTCTTTTATCCCGGCGTGAGCCTCTGCAATCATGTCTTTAATCTTCAGTGACGACCATCTCAGTTTGTTTCCCTGGTGCTGAAGATCTTTGGCTGACAAGGTTACATTTAACCGGTAAACCTTTATGGCCAGGTTAAATGCTGTCTGGTAGATCTTAAGGTTTTTGTAAGCGCTCATTTCTATATAGTTTTAAAGTGATTGTTAATTATTTTTTCTCAAAAAATGTTGTTCATAAAATAAATGATTAAATTGTAATCGAAATAATGATTAAAATCTCGTCAAAGATACAATGAAAAATGAAAAAATCAAGTTCTTTTTAAAAAAAAATTAAAAAATGTTATCCGCAAACCGCTGCATTGTCCATCTTGATCTTGACACTTTTTTTGTGTCGGTGGAGAGGTTGCTGAACAGGGATCTGACCGGCAAGCCGGTAATCATTGGCGGCACTTCCGACAGGGGAGTGGTGGCTTCGTGCAGTTATGAAGCCCGCCGTTTTGGTATTCATTCAGCCATGCCGATGCGCATGGCCAGGATGCTGTGCGATCACGCCATCGTGATCAGGGGCGACATGGATCAGTACAGCAAATTTTCAAAAATGGTCACCCAGATCATCGCCGGGCAGGCGCCCCTGTTTGAAAAGGCTTCCATCGATGAGCACTACCTGGATATTACAGGCATGGACCGCTTTTTTGGAAACCTTAAGTGGTCGCAGGAACTGCGGGAAAAGATCATCCGTGAGACCGGGCTTCCCGTATCGTTTGGGATTTCGGTCAATAAAACGGTTTCGAAAATAGCAACCGGTGAAGCCAAGCCCAACGGCCTCCTGCAGGTTCCTTACCAGGGTATTCATCCGTTCCTTGATCCGCTATCAATCCGTAAAATACCGATGATCGGAAGTAAATCCTACCATCTGCTTCGCTCGATGGGTATTTCAACGGTAAGTACGCTCAGAAAAATTCCCGGAGAAATGATGGAAAAGGTGATGGGAAAAAACGGAATCGTGGTCTGGAAAAAAGCCAACGGCATTGATCCGACACCTGTTCAGCAATATTCCGAAAGGAAATCCATCGGTACCGAACGGACCTTCGAGGCCGATACCATTGATGTAGCCATGCTAAAAAATGTTCTGGCAGGTATGGTGGAGAAGATCGCCTTTCAGCTCCGGAAAGAAGATAAACTCACCTCCTGCGTGACGGTGAAGATAAAGTACTCGAACTTCGATACCCACACGCTTCAAAGGCACATTCCCTATACCTCATTCGACCACGTTTTACTGAAAACCGCCCTGGATCTGTTTGAAAAAGTCTACACCCGGCGGATGCTTATCAGGTTGATCGGCGTTAAATTCAGTTCACTTGTGCAGGGGGCGCAGCAACTGGATCTGTTTGATGATGCACCCGAAATGACCAGCCTCTATCAGGCGATGGACCGCATCAGGTTGCGCTTCGGAAGCAAGGCGATACGAAGGGCTGCGGGAATGAATGTTGTGAAAGAGGTACACCACCTTAAGTTCAAGGTTTGAAGTTGATTTTAAATTCTGGGTGTGTGCGGTTGGTCAGTCTGAGGGGTGGTTTGCTGACCAGCAGAGAAGCAAACCGCCGTCTCGAAGACTGGTGGGGGAGAAGGGCCGGCTCACATGCTTCGAGGCTTTGCGCCTCAGCATGACCCGGTGCACTGACATCAAAATGATATGTTATTATAATATCATTACGACTGAATGAGAAAAGTAACAAATAAACTCAAGTGAAAATGGCTACGGAAAAGTGAGCCAGGGATTAAAATTATTGAAGATGATCGTTTATGTAAGTAAATACTTTTTCAAGATTCATTACAACAG
>JBLRXC010000121.1:0-9475 GCA_047920975.1 Bacteroidales bacterium | reverse complement strand
CTGAGCACAAACCTGGTCTTTATTGCCGAGTGCCATTTCTGAAATAACGATAGCCCGGTCGCGGGTTTTCATTTGTTCAAGTGTCTCTTTTTTAGGATGCTGTTTCTGGTCTTCCACAAGAAAATCGAACACATTGGGCAGCCCGCTGCCTGAGATGATCCGTTCAAGGCTTACACGCCCAAACCTGCTGTGCAGAAATTTAAATAATTCCATTTCCAACAGGTTGGATGGCGCAAACCCGGCATGACCGCCTTCTGAAGGAATAACAATTTTACGACTTTCGCTACAAACTAAAAATGCCTGTCCCAATCCCGTACCCGGTGCTATAATTACGTAGCGTTGCGGATTTTCGGGCTGTACACCGTCGATGAGCGTTCGCATTTCGTTTACTAACAGTCCCGGAATTGCATAGGCAGCAGCAGCCAGGTCATTGATAAGCTTCACTTCAGGAATGCCGGTATCGCTAATCAGATCATTCTCCCGGATCAGCCAGGGAAGATTGGTTGATTTAACTTCACCCTTGCTTACAGGACCGGGGATTCCGAACACGGCTATTTCCGGTTTCACCTGATTCTCGTCAATAAAATGCCTCACTATCGTATAAAAATCATCAAATTGTTTGCTTGCGTATTCCCTTTCAGCATAGGGTTTCATTTCCCTACCCTCTAATTTATAAAGTGCGAGCAAGCTTTTTGTTCCGCCGATATCTCCGGCCATGAGGATCTTTTCTTTTTTCATTCTTCTGCGTTTTTTTTCAATAATTTAGCTGCTTCCCGATCCAGCATCCACGTGAGATGACCGTCCTCTGGTCGAATCAAACCCGCAGGAAGTTTTTCCCAATCCGGTTTTTGTTCGATTATCTGTGCGACCCGCTCTGCCTTGGAAGATCCAGTCACCAGAAATATTACTTGTTTACTGCGATTGATGAGTGTGCCCGTGGTGGATATACGATTTTGCTTGCTGACGGGGTGAACAGCAGGAATGAATAGATTTTGACTGGTCATTCCTGAAAGATATTGGGGAAATATGGAGGCTGTGTGTCCATCTTCGCCCAGACCCAACATAATTAAGTCGAAGGCTGGGATACCCTCTGCCGGGGGTACAAGTTTACGTACCAGGCTTTCATAATCTTTAGCTTCGGTTTTGGGATCGTTTTCTCCTTTTATTCTGTGGATATTGTTATCGGGAATGGCAATGGAATCTAAAAGTGCCTTCCTGGCCATGTTGAAATTGCTGTCTTCGTGATCCGGCGGAACACATCGTTCATCGCCCCAGAATATCCTGATTTTCGACCAGTCGATAGAATTTGCATAAACTGAAGCCAAATGTTTAAAAACCTCGCGGGGAGTTGATCCGCCAGACAAAGCGATAGCGTAGAAAGCATTATTGCTTAGGTTCCGGATACCCGTAGCGATGATGCCGGCAAAAGCTTCGGCAATTTCTTTTTTATCGTTGAAAATATGAATTGTTTTTTCAGTCATCACAGTTCGCAATAAAGTCCGTCATCGGTAAGGTTTTTGCACGGATAGCGCCATGTCATATCTTCTCCATCAATCAAATCATCTGCTGTTGACGGCCCCCAGGTTCCGGCAGGATAGCCGAACAAAGGAACGTCTTTCTCGTTTTTCCAGCATTCGATGACCGGGGTCAGGAATTTCCAGGCTTCCAGCACTTCTTCCGAACGAGCAAACAGTGTAGCGTCACCTTTTACAGCATCGTAGATGAGTCGCTCGTAAGCAGAAGGAATGCGGTGTTCGGTCAGGTCGGCATAATGAAAATCCATATTGACATTCTGGACTTCAAAGCCTGATCCGGGAGTTTTCATACCGAATTTCAGCAGAATTCCTTCATCAGGTTGTATGCGAATTATCAATTGATTGCATGATTGGCAAACCTTATTCTGTGAAAACAAAAAATGCGGAGTGGGGTTAAAATGAATAACCACTTCGGTTACCCGCGTAGGAAGTCTTTTACCTGTTCGGATGTAGAAAGGTACTCCGCCCCAGCGCCAGTTGTCAATATAAAATTTAAGCGCAGCAAAAGTTTCTGTAACTGAATTGGCCGCCACTCCTTCTTCCTGCCTGTAACCCTCCATTACTTTATCCTTTACCACTGATGCCAGGTACTGGCCCCGGATGGCAACATGTTTTACCTCCTCTTGCCTGATAGGGCGCAGTGATTGAAAAACTTTCAGTATCTCGTTACGGATGGCCAAAGGCTCCAGCGATGAAGGTGGCTCCATGGCTGTGAGAGCAACTACCTGGAGCAAATGGTTCTGCACCATGTCGCGCAGGGCTCCGGAAGTATCGTAGTATCCGCCGCGTTTTTCAACACCAATGCTTTCGGAGGAAGTTACTTCAACATGGTGAATAAAGTTCCTGTTCCAGAGCGGTTCAAAAATGCCGTTGGAAAACCTTGTTACAAGCAGGTTCTGCACTGTTTCTTTACCCAGGTAATGGTCAATCCTGAACAATTGTTCCTCCTTCCAGTCTTTCAGCAGCAGGTCCTTTAATGCCAGTGCTGATTTGTAGTCGTAACCAAATGGCTTTTCGATGATCAGCCGTTTCCAGCCGTCATCCTGCCGGTTGAGGCCCACTGCGGTAAGATGTTGAGGGATGATTCCGTAAAGACTCGGAGGAGTAGATAAATAGAAAATCGCATTTCCGCTGATTTTATTTGCCTTCTTCAATTCTTCTATGCGGCTTTTTAAGACCTGGTAGGTTGAAGGTTCATCAAACCGGATGGATGTGTAGCAAATTTTTGCAACAAACTCATCAATCCTGTCGGTAGTATCCGTTTCATTGAATTCGATAATGGCCGCTTTCATAGCCTCGCGGAAGGCTTCATCAGAAAATTGAGTACGCGATACGCCCAGCAGGGCAAATGCTTCCGGAAGTAAATTTTGTACAAAAAGGGAGTACAATGCCGGAACAAGTTTTCGTTTGGTCAGGTCGCCCGATGCTCCAAAAATGACAAAGATATGGCTGTCGTTATTTTTCATAAGGCAGCTTATTCTTTTGTTTTAACGGCGTGCCCGCCAAACTGATTTCTAAGGGCAGCCAGCATTTTCATGGCAAACGACTCCGTCTGTCGCGACTGGAATCGCATGAAAAGTGATGCTGTGATCACATGGGCCGGTACATCAAAGTCCATTGCTGTTTGCACCGTCCAGCGTCCTTCGCCGCTATCCGCAACGTAATCCTTTAGTTGTTCCAGTTTGGGGTCGTTTTTTAAGGCATTTACAGCCAGTTCTAACAACCACGATCGCACCACACTGCCGTATTGCCAGGCATCGGCAACTTTGGTAAGGTCGATATCGTAAGGCGATTTTTCAAGAATTTCAAAGCCTTCGGCATATGATTGCATCATGCCATATTCGATGCCATTGTGCACCATTTTTACCAGGTGCCCGGTACCGGATGGCCCGCAATAAACATGGCCGTTCTCGGGTGCCAGCGATATAAAAATGGGTTCAACATAGGTAGCTGCTTCCTTGTGGCCGCCATACATCAGGCAGTAGCCATTTTGCAAGCCCCAAACTCCGCCACTGGTTCCGCAATCAAGAAAATGTACTTCTTTTTGAGCAGCTCGTTCGGCCCTAACCTGGGTCTCTTTCCAGTAGGAGTTTCCGCCATCAATCACTATGTCGTTTTTCCCAATTAAGGCTAAAAGATCATCCAGGTTTTGATCTACCGGTTTTCCGGCAGGCACCATGAGCCAGACTACTTTTCTGGAGGGGAGTTTTAACACAAGGTCTTCGAGACTTTCAGAGGCCTCAGCGCCAAGTTTTTCAATTTCTTTGATCGTGTCCGATGAGCGATCCCACACAACTACTTCGTGACCGTTTTTCAACAGGCGATGGACCATGTTAAAGCCCATTTTGCCTAATCCTATAAATCCAATTTTCATATTCTTCGCTTATATTTTTTTAAAATTAATTATTTTGCACTACATGGGGCACAAAAGTTTTTTCAACTTTTAAAGTCTTTGGAATGTTAGCCGCCATTTTCGGTTTAATCAGTAACCTTAGCGACTGGTCGTAGGTAAAATAATTCCACGACCAGTTGAGGAAGATCAATAGGCGGTTTTTTACACCCATGATGGTAAACAAATGTACAAACGACCAGAGAACCCAGGCTACAAAACCGTGGAGTTTTCCGTAGGGCAGGTCAGCGACGGCAAGGTTTCGTCCAATTGTGGCCAGCGAGCCTTTGTCGAAATATTCAAAGTCTTCTTCTCCTTTTCCTTTTTTTGATTTTAATAAGTTGCGGGCCAGTGTTCTGCCTTGCTGCAAAGCCACCTGGGCAACTTGCGGGTGTCCGTGGGGGTATTTTGGTGTTTCCATCTGGCTGATATCGCCAAGGGCAAATACATTTTTATGCCCTTTTACCCTGTTTTGCCTGTCAACGATTATGCGTCCTCCCCGGCCAAAATTTTCAGGCGTAAAACCCTCTACGCTGTTGGCTTTGACACCTGCCGACCAGATCACCGTTTTTGAAGAAATGGTGCTACCGTTAGATAACCGGATACAGGAGCCGTTATAATGTTCAACTCTTGTTCTAAGGTGTACTTCCACACCTAATTTTTGCAAATAGCTCAGAGCCCTCTCAGATGCTTGCTCCGACATGCCGGCAAGTACTCGAGGTGCTGCTTCATAAATGGCGATGCGCATTTTCGACAGATCTAGTTCGGGGTAATCCTTCGGGAAAATATATTTCCGCATTTCAGCCAGGGCACCGGCCAGTTCAACACCAGTGGGGCCACCACCTACCAGAATGATGTTCAGGTATTGTTCAATTTTTTTTGGGTCAGTTTCAAGAAGTGCCTGCTCAAAATGCTCCAGGATAGAATTGCGGATAAGTATGGCGTCGGAAGCTGACTTCATGGACAAAGCAAAGTGTTCAATCTCGTGTTGCCCAAAGAAATTGGTTTTTGCCCCCATAGCCAACACCAGGTAATCGTATTTTATTCGGCCAATGTTGGTGATGACTTCGTTTTTTGATGCATCAACTTTTACCAGTTCAGCGATTCGGAAATGAACGTCTGTTGCCTTTTGCAGTACCTTCCTTAAAGGAAAGGATATGGCACTTGGCTCCAGTCCGGCCGTAGCCACCTGATACAGCAGGGGTTGAAACTGATGAAAGTTGTTTTTATCAATCAGGATGATCTGAAATCCTTTACCCATGAGTTTTCGTGCGAGTTTTAGCCCGGCAAAACCGGACCCGGCGATAACGATGCGCTTTTTAGGGAAACGGGGTATGTTGGGTATTTCCCTGTTGGCATTTTCCATAATCGTTAACGATTTTCTTGTCCGGCTTTCCCCAGCAGTATTAGATCTTCAGGCTGCAGAAAACCAGCGTAATGAACAATCGGCTCCCCATCCTTATTGAGTATGAAAAGAGACGGATAGGCAGAAATCTTCAGCATGCGGGCTAATGTAAGCCCTTCGCCTTTTTCACCATCAAAGCTCACGTTGATGAAATGCTCATTGAAATATTTGCCGGCCTCCGGGTCGGGAAAGGTTTTTGATTTCAACAGTTTGCAGGGAGCACACCAGGTGGCATAGACATCCAGAAAAATGAGTTTATCCTCCTTCGCTGCCTCAGCCAGGGTTTCTTCCCAGGTGCCCTCAAAAAACCGGATGCCGGAATCTCCCGCTGATCCTGTGGTTTGAACCTGGCCCATCAATAACCCCCAGCTGCTGAGGGTTATGATGGCAGTAATGATTAGAACAAAGCGTTTCATGACTGTAATTTTTTTGAAATGATAGAATCAAGACTGATTTTTCCGGCACCATTGATCAATAGGACAAAAAGCATCAGGAAATAATACAGGGGTATCTCAAAGCCATTGTCTCCGGCATTGAAACCATTGTCGAGGTGAACGGTCACTATGGCTACCACCATCGTAAACATCAGCGGTATGGAGATGATGCGTGTTGCCAGCCCCAGCGGGAGCAGAATGACTGCTGCCATTTCGGTAGTGGCTGCCAGGTATGCATTGAGCATGGGCATAGGGATGCCCATGCTTCCAAACCACTCTGCAATGCCCTGTATGTTACCCCATTTCATCATGGCCGGCATGTAAAATCCGTAAGCCAGGATCAATCGCAAAAAGAGCAGCGGGAGGTCGTTTAACCGGGAGAGTCGTCCGGTCACATTTTGATACATTTGAATAATTTTCATCTGTTTCTTTTTTAAGAGATTATTATTTAATTTGATTAATTGCATGTATGATATCTGCTACCGTTGAACGCTTTTTATAATCCGGGTCGAATTGCCGCCAGGTGATCCTGCCTTCTGTATCAATCAGATAGGTAGCCGGAATGGGCAAAAGTTGCGAATCATCGGAGTGTGTCTCTTTCATTTTGGCGCCCAGCACGGTATTGTATGTAAACAACGTCATGGCGCCCGGCTTGAAGGTTACATCGTAAGCGTCGGCAATTTTGTAGCCCTCGTCATAGAGGAGGGTAAATTCTGCTCCTGTCTTCTCCTCCATCACTTCCAGGTATTCGGGTTTTTCGGGAGAGACGGCGATGACCCGCACACCTTTCTCTTCAATCATTTTCAGGCTGTCCTGGATGTCGCCCAGATGTTTGTTGCACACAGGACACCAAAACCCCCGGTAAAAGATCATCAATACCGGCCCCTGATCCAGTGCGGTGCGCAGGGAAAACAGGTTGCTGTCAGAATCAAGTGCTGTGAACATTGGTGCTTTCTCTCCCACAGCCAGCCCGTTGGCATCAGTGGCCTTACGGTCAGTGGAAGATTGAGACATAACGATCAATACAAACAGGATTAAACCCGCAAGTAAAATCATGGATATAAGTTTCATTGTTTTCAGTTTAAAGTATGTTTTCAAAATTAGAATGAAATAACCTGATAACCCTCAACTATCAGATTCCTGAGGCTGGGATGGCTTTTAAACTCGTCCAGGAGTGGAATGCCGGCCTTTTCAATTTGCGATCTGACCCCAAAAGCCGATGCACAGAAAGAACAAGCTCCGGTAATATGTTTCTTAATGGCCTGGTAAAGCTCATGCAGTTTATGATCCTCTTTTTCAAGTTCACCGACCCACTTGGTTCCGGCGCCTTCAAATATGATCTTCAGATCATCACCATGTTCTTTGGCTTCGAGCGCCAGCATGAATGCATTGGATACTTTTCCCATCGCTTCGACGGAATCCGTATCAGAGAATATTACAATTGCGATTTTTGTCATGATTTCTATTTTTAATTTGTTTTGATCAATTGGTAGTAAAAAATAGAAATCCTGACAAGTTCCGACCCGGATCATGGAATAATATGGAGAGGAAAGTCCACAGGTAAATCTTAGCAGCAATAAATTTTATGTTTAGCCATTTAACCGAATCTCCATGTATAATCAATGAAGGTTTGTTTGCTGGGGATGTATCATGTTGGGCAAAGACCGCGTATTAATTAATTGACAAGGGTTGAATCAAAAATGCAATTGGCTTTTTATTTTTTCCGAAAACTAACTTTTTTTTACTTTTATAGCTTCAAAATCCAGTTAAGAACAGTGGGATTGTAAACCCCGAAAAATTATTCATATGGAAATTTGCCAGGCATCAAAATCAATTGACCAATAACGAGCCATGAAGAAGATCAAAGTATTGAAAGTCGTATTTGATCAGCGTATTGCGGCCTGGCAGGTTCCAAAGTTCCGGGGAGCCATCATTGAAAAGATCAACCGTGAAGGTCTTTTGTTCCACAATCACATGGGAGATGATAAGTTTCGTTATGCTTATCCTTTGATCCAATACAAAACCTTCAACGGGAACGCCGGATTTATTTGCATTGAAGAGGGCACCGAAGAAGTTCATGCATTCTTCAGCAAGAATAACTGGAACATCAATCTGGAAGGCAGGGAGATGCAATTGAGCATTAAAAGCCTCTCTGCAAACCACTTTAACCTGCAAACATGGGATACCTGGTTTTATTACACACTCAATAACTGGATAGCCCTGAACAAAGAAAATTATGACCGCTATAAATGCCTGGAAGGTGCAGTAGAAAGACTTCAATTCCTTGAGCGGATATTAACAGGAAATATTCTATCCTTCTCAAAAGGCGTAGGGCTCATGGTTGACGAACCCATTAAACTTGAAATACTTGAGGTTGTTCGGGAGAAGAAGGTGGAACACAAAGGCATATCCCTGATCGGGTTCAACCTCGATTTTCGCAGCAACTTTTTCCTGCCCAACCATATCGGCCTCGGAAAAGGGGTGAGTACCGGATTTGGTGTTGTGAGAGAAAAAAGAAAAAGCAGACAAGAAAAATAACATAGCATTATGAACAACGATATACGTGAAAAAATCTACCTGGCAGCGTTGCTGCATGATAAAGGGAAGTTTTATCAAAGAGCAGATGATAATGGAGCTGCAAGGTCCAAAGAACTTGATACGTCTGTTAAAAAATTAGAAGATGTAATTTGTACAAAAAGCAAAGATGGTTTTTATACACACAAGCATGTACTTTGGACAGCACAGTTTATTGAAGATATTGGAATTGATAAAAAAAACCAATCTGCTGATTCCGTATTAAGGCTTGCATCATACCACCATAACCCTTCTACTTTAAACGAGGCGATCATTCAGCTTGCAGATCATTTATCCTCCGGAATGGACAGAACCAAAGCAGAAGGACAGGAAGACGAAAAAGCCTCAAAAAACTGGGATCATTTTAAGAAAGTTAGGATGAAGTCAGTATTTGATATTTTGTTCAAAGAGAAACAAAAGGAATACAGTTATGACTTGCCTGTTCAATCATTAAGCTTTTTAAAAGAATTATTTCCGCAGAAGGAGTTTTCAGAAATCCCGGATTACCGTAAACTCTGGAATGAATTTATAAATGAGGTGAATTTGATTAAAACTGAAAATCTCAAAGCATGGCCTGAAACATTTTTATTCCTTTTGCAAAAATATGCTTGCAATGTGCCTTCAAGCACAATGGATTTACCTGATATTTCATTGTATGATCACCTGAAGACGACTGCTGCATTCGCTGTTTCACTATATGATTACTGTTTTGAGAAGAACATACAGGATATCTCCACTTTAAAAAATGAAAACTCTCCATTTCTTTTGATAGGAGCTGACATTTCAGGAATTCAGTCATACATTTATGATATAATTTCAAAAAATGCTGCTAAAAATCTTAAAGGCAGATCCTTTTATCTCCAGCTTTTAACTGATTCAATCATTCAAACCATTTTAAAAGAATTAAACTTATATCAATCGAATGTAGTTTACAACTCTGGAGGGGGCTTTTACATTATTGCACCTAATACAGATTTTGTTAAAGAAACCTTTGCCAGAGTAATTGAAGAAATAGCAGATAGGATATTTCAACAGCATAAAACCGCACTCTTTGTGGCATTTGATTACATTGATCTCACACAAACCAGCATTTTTAAACAGGAAATAAATGAAACATGGAAGTTGTTGAATGAAAAAC
>JBLRXC010000120.1:0-9528 GCA_047920975.1 Bacteroidales bacterium | reverse complement strand
CAGCGTAAGGGCTGAAGTAATATCCTCAACCTTCGATGAGCCAGCCGACAGACATGTCAAAATTTCAAACCTGGTCCTGGAAAAGGCAAAAAGAATGACTGAATGCGGTCATGATGTTGTAATCCTGCTTGATTCAATCACAAGATTGGCAAGAGCTTATAATACAGTTGCACCGGCGTCAGGTAAAGTTTTGTCGGGGGGTGTTGAGGCCAATGCATTGCAAAAACCAAAGCGGTTCTTTGGTGCAGCCCGGCAAATTGAAAATGGTGGCTCCCTTACCATCATTGCTACAGCACTGATTGAAACCGGATCAAAAATGGACGAAGTGATCTTTGAAGAATTCAAAGGAACCGGCAATATGGAATTGCAACTTGACCGCAGGCTCTCCAACAAACGTATTTACCCGGCCATTGATATTGTTGCATCCAGTACACGCCGCGAAGACCTCCTGATTGAAAAGGAACAGCTTCAACGGATATGGATACTCAGAAATCATCTTGCTGATATGAATCCGCTGGAAGCCATGGAATTTTTGAAAGACAAGATAAGATTCACACAAACCAACGAGGAGTTCCTGATCTCAATGAATAGTTAGAAAATCACAATGTTGTGTGTAACTCAGCCTCCACAATCAGCGGAGGCTTTTTTTTTAACAGTACTTCCAGGATATTGAACAAACATCTTGACAATACAGTTGAAATACCATCGATAATCGTACGTTAAACATTAAAAAGCAATGCCATGGCAGTTGAAAAAGTCAAAAAAAATATTTTAGGTGATGCCATCATCGAAACAGTCAAAACAATCTTTGACCCTGAAATCCCGGTGAATATATACGAATTGGGTCTTATTTATGAAATAAGGCTTGATGATGGTTACAAAGCCCACATTCTCATGACCCTGACTTCACCCAATTGTCCGGTTGCTGAATCATTACCCGCTGAAGTCAAAGAAAAAGTGGCTCGCATTGATGGTATTCAAGGGGTAGAGGTTGAACTCACGTTTGACCCACCCTGGGATAAGGACATGATTTCGGAAGCAGCACTCCTTGAATTGGGTCTGCTTTAAACGAAAACTCACTGGGATCGACCAGGTTTAAAAAAAAGTTAACTTTGTGAAAAAATCACAAAATGGAACCGGAGGAAGGCTCATTATTGTCGAAGGTAAATTTCCCTTCTGATCTGAAATCCATTTCAGAAGAAGACCTTCCACAGTTGTGCCATGAAATAAGAAGATTCATTATTGATGTTGTTTCTGTCAATCCGGGACACCTGGCAGCCAGCCTCGGTGCAGTTGAAATTGCAGTGGCAGTCCATTATGTGTTTGACACACCCCATGATAAACTGATTTGGGATGTTGGCCATCAGGCTTATGCCCACAAGATTCTGACCGGCCGGAAAGAAAGATTTCATACCAATAGAAAATATAAAGGGCTTAGCGGTTTCCCCAGGATGGGCGAGAGCGAATACGATGCCTTCGGAACCGGTCATTCTTCAACATCAATCTCTGCAGCTCTAGGAATGGCCATTGCATCTGCCTTAAAAAGAAGCAATGGAAAACACCATATTGCCGTCATTGGCGATGCTTCCATTTCCGGTGGCATGGCCATGGAAGCCATGAACAATGCCGGGGAATCGAATCCAAATCTTTTGGTAATCCTGAATGACAACCAAATAGCCATTGACCGGAATGTGGGTGCATTGAAAGATTACCTGGTTGCGATCACAACGTCAAGAAGCTATAACCGGTTCAGAAATTTTGTATGGAAACTGATGGGAGGTAACACCCAATATGGAGCCAATTCCCGGGCAATCGTTAAACAGATCGGTAACACACTCAAATCAACGATCTCTAATAAGAGCAATCTTTTTGAAGCCTTTGGCTTCCGGTATTTTGGTCCGACAGATGGCCATGATGTCATACACCTCGTGAAGATCCTTCGGGACCTGAAACATATAGAAGGGCCAAAACTGCTCCATGTCAATACAATTAAAGGAAAAGGCCTTTTAAATGCTGAAAAAGAACCAACGACCTATCATTCCCCAGGCCTGTTTGACAAAAATACCGGGATGATCAAACCAACCGGATGCCCTGATGAAGTGGCACCCCTTTATCAGCATGTCTTTGGGAAAACAATCATCGAACTTGCCTTAAAAAATGAGAAGATCGTCGGGATCACACCAGCCATGCCATCGGGTTCATCACTGAATATGATGATGCAGGTGATACCCGACAGGGCATTTGATGTCGGAATTGCTGAGCAACATGCGGTAACTTTTGCTGCGGGACTTTCAACACAGGGCATGATCCCTTATTGCAATATTTACTCAACCTTTCTGCAACGGGCATATGACCAGGTAATCCATGACGTTGCCTTGCAAAAGCTGCATGTTGTCTTCTGTATTGACCGCGGAGGTCTTGTAGGGGAAGACGGCGCCACCCACCATGGGGCTTTTGACCTGGCCTATCTGCGATGTATTCCCCATATGACCATCGCATCTCCACTGAATGAGGTGGAATTAAGAAATCTGCTCTACACAGCCCAGTGTCATAACACCGGTCCTTTCGCTATCCGCTATCCCCGGGGCAGAGGCATGCTTCAGCATTGGAAACTGCCATTCGAAAAAATTGAAATCGGTAAAGGAAGGATGATCAGGCAGGGGACTGACCTGGCCGTGATCTCTATCGGGCACGTTGGAAATTTTGCATTGAAAGCTGCTGAGCTGCTCCAGCATGAAGGAATATCAGTGGCAGTCTTTGATATCAGGTTCCTTAAACCCCTGGACGAATTGCTTCTGCATGAGATTTTCAATCTTTTCAGCAGGATCGTTACACTTGAAGATGGTAGCGTAACAGGAGGGTTGGGAAGTGCGATAACAGAGTTTAAAAACGATCATCATTATCAGGCCAGTGTCAGGAGGCTTGGCATTCCTGATCAGTTTATTGAACAGGGGAGTCCTGATGAACTCTATCATTTCTGCGGGTTTGATGCGGAAGGTATCATAAAGACTGTGAAAGAAATGGTTCCATTAAAAAAATCAATCCAGCTTAACTAACTACCCGTTGCCAGGCTAAGAAAGCCGCAGCATTCACTACACAAACTTTAAGAATTACAGGCAGGCATTTTAGATTCTGCGGAAGAACCTGTGGTTGTTCAAAAAATAATTGTTAAAAATTTGTTAATAAGGATTGAAACCATATTTTTGTATCGAAATACCTGATTTTTTATGTCGGTCATTTTTTTTCTGATAGCCATCGGAATTTTTGTTGCGGGAGGTTTTCTCGTCGCATTTATATGGTCAGTAAAGTCAGGCCAATATGACGATGACTATACGCCTTCCGTCAGAATCCTTTTCGATCATACTACTGAGTCCGGAACTAAATCTAATGAAGCACCTCACATAGAGCACCCTGACAAGCACAATACAGAAATAAAACAATCAAATAACAACAAATCCTGAATTTATGGCGCTTGAAAAATTTACCTACGAAAACCACCTTGCAAAGTCATTTGCAGTTGCAACAGTTGTATGGGGTGTAGTGGCCTTTCTGGTTGGATTGATTGCAGCATTGGCCATTTTATGGCCTGCTGTCAGCCTTGAGCTTCCATACCTCTCATTTGGGAGACTCCGGCCATTGCACACCAATGCTGCAATCTTCGCATTTGTTGGGAATTCAATTTTTGCCGGTGTCTATTATTCAACACCCCGTCTGCTGAAAACATCCATGTACAGTAAACTGCTGGGACAGATCAATTTCTGGGGATGGCAGTTGATCATCGTTCTCGCGGCGGTAACGCTGCTTGCAGGCATCACAACAGGCAAAGAATATGCGGAATTAGAATGGCCTGTAGATATCTTAATCGCCATCGTCTGGGTCGTATTTGGCTGGAACATGATCGCAACTATTCTGCAACGGAGAATCAAACACATTTATGTTGCCATTTGGTTCTACATTGCCACCTTTGTGACGGTGGCTGTCCTGCATATCGTCAATTCACTCGCCCTGCCACTCTCCCTTTGGAAGAGTTACCCTATTTATGCCGGTGTTCAGGATGCTCTGGTTCAGTGGTGGTATGGGCACAATGCTGTTGCCTTTTTTCTTACCACACCGATCCTTGGACTGATGTACTATTTTGTTCCAAAAGCTGCCAACAGGCCAATTTATTCCTACAAATTATCCATCATCCACTTTTGGGCGTTAATTTTCCTTTATATCTGGGCTGGGCCCCACCACCTTCTCTATTCAACCATCCCTGACTGGGTACAAGCCCTGGGCGTGGTTTTTTCCATTGCACTTATCGCCCCCTCCTGGGGTGGTATGATCAACGGGTTGCTGACCCTGCGCGGAGCCTGGGACAGAGTTCGTCAGGACCCGGTGCTGAAAATGTTTGTCGTGGGTATCACTGCCTATGGAATGGCCACCTTTGAGGGACCCATGCTTTCTCTCAAAACTGTGAATGCTGTCAGCCACTTCACGGACTGGACCATTGCACATGTACATATCGGCACGCTGGGATGGAACGGAATGATGGCTTTTGGAATGCTATATTGGTTATTTCCCAGGTTTTACAAAGTAAAACTCTACTCCACCTCCCTCGCCAACGCACACTTCTGGCTGGCCACCTTTGGGATGTTGTTCTTTGCGATCCCCCTTTACTTTGCTGGCTTCACGCAAGCATTGATGTGGAAGCAGTTTACCGCAGAAGGTTTTCTGAAATATCCCAATTTTCTTGAAACTTATGTCCAAATCCGACCCATGCATATGCTGAGGGCATTGGGGGGTGTTATTTACCTTACCGGTGCTATCATTATGGTTTACAACCTTGCAAAAACCGCCCAGGCAGGTAAATTCGCACGGTACGAAGAGGACCAGGCACCTGCAAGAGAAACCAAACCGCATGGCAATGACCACTGGCACCGTAAACTCGAAGGCAAACCCGTCCTGTTCACAATACTCGCTTTGATCGCCATATTGATCGGTGGCATTGTTGAATTCGTCCCCATGTTCCTCATCAAATCAAATGTGCCCACGATTGCAAGCGTGCAACCATACACTCCGCTTGAATTGCATGGAAGAGATATCTATATCAGAGAAGGGTGCTATAATTGTCATTCGCAATTAATCCGGCCATTCAGATCAGAAGTTGAACGATATGGGGAATATTCCAAATCAGGTGAATTTGTATATGACCATCCATTCCAATGGGGATCAAAACGGACCGGGCCGGACCTGGCCAGAGAAGGGGTAAAAGGTGGAAAGATTTATAAGCCAGATTCATGGCATTATGAGCATTTTGTAAACCCGCAAAAAACAAACATTCAATCCATCATGCCACCTTATCCCTGGTTGGCGCAAAATGACCTGGATATAGAAAGCACTCCCAAAAAGATCAGGGTGATGCAAAAGCTGGGAGTTCCCTACCCCGCCGGGTATGATGAAAAAGCAACCGATGAACTGGTAAATCAGGCTTCAAAAATTGCAAAGGGACTCAAAGATTCAGGAATTGATGTGGAATACCAGAAAGAGATCATTGCCATAATTGCCTATATGCAGCGGCTGGGAACCGATATTACTAAAGACGCTCCATCTGGAGTGGTATCAAAATAAATGGTGTCATGTCGAAAATTGTTAAACAACTGCTTGAAAATGTCTATTGGCTGGATGAACTCTCCAGTGTCATGACGCTGTTTTTTGTATTGATTTTCACTGTCATTGTGATTCAGGTTGTGAGAATGAAAAAAGAGGAGGTATCTGCATACAAGAACATTCCTCTTTCTGATTCTGAAACCGAAGATGTTAAATCCTAAACAAGATGAATTATGGAACCAAATAACAAACCCGGGAATAACAAACAGGAACAATATGAAATAGACACCCTTACCAATGATAGAATCATAAAGGACCATGAATATGACGGAATCCGTGAGTTGGATAATGATCTTCCTCCATGGTGGAAATGGCTCTTCTATATCACAATTGCAATTGGAATTATTTACCTTGTCAGGTTGTGGGTTTTTCAGGCTGACGATCTGATTCAGTCAAGGGAGTACGAAAAGGCAATGACCAGAGCTGCATTGATACATCCCAGGCAACCTGTTGATTTTCAATTGAGCGTTCTGAGAGACCCTGCATCGCTCAGCAGGGGAAAAGAGACCTTTGTCAAAATCTGCCAGGTATGCCATCTGGCTGATGGTGGCGGACTGGTCGGACCAAATCTCACTGATGACTACTGGATTCATGGGAACACCCTTGAAGATTTGTGGAGGATTGTTGAAGAAGGAGTGATTGAGAAGGGAATGATCCCATACAGGGATCAGTTGTCCCCGGTTCAACGGCTTGAAGTGATCAGTTACGTCATTGTTGATCTCTATGGAACTTCGCCCGCAAAGCCCAAAGCTCCTGAAGGAGAATTCATGGAGTGGCCATTCTAAACGGAGTATCCATCATATGCTTACCCCTTTTTGCAAATACAACACATGAGTTCCGAAGAAACAACATCTTTCAGCGAGGAACCGGCTTCTGAACAGAGCTATTTCCGGGATAGCCTGACAACAGTCAGCAAGGAGGGTAAACGGGTTTGGGTTTATCCCAAAAAGCCCAGGGGCAAATTGTACAGGTACCGTTCGGTCGTTGCCATGCTTTTGCTTGCATTTCTGTTTGCAGCCCCCTTCATACAATACAAGGGCGACCCGCTGATCTTGCTGAATGTGATAGACCGTCAGTTTATCATTTTTGGTCTGATCTTTTGGCCTCAGGATTTCTATCTGGTTGTGCTGTCTATGATTGCACTGGTTGTTTTTATCATCCTTTTTACGGTGATTTATGGCCGGATATTCTGCGGCTGGGTTTGCCCGCAAACCATTTTTATGGAATTTTTATTCCGGCAGATTGATTACATCATCGAAGGAGATTATCACAAGCAGAAAAAACTGGACCGGCAAAACTGGAATTTTGAAAAGATCTGGAAAAAATCGGTCAAACAGTTTATTTTTTTCGGTGTGGCTTTTCTGATAGCCAACATTTTCCTGGCCTATCTGGTTGGAGTTGACCGTTTGAAATTACTTGTTACAGAAGGTCCGGTTGAACATTCCGCCAGTTTTATTGCCCTTGTTTTATTCTCAGGTGTATTTTATTTCATTTTCGCCTTCTTCCGCGAACAGGTTTGTATCATTGCGTGCCCTTACGGACGGCTTCAGGGCGTATTGCTGGATAATCAATCCATTGTTGTAACTTACGATTATATGCGCGGGGAGCCAAAAGGCAAATACAATCCTCTGGAAGACCGATCTCAAACAACCAAAGGCGACTGCATTGACTGTTACAGTTGCGTAACGGTATGCCCGACAAGCATTGACATCCGCAATGGAACCCAGCTCGAATGTATTAACTGTACTGCCTGCATCGATGCGTGCAATGCCATCATGCAGCGGGTGAACCTGCCCAAGGGTCTGATCCGGTATGATTCAGAAGAGGGCATAGCCAGCGGAAAACGATCCATTTTAACGCCCCGCTCCATAGCATATTCCTTTGCATTGATCATTCTGCTGTCGGTATTTGCAGTTCTTATGTCCCTAAGGACCGATTTTGAAGCCTCTATCTTCAGGCAGCCGGGGACACTCTTCCAGGAATATGGAAAAGATAACTACAGCAATATATACCAGATTGATGTTGTAAACAAAACGAGAAAAACACATCTGATCGAATTAAAATTAATTGATCCGGCAGGAGAGATCATCCGTATGGGCGATCCTCTTCTCATTACAAAAGGACAGTCGGCCTCTGGAAATTTCCTGGTCGTTATCCCCAGGGATAACCTTGCGTCTTCAAATACCCGTGTCACCATTGGTATTTTCTCAGGGGATGAATTGATCAAAAAATACAAAGTGACCTTCATTGGTCCGCAAACGATTGATAAAACTAAATGACAGATGAAGTTAACATGGAATTGGGGAACCAAACTGTTTTTGGCAATCATTGCCTTTATGTCATTCATGATTGTGATGGTTTATCTGACTACCCGCCAGACTTTTGACCTGGTTGAAAAGAATTACTATCCTCAGGCACAGGAGCACCAAATTCGGATTGATAAGATTCAGAATGCGAAAAGCCTTACCAATACAATAAAGGTTGAAAACAATGGAAGCCATCTCAGATTCGTTTTTCAACCTGAATTTGATCCTGACAGCATTTCAGGTCACATCGTATTTTACAGACCTGCTGATAAAAAAGATGATTTTCTGGTGATCATTCAAACTGATCCTTCAGGATGCCAGGAATTCTCAACAGCAGGAATGGAGAAAGGTAAATATATCCTTCAGTTCGAGTATGAAGTCTCAGGCAAAGGGTATTACCAGGAAGAAACCGTCATCATTAATCTTTTTTAACCATGGATCTGATCACTGCCCTCACCCTTGGATTGATCGGCAGCCTTCATTGCCTGGGCATGTGCGGTCCAATAGCCATAGCTCTTCCGCTCTCCAGAATGAGTTGGTTGCACAAACTGACAGGCGGCATCCTTCACAATACAGGCCGGATCATCACCTACGGTTTTATGGGAGCCGCTTTCGGACTTCTGGGCAGAGGGATTAAACTGGCTGGATTGCAACAATGGGCATCCATCCTGCTGGGCTCCATCATGATCATATCGGTCCTTTTTCCATTTGTTTTTAGAGAGAGGATCAATATCAGTGTGGTGTTCTCAGGTTATGCGAGCCGCTTAATTGGAAGATTCAAAAATCTTTTCTTCAAAGAACGCTTCTCCTCACTTCTAGTTATTGGTCTGCTAAACGGACTTTTGCCTTGTGGACTTGTTTACATGGCCATCGCAGGTGCCATCAACACCAATGATGTGTTGATGGGAATGGCCTTTATGGTTGTATTCGGGATTGGCACCACCCCAGCCCTGCTTATTCTTTCACTTGCAGGGAATGTTGTTGGTGTAAGATTGCGCAAAAAAGCAGGAAAAATTATTCCAGCTTTTATCGTTGTTTTGGGAATTCTTTTTATTTTACGGGGTATGAGCCTTGGCATCCCTTACGTTAGCCCCAAATCACAAAAACTAGAGGTGAAAAAGGAGGTACAAGTGACAGAGCCCTGCTGCCGGTAACAATTAAATTTTCGATGATCTGACCGCTTGCATCCGGTATTGCCAATGTCCTTTGTATTGACCTTAGCATTATAGAATACGCAGCCATGGTGATGCTTATTGCAGCCCTCCTTACATTTCACTATTCTCCAATGATCTTAACCAGCGCCCGTTTTTTTCTCTTTCCGTCAAATTCGCCGTAAAAGATCTGTTCCCATGGTCCGAAGTCAAGTTTACCATTGGTGACAGCAACGACCACTTCACGACCCATGATGGTCCGCTTGAGGTGGGCATCCGCATTGTCCTCGTAAGAATTATGCCTGTATTGCGCATGAGGCTTTTCAGGTGCCAGTTTTTCAAGCCATACCTCATAATCATGATGCAGGCCTCCTTCATCATCATTGATGAAGACACTGGCGGTAATATGCATGGCATTCACC
>JBLRXC010000119.1:0-9806 GCA_047920975.1 Bacteroidales bacterium | reverse complement strand
GGAGTGTCACCATTTTTTTTACTTTTGCTTGTCCTGAGTAAAACCTTTATTGTAGCCATTTGCATTAAATTTCTATAAAGGTACAACAAAAAAATAACAGGTACAACAATAGGTACAACATTTAGCTATTTTTTATTAACTTTTTTGCATTATATTATCAACAGTCAATATGTAAAGTGTTGATAAATAGGGGTTATACTGAAAAGCGGTGCAAAGGGGTGATGGTGTTAGGTTTCTCTCGGGATCACATATAAATCAATTAAACGCCTGTATATGAGTAACATACGGGCGTTTTTTTATGAATAACTTCAAGAACCTTTTTTTCCCTGCAATTTCTGATATCAACAAAACGCACTGCTAAGAAGTAGGCCACCATGCAACCAGAAAGCCAATTTTATTTTTCCCTTTATTGCATTAATATTCAATGAGATAATTGCAATCCGTCAAAAAAAATATCAACAATTCTTGACTTCAGGCTTTTTTTTATATATATTTGCAGCCATTATTAGCCAATTGATTTCCGGATGAAAAACATCCACCACAAAACAATGTTATCGAATTATTGCTGCACGACAGGCAAGCAATTTGGGCATGTTTTAATTGTTTGGGTGTGCATTCCCGGAGTGAATCATGACACAATCCACTTGCTCATGAGACTTGGAGCTGACGAATGCATTCCCTTTCAGTGGTTGCATCGCCTGATGCTTTTCTGATGACTGCTATTTTAATAAAAATCATCTTTGATTATTTCCTGATTATTAACCAATTAAAATTACAAAAATGAATAAATCAATTTTAGTTTTTACTATCATAGCGGCAGGTTTGCTGCTGATAGTTCATTCATGCACAAAAGAGGAGGCTCAAACCCTGAAAAGCCAAGATAACAAATTGACCCCCTATGAAATAAAGGTGCACAACACCATTAAAGGTTTTATCAGAACCATTGAGATGTACCGGGAAAACCCACATTACAAGAGCGGCCAACTGGTCTCACCCGACTCTGCACTGTGGCTGCTGGAAGCCACCATCAACTACTCGCACGGCTTCCCCAATGAGTTTTACACCGGACATGAGGTGGAAGAGTTGACCCTTGTAATCCCCAAAACCTCCGGTGGCATGATTGATATAGCCGTCCTTACCCAGAAATACGATGAAATGAAGAGCAATATCACCGCGGTTTATTACGGCAGTTCATTCACCGACAAAGGGCTTGTGTTGGTTGACCTGGAGGAGGAAGCCCAAACCGAAACCGAGTTAATCCTGAGCGTACAGACCGTAACCGGCGAAAGGGGCATAGATCCCGGTCCCGGGACACCTGGTGTCAATGGTCCGTTTGTCGAGGGGGATGATTGGTGGTATGGGGAGAATGCGGGCAAATGTGATGAAACCTTACAAGATGCTTATGACGCAGCACAGAGATTGTTCTATGAAGCATCTAATACAATACCGGATCCGAGCGGGAATTACGTCTTTGTTGGTCCATTTATTGAAGTTGAGATATCTGGAGACAATGATGAGTTTATTTATCCATATGATCCACTGCCACAAGATAATCACTTAGACCGTTATCTGTTTTTTGCAACAACAGAATACGGAATTTGCGGAGATGATACCCTTTGTTTGGAATACCCTGAAATGAACATCTATTTTCAAAGGTTGAAGTACTTAATGAATCAGTATTTTTTGGATAACCCAAATATGTCTGATTACGACATTATGTGCGTTTTGGAATTCGATGATAATTCTTATCAATATGAGGTGAATGGTAATTTTTATACAAACTATTTCCATCACGGGAAATTGAAATTCGGTATAAAGATTTACCGATCAGATATTCCGGTAGAATTGTGATTGTAATTACTGGCAGGTTTTATACCTGCCGGTTTTATTCACTTAAACTATGAAACGAATATATTTATTATTATCAACCATAATGATCATGACTGAAGCCATATCACAAATTTCATTTGATTTCCGTTTAGCAAATTCCTTTTCGGAAACTATGCCTACCTTATTTGAGGATAACAATGGACATTATTATATTTCAAGCGCTCGAACCTATGTTTCCGGTCTGAAATATAAATCCATTATCACAAAATTCACAATACCGGAGGATACCGTGACATTTGTATTTAACGATACCGTATTTCACTTTCGTTTTGGTCTGCAAAAAGATAATGACAATTTATGTTTCATTGGAAATTGGTTTTTTAGCACAGACTCAAGTGGTTTGTATCTGAAGGAAACGAATAGCTTGTTTGAAACTGTTTGGGAAACTAATTATAATCTTCCTGCTCCTTATACAAGCCTTGAAATTCTTGACTATACGATCGACTTTGATAATAACCTTATTATCAGCGGACATGCTTACTATCAAACCGGAGGAGGCTCCGGCACCCATTTATATATGGCAAAAGCTGATTTAAATGGACAATTACTTAATTTCAACATACCAGCACCTTATAAAAGAAACACTACAGCATCTTTATTGGTCGCACCGGATACGTCAGGTTATTATTTAATAGGCAGTTCAACGCTTAATTCAGTTTTAAGAGAATGGATAAAATTTGATACCAACCTGGACATTGTCGGAGAGGGACTATTTGATTGGGATTTCGGCTTAAGTAACACCTCAGCTCTATTCCTTCCCAATGGAAACCTGTTGATTGAAACTCAATGGAATCAGCATGAGAGCTTCGGGTTATTCGATACGGATTTCAACCTGATTAAGGATACCCTTTTACCCGATGGTAACGATTATTCGCCTTTTCAAATCAATTCAACTGCCTTTACCGACCCAGAGAATATATGGATAGCTTCGCATAACTCTGATCCCTATTGGATGCCAGGATCCAATTTTTATCACGTGTATATTTATGACTCTCAACTTAGCCTGAAAGGGGTTAAATATTTTGGCGGAGATACCCGATATTTTATGTTTGACTTGATCGCAACCTCTGATGGCGGATGCCTCATGGCTGGAATTGTTGCTGATACAGTTGGGAATATCTTCTCAGATATTGTTATCAGAAAAGTAATGCCCGATGATATCCTTACCAATGCTGAAGAAACGCCCTATCCATTTGATCGGGATGTTAATGTTTATCCTGTCCCTTTTCATGACAAATTATTCATCGAAACCATTAGAAAGGGATTGCATTTCAACCTTTATTCATTAGATGGCGCACTGGTGAATTCCACCGGGATTAACTATACCAACAGCACTATGCTGGAAGTGTATGGTCTTAAAACCGGATTCTATTTCTACACAATAACTGAAAACAACCGCATCATCGAAAGCGGGAAATTGATTAAAAAGTAGTTATAATTATCAAATTTTAAATGCTATGAAAACATATAAAAACCAAATCACGTCATTTATTCTGATGTTCATTACCTTAAATTCATTTTCGCAGAATTGTGTCCAATGTAGCGGAACGATTGCTACGGGAGAAACATCGAGTGCTATCGGTATAAATAATATTGCTTCGGGCAAAGCATCATTTGCCGGAGGAATTGATTCTGAAGCCGTCGGAATGTACTCACTGGCCTTTGGCGATTCTGCAAAAGCCTGGAGCAGGAATAGTATTGCCCTGGGTAAACATGTTTCTATTTTTGGTGCATACTCTTTTGGAGTGGGCGAAAATGTGAAGACCAATTCAACTTCAACAATGGTCATTGGTTCCGGTTACGATGATTACAATCCACTTGTCAATGGAATTAACAAATCTTTAATGATCGGTTTTAGTTCTAACAAATCAACCCTATTTATCGGAGGCGCCACAGCCAATGGCCTCACCGGAAAAATAGGCATAGGTGATGTTACCGATCCACAGTCCAAATTACATATCAGGGCCGATAATGGTGAGGCTGCGGAATTATATCTTGAGCCCTATCAATTTGGAGTAAGCACCGGTGCAACCCTCTGGCTTGGAACAAAACAATATGGTATGAAGGCAACCTATGGAAAATTGGAGTTTAAAACCAGTGATAATGGCCGGTATGTCTTCAATGAAGGCAACGTCGGTATAGGCACTGCCAACCCTACACAAATCCTGGAAGTGAACGGCACATTCAAGACCGGAGGGTTTATGATGGCCGGTGGCGCCGGCGACGGTAAGGTGCTTACATCGGATGCATCAGGGCAGGCTGCATGGACCGACAGTCAGTGGACTGACTCCGGTAATAATATATTCCGGCAAAACGGGAATGTGGGGATAGGAACATCAAATCCTACTGAAAAATTTGAAATAGACGGTAATATAAGGGTCAATAGTCTGGTATTCAACAACCCTGACTCGCAAGAAAACTTTATTACAGAAAAATATGAGCCTCTGATCTATGGAAGCAAATCTGGTGGGGAGATTGGTGGCAGCAGCAGCCTGATATTACAGGCCGGTGGTACCCCGACAAATAATAATCGTCATATCTATATCAGAACCGCTGATCAAACCAGGTTATTTATTCATCACAATGGAAATGTAGGAATCGGAACAACCAGCACTTCAGATGCGAGATTATCAGTAGCAGGGAAAATCCAGGCTGAGGAGGTAAAAATAGTGCTGAGTGTACCCCAGTCCGATCACGTATTTAAAGAGGATTACGATTTGATACCGTTGACAGAGTTGGATCAATACATAAAATCCAACAAACATCTGCCCGGTGTACCCTCAGCTGCGGAGTTTGTACAAAACGGTTATAATGTTGGCGAAATGGATGACCTGTTGCTGAGAAAAATAGAGGAGCTTACGCTGTACATCATCCAACTGCAGAAGGAGATAGCCGGGATGAATGACAAACCGGCAAATATTGATAATTAGTCAGTTCATTTTATTAAGGTCCTTTATTTTCCTGGCATTGTATTCCTGATTACCTGGAAGGTCACTCTAGGGGCACGATTACCTGAAAGGCGAAAGGTGGCTTTCCAGTGGAAAAGATGACAGATTTATATATTATAAAAACCAAAATCAATAAACCATGGAGAAAAATATAATACGTGCAATGGTTGCATTATCTATAGTATTGGCAACCAATGTTGCAGCTCAACAGGAAAAGGTTGTGTTTCAATACGATGACTCAGGTAATCGCGAGAGCCGCCACCTTGAAATACAAAAAAGTACTGAAGCCGATTCGGTATTTATCGATGACCCGCTTCCAAATCTCACAAAAGAGCTTGAAGCAAAAGCATATCCCAATCCAACCAAAGGTTTGATCACCATTGAAGTTTTTGTCTCATCAGACAACCCGGTAACTTATGTTATCGCCGATCAAAACGGCAAACTAGTTGAAACCGGGCGATTTTTCCAAACCGGTTATTCAATTAACCTGGCGGATCAACAACCGGGAGTTTATTTTCTCAGGCTAAGCGACCTGCAGAGTAAGGTTACCTATAAGATCATTAAGCAATAGCTTCATAACTTTTTAAAAAGCCAAAAATGAAAAGAACATATATACTCATCGCTCAGGCTTTGCTGCTGCAATTTATAACCGGACAACAGCAAGCCCCCTATTATCATTTGAATGAACCGCTAACCGGAAACCAGTATTATGAGGCACGGGATTACATCAAATTTCTACCGGGATTTGAATACGCAACAACATCATCCCAGGATGAATTCAGGGGGAAAATCAATCCGTATTTGCTTTTTCCGCCGGAGAGCGGCATAACGGGAGGTCCCAACCCTGATGACCAGGGAATAGTTGGAACACTGCCGGGTATTGTCAACGTAAATGACCTGGGTGCGGCTACCTATGCTATTCCCTTGCAGTTTCCACCCGGAATCGGTGACATGACACCCTCTGTTTCACTCTTTTATAACAGTATGCTGGGGAATGGATTTTTGGGTTGGGGGTGGACAATAGGCGGATTATCTGCCATTACACGTACAGGAACAACCATCTACCATGATGGTTACATTGATGGTGTAAATTTCAACAGTAACGATAAACTCATGCTTGACGGTTTGAGGTTATTTGAAACCAATGGTGGAGGAACAGAATTCCAGACTGAAATTGAAAATTTTTCAAAAATCACCATCATGGAAAGCAATGCTTACGGACCTGTCTGGTTTGAAATCCGAACAAAAAACGGCCGGATCATGCAGTATGGAAAGACTGTAGATTCGCGGTTAAAAGCACAGGGAAAAGAGCAAATATTGTCATGGCATTTGAACAGGATTGAAGACCATAAGGGTAACCACATCGATTATACTTATATTCAATCCAACGGAAATATAAGGATCGGAAAAATCCTCTATGGTGGAAACTGGAAAATACCGCTACCAGCATTGTATGAGATTAAATTTACATATACCAGAACCAGGATTGACAACAATATCGCATTTATTTCCGGTAGTATGATCGAAATGAGGGAATTGCTGAATAAAATTGATATCATTAAAAAAAGTAGTACTGTCAAGCTTTTTACTTATAAAGTATCCTATGACATAACCGGTTCCTATTCCAGGATCAGCAACATCGGTCTGATGGAAAAAAATTCTTTGCAGATCAATGATACCAAATTCATATGGGGTGAAGTTTCCAACCCTTTCAACTACAGCAGTACCAATATTAATCCAAATGCCAACCAACAAAAGCAACACTATTTCCTGGGTGATTTCAATGGTGATGGAAAGACAGATGTTGCGTGTGCCCATTTTATAAACAATCAACCTGATGATTTTACCCATTGGTCTGTTTTCTACAACGTCAATGGATATTACTTCATAGAGAAATATATGGGCAGTCTGCAATTTGGCGGAAACCTGAAATTCTCTACATTCATTCCGGGAGATTTTAACGGGGATGGAAAAGTCGATTTGGTAATGGTGACCAAAGAATTAAACGTATACAAGGCAAAATATTATTTTTCAACAGGAGGGGGATTTACTTATGCAGGGACATACCCGGTTGATTCATATGGTCCCGGGTTTTACTTTCACGTGACGGATATGAACGGGAACGGAATACAGGAATTATTGCATGTAAAAATGCTTAACAGCAACCTCACATGGTTTGGCGCTTATGAATACAATGCAGCAAATTCAACATTTGATCCATTGTTTACAAGTCCTCAATCAATCGAAGGATACTCTTTCTGGCACGATGTCTCCGGCTTGTTTCATATAAAACCGGGCGACTTTACCGGTGATGGAAAAACCGATTTACTTGTAAATATGAATGAGCTGGAAAGCACCATTTTCTGTCTTGATGAAAACGCAAATCAAATCTATGAACTGACAAATCCAAGGTTCGGTTTTCCGAATAAATACCACCGGGTATTTACGGGCGATTTCAACGGAGATGGGATCACTGATATACTGACTTTTGCATGGAACCATCCATCTGTCTTTTGGGAACTTCATCATTTTGACGGTAGAAGCCAGTGGATTAGTTCCCCATGTCCAATAACCCGGAAATTCGACCCTGAAGCCAGTACTTCAGATAATAACTACCTCGTTGCTGACTATAATGGAGATGGTAAAGATGATATTCTTGAAATTTATAACAAAGTAAATCCACAAGGCTCTGAAATCAATGTTTATTACAGTCGTGGTCTATCATTTTTGCCCCCTGAAAATCAATTCCTGGAACAATTGCTTCCATTTATGAGTGGGATTCACAATAACCATGATCTGGATGGCGATGGCAAGAGCGATTGTTTTATTTTTCCCACGATATACTCGGCTGTAAAAATTTTATTTTTTCATCAAAATGAGCTGTCTTATAAAATCCTTACGATTGAAAATGGATTAGGAGTGAAAAACTCTTTCACATATCTCCCCCTCACAAACAATCAGGTATACACAAAGGGTTACCAGGCTCAGTATCCCCTTGTTGATATTCAATATCCTCTCCTCGTGGTACATACTGAGAGTCAGGATGTGATGGATAATCATATCCTGACGAAGACCTACAGATATGGATCGGGCATTGTACATAAAACCGGCAAAGGTTTTCTGGGATTTAAAAAAAAGTCAGTCACGGATCATTTATATTATATGAAGACTGAATACTTAAAAGATTTTTACGTTGATCAAAATAAGTTTTTCTTTCCATTCCTGAAGACAATGACGACTTTTAATCTGCAGGGTTCTAAACTCTCCGAAGTCAGCAATATATTGAATCATAAATCATTCGCCGGTTCGCCATTTGTTTTTTTCCCTTTTATTGAGCAGTCCTTTTCAAAAGAGTTTGAATATAACACCCTGGCGCATTTGAGTAGTTCAAAATTGACTCATGACTACGACAACTATGGTAATCTGTTACATGAAAGAAAGTTACTCCACCCAGAACCCATGGCACCTGGTGCACCGGCGCAGGCATATCATCATCAGACAGACCGGTACATTACATATTATCCACCCAACTATGATCATTGGATAATTGGTCAACCACATGAAATAACAACTCATGAAAGATTTCAAAATGAACCAATCCTTACCGCATCATCAATTCAAACTTACTATGGTCAGAATGAAGATCATTTCCCTTTGTTAAAGGAGGTCGTTATGTATCCGGGTAATGATCCTAACGATGTTCTGGTAACGAAATCAGAATTCAATTATGACGTTGCCGGCAATGGGATAAGCAATACACTATCCGCACCGAATAGCCAGCCGACACTGCCATCTAAAACAAATATCGTTTTCTTTGACCCCGCATTAAAATACCGTTTCCCCACAACGCAGACCAATCCTGCGGGATATACCTCAACATTTGAGTATGACCAGGATTACGGATGGCAGACATCCTCAACTGATTTCAATGGTCTCGCCACAACATATACAAATCACCCGTTGGGTTTGCAGTCTGGAGCGGTTTATCCTGACGGGAACCGCCAAATGCAGGTGCTTCGCTGGGCAGCAGGACATACAGATGCACCACCGGATGCATTGTACTATTCATGGAGCCAAAGTTCGGGTGAACCGGCAACATTCACTTTTTATCATAAAACCGGAAAGGAGTTGCGCACTGTGATTATTGGTTTCGACGGTGAAAAGATCTATTTTGATAAGATCTACAACAATCGTGGCCTCACCTGGAAAGAATCACTGCCCTATCATCCTGGTGAACCAGTATATTATACGAAGTATACATACGATGACCCGGGAAGGGTTATTCAGGTAAAACAACCCGACAACAGCATCTCAACCATCCAGTATAACGGTAATGAAATCACCGAAACCAATGCCCTTAATCAGTCCACGACAAAAAAATACAATGCCGCAGGATGGCTCACAGAGAGCATTGACCCGGCAGGTAAATCGGTAAAAAATGATTACTTTAGCGACGGAAAACTCAAATCGGCCTACATCATGGGACAGCCCCAAACAGCCGTAAATATGGAATACAACAGCCGAAGGCAGCGATCGGTTCTTACAGACCCGAATTACGGCACAGCTACCTATACTTATAATGCTTATGATGAGTTGGTAACACAAATCACCCCTCGCGATCATACCATTAGTTATTTTTATGACATTCTGGGTCGCTTAGAAACCCAAACCGTGCCGGAAGTTACAACAACATGGCAGTATGACGTTACACCCGGCAAGTTGGGAACCCTGTTGAGCGTGTCGGACGGATACCATGTAACCAACTACCAGTATGACGGCCTGCTCAGGCTGATGGCCGTTGATGAAGCCATCGGCGCCGAGACTTACCATACTTCCTATACTTACGACCATTTTAGCAGGATGAAAAACACGGCCTACCCTTCCGGTTTTGAAATTGAGCATATATACAACGGGTATGGTTTCCTTCATCAGATCAAGTCGGCCAAAGATAACAGCCTGCTCTGGCAG
>JBLRXC010000118.1:0-9832 GCA_047920975.1 Bacteroidales bacterium | reverse complement strand
AAGCCATTGAAGGGAGCAAGGATTACAGGTTCGTTGCACATGACCATTCAAACTGCCGTATTGATTGAAACACTCGTTGAGCTTGGCGCTGATGTTCGCTGGGCCAGTTGCAATATTTTCTCAACCCAGGATCATGCCGCTGCGGCCATTGCCAAAGCAGGAATCCCTGTTTTCGCCTGGAAAGGCGAAACATTGGATGAATACTGGTGGTGCACCAACCAGGCATTGACCTTTCCTGACGGAGATGGTCCGGATTTGATTGTAGATGATGGCGGTGATGCTACACTGCTCATTCACAAGGGTTTTGAAGTGGAAGAAAATCCTGAGCTGCTGAAGGCCAAACCGGCCAATTCAGAAGAAGCCTCTGTATTGAAGCAATTGCAGGCTTCCTACGTTGAGGACAACAAAAAATGGCACAGGGCTGCGAAAAGATTGAAGGGAATTTCAGAAGAGACAACAACAGGCGTGCACCGTCTCTATCAAATGCTCGAGCAGGGTAAACTGAAGGCCCCGGCAATCAATGTGAATGACTCGGTTACCAAATCGAAATTTGATAACCTTTATGGTTGCCGTGAATCACTTGCTGACGGTATTAAAAGAGCAACCGATGTCATGGTTGCAGGAAAAGTTGTGGTTGTTGCAGGCTATGGCGATGTCGGCAAGGGAAGCGCCCGGTCGCTGAAAGGCTATGGCGCACGGATCATCATCACCGAAATCGATCCCATCAACGCGCTCCAGGCAGCTATGGAAGGATTTGAAGTCACTACCATGGAGGAGGCTCTCAAAGAAGGAAATATCTTCGTGACTGCTACGGGGAATAAGGATGTGATCACTGTTGACCATATGCGCCGGATGAAAGACCAGGCCATCGTATGCAATATAGGTCATTTCGACAATGAAATCCAGGTGGAACCACTCAATGAAGCAAAAGACATCAAAAAGGTGAACATCAAACCACAGGTTGATAAATATATTTTTCCCGATGGCCACGAGATTTTCATGCTGGCTGAAGGAAGACTGGTGAATCTGGGATGCGCTACCGGTCACCCTTCATTTGTGATGAGTAACTCATTCTCAAACCAGACCCTTGCCCAGCTTGAATTGTGGCAAAATAAACTGGAAACAGGTGTTTACCGGCTTCCCAAAAAACTGGATGAAGAGGTCGCCCGCCTGCACCTGGAGCAACTTGGCGTTAAACTGACCCAACTGACAAAAGACCAGGCTGACTATCTGGGTATTCCTTTGGATGGACCTTATAAACCTGAACATTACAGGTATTAATTAATTGGTTCTTTTGTGTCAAGACAAAAGAAGAAGCCAATTCTAACCAGAGATAACTCCGTGGTATGTTAAAAATATCAATGAAAAACATGACCGGGGCACCTAAATCTATTAAAAGCCAATCATCAATGACTGATTATCAGTACAGGCTTTTTAGAGCGTTCACGTCGCGTAAAAAACAGGAGTAAATTAAGTGCCTGGAATGCCATGTGACCAAAATTGAGTTGTGTGCTTATTCAACGAATATTCGATGGGATGATCATTCTTGGATTATTCCATTCTGCTTTTATGTCAGCGGGGTCAATAATTTGGCCATTTGCGCTGAGGTACTGGCCGGCTTCGTTTTTCCTGATCATTCTCATTTCGCCATCCTAAATTATTTCAGACAGAACAACTTTGACTGGTCACTGAACAATGGTCATCTCCTCAATGAGATGAGTTGCTCCGGCGAATTTATCTATGACAAACAGAACATACCGGATGTCAACGCTGATTGTTCGCTGTAACTCAGGTTCAAAAGCAATGTCGCCACTCATGGCTTCCCAGTTTCCGTCAAAGGCAATGCCTATCAGTTCGCCATTTCCATTGATTACAGGACTTCCCGAGTTGCCTCCGGTTATGTCAGTCGTTGTCAGAAAGCCTACCACGAGTTTTCCATCCGGCCCATACCGTCCGTAGTCTTTTTTCCGGTAGAGATCTTTGAGCTTTTGAGGAACAATGAATTCCGGATTACCGGGATCTTCTTTCTCCATCACGCCGGATAAATAAGTAATATAGTCATAGTGAACTGCATCAGCAGGGTAATAATCCTGAACAGATCCATAGGTAAGCCGCAGTGTTGAGTTCGCATCAGGATAAAAAACATGCTCGGGCATCATTTCCCTTAACCCGGCAGTGAAGAGCCGCTTACCTTTGCTCATCGGTTCCTGGCTGGCCCTGTATTGTCCCATAGCACCCATCATCGCTTCCATTACCTGGCCCGAAAGTACAAAGGCAGGATCACTTTTAATTTTTTTAGCACTTGGCTTTGCCAGAAAATCATTGACACGCTCCTCAGAAGTAAAAATAGATTTGGCAAACAGATCATCTGCAAATTTTCGGTAATCTCCTTTATATTTTTTTGTGATCTCTTTAAAAAATGGCGGATGATCCTCTGCCGGAAACTTTGTGGCAAATTGTTCGAACAGGCCTGCCAACAGCTTTTGATCCGTTGCCGCATGATAATCTTTAAAATGATTCGATGATGCTTCCTTCAGATAAGTGGCAGTCTCGGCGGGTGCTTCAGGATTTTTTTTCACATCCTCCAGTTGTTGGGCATATTGACTGAATCCATGGGAGTAACCAATGATACCCGGGCCCATCAATCCGAGATTATAATACAGGAGCGGTGCAACAGCAGAGGCATTTGCAGTGTATCCATCGGCAATGATACTGAGTGCTTCACCATATTTTGCTTTCCGCTCATTGTCCTGGTTAAGCCACCGGGTGAACGTTTCTTCCAGTTCTTTTTTCTTATCGGCTACTTTAAGCCGCTTCACACCGCGTGTCTGACCGATCAGGTATTTCCAGTAGTTCGCCAGTCCTGCGTAAAGCGAAGCATATTTAATACCCACATCCCTGTCGGCATCCATATCTTCCTTCATGATTTCAAGACGCTTTTGCAGCACATCAATCATTGCAGGATTAAAATGATCAAGGGCAAACTGAACACCATAGGAAGTCATATAACGATCAGTGGATCCGGGATAGCCCCAGATCATTGCAAAATCACCTTTTTCAACCCCTTTGATGGAGACAGGCAGATGGTGTTTTGGTCGGAAAGGAATGTTTTCTGCGGAATAATCAGCCGGGGATCCATCAGGCGCCGAGTAGACTCTGAAAATGGCAAAATCTCCTGTATGTCTTGGCCACATCCAGTTGTCGGTATCGCCTCCAAATTTGCCAATATCTGATGGAGGAGTACCAACCAGCCGGACGTCCCGGTATACTTCATAGATAAACCTGTAGAACTCATTGCCTTCAAAAAAGCTTTTCACCACCACATGGTACTTGCCATCTTCATTCATGTTCTTTTCAAGTTTTTGTCTCAATTCCCTGATTTTGGCGTTGCGGGCGCTTTCGGTCATCGTGTCGGCAAGAAATGGCATGATACTATCGGTCACATCGTCCATTCCAATCATAAAAGTAGCAGTTAAGGATTCATTGGGCAACTCCTCACTGAAATTCATTGCCCAAAATCCGTCCTTCAGGTAATCATTTTCTAATGAACTGTGGGTTTGAATGATATCATAAGCACAATGGTGATTGGTAAAAAGTAATCCCTGACTGGAAACAATTTCACCTGTACAGAAAAATCCGGAGGGTGTGCCGGATCCTGATAACCCAACAATGGCATCTTTGATACTTGAATTGTTGATACTGTAAATATCTTCTGCAGTCAGGCGAAGACCCATTTGCTGCATTTCACTGTAGTTTAACTGTTCAACAAAGATGGGCAACCACATCCCTTCATCCGGCGGGGCTACAGCGATCGTGCTTAAAGCCACAAACCACGCACTGACAATCAAATAAAATGATCTTTTCATTGTTTTTCTGTTATTCATTTGTTTTATAATTAAAATCTAACCGAGACGGCAAAATCATGCCAGTTTCTTTAACCAATTGGTTATAAACTCAATCATCAATTCATGTGAACAAAATAAAATCATATTTTGTCCGGAGGCAATACCGAACCTGTCCAGTGTTGAACAGGCTATCAGAAGCCGACCATATGAGGACCCTGTTCAAAAACAATATCCACCGGAATTCCTGCATCGGTCAACCTGTCGAGGTCAGCCTGAAGTTCCGGCATGATGTGTCCGATATCCTCAACCAATTGTCTGGCGGCTTCATAATTACCATCACCCTGAATTTTCAGGATCATTTGCATCATTTCAGCAGCAGCCTCCTTCATCTTTTCCATATCCACTGAGTAGTAACCTTCGGAATCTTTGGCAAATGCACCCTTTTCACTGAAATAATTGAAGCGAACCATATTGGCTTTTCCGTGTGCACTCGCTGCACCAAATCTCACTGATCTGAATATCCCGGCCATGAAAGTAACATAATTTTCCATCAGATCGGTGTCAGGAAATTCCCCCATCTCATGCAGTCTGGTCACCAGATACAATCCCAATATATCAGCTTTCCCTTCTTCCAGTGGTGAATACTGTTCTCTGAGAGCCTGACGAACCGTTCCTTTGCCGTCAATGGTATTCTTAATACCCATTCCATGGGCAACCTCATGAAACATGGTGTTGCTAAAGAAAGCATCAAAGGTGATATAATGCTGCTGATCAGGATGGATAAGTTTTTGTGCAATGGGCATCAGGATGTGGTCAAATTTTGCCTTCATGGCATTTTTTAACTGAAGTTTCCGTGAACCTTTTTGCAGCTGCACCTGCTCATCATTGGGAAGGTTGATAGCGATGGTCTTACTGGCCATATTACAATCACCTGCATAGTAGATCACATCATAGGCATTCAGATCCTCATCTGAGCCCGGGATCTCTTTTTTGTACGCTGGATCAACCGGGAGTTCCTGCTGAAGCTGGGGAAGAAATGTAGCATATTTTGACAACCGGTCACTCCATGCTATATCCTTAATGAGTATAAATGCTTCGTGGGCTGCCTTGTATCCAAAAAGTCTGTCGGTATAATTTTCGATCGGGCCAATCACCAGATCAATATTGTTGTTCCGGACGTCCATCCAGGCCATATCGCTCTCCTGATACTTATCCGTTAGAAGTGCGCCTGCACGTAATTCCAGGTATCTCGCAAACTCTTTGTCGCCTGCAAGTTCCGAAGCCTTTAACAATAATTCTGCTGTTCTCTGATGCTGGGTGGCATACGCATCACTGTACCAGACCACTTCCAGTCCTCCATGATCATTTCTTCGGATCAGCGTATATAAACTTGTCTTGTCAGGATGGTCAAGTGCTTCAAATTCTTCCTTTGTCATATCTGGCGGATAAAACTGAGAGCCGGCCGGTTTTTCGCCATACCCTTCAATAAAAGGTTTCATATTGTCAAGGACATCCCAGGGACCATAATTTATCTGTGCAAACTGTTTTGCATAAGGGTCCTGAATGGTGCTTAAAAACGCATCTTTATCACCAGTATTCTGCATCCAGAATACATCGTCCATAAGCTTTGAAGCCTCAAAAAGCAGTCTTAGCATCTCCCTTTCGTTGTCAGAAAGATGAGAGATATCAGTTGTGAGTTGAACCAACACATATTTATTGACAAGCTCCTGCATAGCTTCAGAATTCATGTCATCGTGATCAGACTTTTTACTTTTCCCGTCACCACTGCCACAAGCTACGGTTAACATCAATAAAAAAAACATAAACCCATAGAACAAACTTTTTGTTTTCATCATTTCCTTATTTTTGATTTGTTCCCGCGAAATTAAGGATAATTTGGTTATGTGAATTCTGCAACCCATTAAAACAATCGCTTAACCCAAATGGATTTACCTATTTTTCAGAGGATTCCGAAATATTACATGCAACCTAATCTTTTTCCTCTTTGTCTTGATTTCATGATATTACGGACAATTCTATGTTGTTGATCCGTTCGTTCTTTTCTTCCTGCAGTATTCAATTATAAATCCTTTGTACAATTGAGTTGGTGTATATATTCTATTTTTGTACTTTTACCCGACTTTTTTTAAATTGTTCATTATTAATATTTTATCAATAATAACAACGGTCCCGCACCTGATAAGGGGTTGATGTTGAATCGATCATGTACACTGAAGAAGAACTCATCCGGCAGTGTTTGAACAATGATGTAAAAGCACAGGAGTTTTTGTACAGACGCTTTGCGCCTAAAATGTTTGGGGTATGTCTGCGTTTTGCCAAAAACCAAATGGAGGCTGAGGACTTGCTTCAGGAAGGTTTTATTAAAGTTTTTTTAAATCTGAAATCTTTCAGGGGTGAAGGGTCTTTGGAAGGCTGGATTAGGCGAACGATGGTCAACACGGCGATCAATTGCTATAAAAAGCATATCAAATATCAAAAAGAGGTTGCAATAGATCAGGATGAATCTTATCTTCCTCAGATCAGTGAACAAATCAATGAATTGAGTATACAGGAGTTATTGAAATTAATCGCAAACCTGCCATCAGGATATCGCATGGTTTTTAACCTCAATGTCATCGAAGGTTACACGCACAAAGAGATTGGGAAATTGCTCAATATCTCTGAGAATACTTCCAAATCGCAACTTTCGCGTGCGCGGAGCACATTACAAAAAATAATTTCCAGACTACAAGGTGGAAATGAGAAAAATGAGTAAGCCAACTGAAAATATAAACAACTTTTACAGGAGCCAGTTTGAAAAGTTTCAAAAGGATCCCCCTGAACATGTTTGGGAGAACATAAAAAAAAGCCTGAATCATGATCCTGCCCATGTAAAATTGAAAGCTGGTAAAAAAGGAGGCATTTCAGGATTGACCTCCATTCTGATGATTGCTTTGATCATCTCTGCCTATCTCATCTATCTTGCACTTTCCGGAAATATTTCAGATAAGTCATTCCCCGTCATGCAGTCATCGAAAAATGACTATTCAGACTCATACATTGCTGACCATCTTGAACAGGAAGAAGCAGAGGACTTTGAATTGGTCTTCTCTGAAACCAGGGGTATCACCACAACATCTCAAATAACAAAACCCGCCACCACAAAAAAAGGGGTAACAGATAGTTCCATTCCATCCGATCCTTTGGATCAAAAATCTGCCGCTGAAAAAATTGCCAGGACCAGTCTTCTGGCGGAAGAGTTCCGTGGAGATATTCAGACCGTTCATGTATCTTCCCTTCACCAAAAAAAGGCAAATTACATTTTGAAAAACGGAAACTTTGCCGCAGTGGGGACATATCTCTTGCCAGAATTGAAATTATTGGAAGGCGCAAGCAAAAGTCCGCGAAAAATAACAGACTACAGAAACCGGGGGCAAATAATGCTCGGCATCTTCTTTACACCTGAAATCATCTATTACCATGAAGACAATCTTCCGGACAATAGGGGAAGAAGTGTTGACCTTCAGGTTCTTTATGAAAAAAACAATGTTATCCTGCAAGCGGGGTTGGGGGTATCGCAAATTAAAGATGCCGGACACCATAAAATCGAATTTAATAAGTATCTTGGGTCTTATGAACATGTAAACAATGTGGTTTTTGATTCAGCAGACAATGAACTGGTAGTGACTTATATCACTGAAACTGTTCATGTTTATGATACCATTAACTATATCAGGATTTCACCTGCAAACCGACATTTTACTTATCTTCAGCTCCCTGTAATGATTGGATACTATAAAGAAATGAACCGGTTCAAATGGTATGTGAAAACAGGGCCATCCTTTTCACTGAAGGTACGCGAACAAATTCCTGATCCCTCTGTGACAGAAGGCAATACAAAAATCCTGAATATTGATAATAACCTGCCAGGGAAAATTAATACCCATTGGCAATTTTTGATTTCTGCCGGGACAAGTTACAAACTGGGTAATAAGATCAGTTTATCGGTTGAGCCTGTTTTCAAGTACTATATAAACTCTGATTACGAAAGAAATACCCTGTCAACCAGGCATCCTTACTCTTTTGGCCTGAAGACAGGATTTTTGTTGGACTTATAATGAATATGCATGATATCGTTAATTAAATATTGGTCGGTCAGGAGGGTTAGCATATTTCTTTCATATATGCTTTTTATGTCATTCTGTTGTGCACCTTCTTGTTTGAAAGGGCAATCAATCAGTGGTGTAAACAAAGTTTTAATCATCGGTCAGGTAACCAACAACCAGAATGGAGGTCCGGTTAAATACCAGGAAGTTTTTATCGCTTCTGATTCGATTTATGAACCACAATCCAACTATTTTAAGAAAGTACTCACCGACCATGAGGGTTACTATTACGATACTATCTTTACAAAGTATGAAAAAGGGGCATTTTTCGTCAGCACGAAAGATTATTTGAATAATCAATATGATACCACTGTATATTACCGTTTTACCTGGGGTGCCGACAATGTCCTCTTCCCTAACTTCGTGATTCCGATCAAACCACTACCGGTTTTTTATCAGGCGAACTTTTATTACCTGCGCAATCCAGGTGGGCAAAATGAAAAGGAATACCAATTCTATGATATTACCGATGCCGAAAATATCATTTCCTGGTTTTGGGAATTTGGGGATGGCGGATTCTCCAACCAGCAGCACCCTTTACATACTTATGATCAAACCGGATTGTTCAGGGTGAAACTTACGGTAGAAATTCTGGATACACCGGGTAGTCAGGCCTACCTGACACAAATAGTGAAAGTGATCCATGTTACGGTTGAAGAGTATTTCCATTTTGGAGGCCACGTGTTTGCCGGGTATTTCCCCATTGACTTCGGCGAAGCTTTCCTGTATAAAATTGAAGAATCTAAACTCACTCCAATTGACACTGCTGTTTTTAACAGTCAGTTGGGTCATTATTATTTCTATCAGTTGATTGAAGGAGAATATATTGTCAAGGCTGATCTGGCACCCAATTCGGTGTTGTACAATCAATTTATGACCACTTATTACAGTGACAAGCTTCATTGGATCAATGCAGATACGATATTCCACCACTCCACAAATTTTAACTATCATATCAACCTCGTTCCCAATATTCAGACCATGACAGGGCCAGGGAGCATATCAGGAATCATCTCTTATGGATCAGGAGAGAAAGAAAAGATGCCAGCCTGCAACATGAGTATATTCCTTTATGATCTGGAAGAGAATCCCGTTTTCTTCTGCCATTCGGATGATAATGGCCACTTTGAATTTTCTGGTGTTGAGCTGGGATATTATCTTCTTTATGCAGAGGTCACGGGGAAAAACACAATACCTCTTCTGATAACCCTGGATGAATTGAATACGCATGTCAGCCAGGTAGAACTAACCATTGAGTTCGACGAGGTTTATGGCAGTATTGCGTATGCAGGCATTGAAAACCAGGCAATATTTCAAGGAGTCAGTCTGCCATATCCCAATCCTGCCACCAGCGTAGTGAGTATAGATGCGCTGTTATCCGGAAAAACATCTTTTACCATATCCGTGGCCGATAACTCCGGAAAATTAGTCATACACCAGAACAAATCGGGTGAAATGGGGTGGAACACCTTCAATCTTGATATTTCAGATTTACCCTCCGGGCTTTATTTCATCCTGATAAACAACAACGGCCAGACAACGACCAGAAAATTTGTCAAATAGCATGGTGTGAAAGCTTATGCAAGCTTTTACTGTGTTTACTGCCTTGTAAAATTACTCTCGTTACAGAGGAAAAGTGCGAAATTATCAATCGGGTTTTGCATATTGCCGGTTTAATTCGATTTCAGGTTCCGCTTCACAACTTTCTTGTTTTCATTTATATTGATTTGAATGTCGCTTCAATTACATTATGATCACCATAAATCACATTTCTATCGGCTATATTATTACCGTTTTTTTGATTATTTCACAGGATTTATC
>JBLRXC010000117.1:0-9843 GCA_047920975.1 Bacteroidales bacterium | reverse complement strand
CTATTTTACTGTCCTGCCAATCAAAACAAACATTAGTAGCCAATGGAGCGTGCTTATTTATTCAATCAAAATGATATATATTTGCACCCTCATTTTTTAATGTCAAAAAACAGCCGTGTGAGCGACAGTCTTGTCATTATACCCACCTACAAAGAGAGGGAAAACATTGAGCGGATTCTTCGCAAGGTCTTTTCTTTACCCAAGGTGTTTCATGTGCTGGTGGTGGAGGATAATTCTCCCGATGGAACAGCCGATATTGTCAAATCCCTGATGAAGGAATTCCCTGAGCAGTTGTTCATCGAAGAGCGTAAGGGCAAACTTGGACTGGGAACCGCTTACATTCATGGATTCAAATGGGCACTTAAAAAAGGATATGATTACATCTATGAGATGGATGCCGATTTTTCACACAATCCCGAAGACCTTATCCGTTTGTATAGTGCCTGTGCAGATGATGGTGCCGATCTGGCTATTGGTTCGCGGTACATCAAAGGTGTAAATGTGGTGAACTGGCCGATGGGCCGCATTTTGATGTCCTATTTTGCCTCGGTGTATGTGAGGATGATCACACGAATGAAGATTCAGGATACCACCGCCGGATTTAAATGCTACAAGGCTGAGGTTCTCAGAGCCATTGACCTTGACAGCATAAAATTCACAGGATATGCCTTCCAGATCGAAATGAAGTTCACGGCCTGGAAGCTTGGTTTCAAGCTGAAGGAGGTTGACATCATTTTCACCGACCGGACAGAAGGTGAGTCAAAAATGAACAAGAGCATCTTCAAGGAGGCAATTTTTGGTGTGATAGACCTCCGGTTCAGGGCTATGTTCAACAAGATCAGGCGGGCTGCCTGAAATCTTAAAACCAACCACATAGACACCTTAGGACACATAGATAAAACACATAGAAAATATCTATGTTCCCTATGTTCCTATGTGGTTCAAAAAACAATAACCACACAGGAACAGTTTGAATAGTCCGGGTAAATGTTACCTTTGTATTTTCATTTCAATTTGAACAAGATGAATCTTGAAGTGAATCACACTTATTTGATCACCAATGCCTTCATCGTGAATGAAGGAAAGATATTCAGGGGTAACATCCTCATCAGGGATGGAATCATTGAAGAAGTCAATTCCAATCCAGACTTTATATCGTACTTTTCAGGACAAAAAGAGGTCAGGGTGATCAACGCTGAAGGAAAATACCTGCTTCCCGGTGTGATTGACGACCAGGTTCATTTCAGAGAACCCGGGCTAACCCATAAGGGTGATATTTTTTCAGAGAGTCGTGCGGCTGTTGCAGGCGGCATCACCTCCTTCATGGAGATGCCCAATACTGTTCCAAACACCCTCACGCAAGAATTGCTTGAGGAGAAATACAGAATTGCAGAAGAAAAATCTGCTGCCAACTACTCCTTTTACATGGGGGCTTCAAACGACAACATAGATGAAATCCGGAAAACCGATCCGCGGAATGTTTGTGGTGTCAAGGTTTTTATGGGTGCCTCCACAGGTAACATGCTGGTTGACAATATTGATACCCTTAATGCCATTTTCTCCAGATCAAAATTGCTGGTGGCTGTCCATTGCGAGGATGAGCCCACTATACAAAAAAATGCAGCCATTTTCAGGGAAAAGTATGGCGAGAAAGTCCCCATTGAAGCTCATCCGCTGATAAGAAGCGAGGATGCCTGCTTTAAAAGTTCAAAACTGGCAGTTGGACTGGCAAAGATTTACAATACCCGGTTGCACGTCCTTCACATCTCCAGTGCCCGTGAGCTTGATCTCTTCGATGGTACCCTGCCCCTCAGTAAAAAGCGGATTACTGCCGAGGTGTGCATCCATCACCTCTGGTTCAACAACACCGATTACGAGCGGCTTGGTACGCATATAAAATGGAATCCCGCCATTAAAACTAAATCCGATCAACAAGAACTGTTGGCAGGATTAATAGCGGGCAAGCTGGATGTTGTTGCTACCGACCATGCTCCGCATACAACAAAAGAGAAATCGGGTACCTATTTTCACGCTCCATCAGGTGGACCGCTTGTGCAACACGCCTTACAAGCTATGTTAGAACTGCATCTCAAAGGTTTGATCACCATCGAAAAAGTGGTTGAGAAAATGTGCCACGCTCCGGCCATTTGTTTTCTGGTAGAGAAAAGGGGATTTATTCGTCCGGGATACTGGGCTGATCTGGTGATTGTTGACCTTGAAAAGTCCCAGGAAGTTAAAAAAGAGAATATCCTGGCCAAATGCGGCTGGTCTCCCTTTGAAGGACATGCATTTCAATCTTCAGTAACGCATACATTTGTCAATGGAAGCCTGATTTATGAAAATGGAAAAATCAATGCGTTCAAAAGCGCTAAAAGACTTACGTTTAACAGGTAGAATGATCACACGACTGCTGATCCTGCTATCTGTGGTTTTCATATTTGCATGCAAACCAAAACCACCGCATGAAAATGTTGAATCAACTTACCCTGATGGTTCTGCCCAACTGATTAAATATTATAAAAACGAGGCGATGGAGGAGTTGGTAAAAGAGGTTCATTATTTTGAAAACGGTGAAAAACGCATGGAGGGTGCATACAAAAACGGAGAACGGCATGGTGAGTGGACCGCATGGTACGAGAACGGAAACATCTGGAGCACGGGACATTATAAACTGGGAAAGGAGAATGGATTAAAAACGGTATGGCACAAGAACGGGGTTAAATATTATGAGGGTGAAGTTGTTGATGACCAGCGGACCGGTGTATGGAGATTCTGGAACGAACAGGGCGAATTGCTGAAAGAGGTGGATTATAGCAAATAGCTATGATTGACTGATTTCTTCAATCTATTACCTGAATCTTACCCGAAACTAAAAGCCCTTTTTCATCAGATATCCTGACCAAATAATTCCCTGTTGGCCAGCCTTGTATTTTGATTACCAGGGATTGGTCGGGTACAGGGATTATATCTGCATAGACTTTTTTACCTGTACCATCAAAAATATGAACATAAAGCCGGTTGTCTTCAATTCTGCGGGGAAGATCAATCGTAAACTTTCCCCTGGCAGGATTTGGATAGATCAAAACCTTCTCTCTGTAGTGGATTGCAGAAACCTTTGAAACAGGCATGGAATCATAAACTGCTCTCCATCCGGAGCCTGTGATGGCTGCATCTGATTTAAACTTCAGTGTCATTGAATTTCCTGAAGCGGTGATCAGTAAAGGAATGGTATCCCCTGTATAGGTTCCAATAAGTGAAGACAGTGTATCAGCACCGTCAAAAATCCACAACGAATCGTAGTCTTCTTCAAGGTCAATGTAGGAGAATGAGAGGAAAATATTGGTATTTTCCATCGTGGTAATTGTGTAAATGTAGTTTTCATTGTTGTAATAACTGAAAGCAGGGCCACCTGAGTCATAGATGGTATCTGCATTCACAGGCATCGCGCCTGTAGAGAATTTCTCTGCGATTAAATCCCAGAAGTCAGTATACCCGTTATCATAGCCCAATGCCCAGATCCCAATGCCACCAAGTTGCCGCCGGTTCACCAGATCAAATTTTTTTGCCATGCTGTAAACATCATCCATAAAGCATTGATTCCAGCCATTCGTTAGAAATGAGAAGTATGGTGAAAAACTATTGGTCTCAAAGTGTTTGTTTTCTGGTGAATAAAAGCTGGCTGCATGATCCCGGATATATCTGTAAGTGAATGCGCTGCCACTTCCGGTGGTTGATGAAGGTGCATACTGCGCTGCCGTGGGCCATTGATAGGCATAATAGGGTACACCCATGACCAGTTTTTCATTTGGAACTCCCTGCGACTGGTAATAGGAAACAGTTCTTGAAAAATTGTAATCATAATAACCTGTCATGGAATGAAGCGGAGAGACAGGACCCGCCTGCCCACTGCCTCCCCAGTAATAATCGTAAGCCATGACCATGAAAAAATCAATGTACTGATTCAGTACAGGGATGTTGAATTTATTGCTCCAGTTAACCGCCGGAGCAGCAATGCTGACTTCTGCCTCAGGCAGGAGATTATTCATCTGAACACAAAGTTCAATTATAAAATCGGTGAAAGCCTGGCTATATGCTGATGGAAGCGCTTCAATATCGATATTAACCCCATGTGCATCGCGGGTCTGAATCATGGTGATAATGTTTTCAATCAATGTCTGCCGGGCATCGGGGTTGTTGAAGAAGGTTGAATGGCCGGTGAACAGCGTAACACAAAGATGCACTTTTACTCCGTTGGCCATTGCAGAGTCGATGGCAGGTGAAGTAGCCCAGTTGTGTGTGGTGACCGGATGTCCTGTTGCAGGGTTCACTTCATAAGAGAAGTGACAGAAATCAGACAAAAGATGCCATTGATAGTTCAGGTAATTACTTCCTCCCCAATAGGGATGATACCCAAAAACCCTTTTGGTAAGGGCTTCACCCGTCGCAACAGCCTTTTTTATATACCGGAATGAGTTTACAGAGTCATATGATGCAATCGATTTCAATCCCAGTTCCTGATAATACACCTGGCTGACCTGGTGTATGGATTTGAACTCCGGCTCCTGGGTAATGGCCATCAAAGGCAGTAACATCATTATGAACTGAAAATATTTCATAAGCATGTAATAAACGATGGCTAAAATAAAAGATTTTCCCAATACAAATTTTCAATGCAACTGATTTAAGCGCCCGATAACGGGTCATTTTTTTAACTTTACCAAAAATTTTATCATGGAGTGGCTTTATCTTATTATTGGTTTGACTGCTGGTGCTGGATTGGGTTTTCTGCTGTTCCGGCTTAGACTTGCCATGCAGAAAAACAGTTTTCTCGAAGAGAAAACAGGCCTTGAAAAGGATCGGGATATTCTGCATGAAAAGTTGTCTGATCAGAAGATCGCTTTCGACAAATTAACTGCAGAACTCGAAGTGGAAAGACAGAAAACTTTTGAGATGAATGCAAAGCTCGCGAGGCAGGAGAATGAAAACAGTAACCTGTTGGATAAGCTTCAAAATCAGAAATCAGAAATTGAAGAACTGCAAAAAAAGTTTACAACGGAATTTGAGAATATTGCGCATAAAATTTTGAAAGATAACACACTTGAATTTTCGCAGGTGAGTCACAAAAACATGAGCGATATTCTGAATCCACTGAAGGAGAAAATTCTGAATTTTGAAAAGAAGGTAGAGGATACTTACCAGAAAGGACTTAGGGACCAGACGGATCTGCAGGCGGAACTAAAAAAATTGTTTGAACTGAATGCACGAATTAGTGAGGAGGCCAACAATCTCACAAAAGCGCTTAAGTCGGATTCAAAGAAGCAGGGCAATTGGGGTGAGGTGATTCTTGAAAGGGTTCTTGAGCGCTCAGGACTGGTGAAAGGGCAGGAGTACGAAACGCAAATCCGTACAACAGATGCAGATGGAAAGGGAATTCAACCGGATGTCGTTATAAAACTACCAGAAAACAAGCATATTATTATTGATGCAAAGGTTTCACTGGTTGCCTACGAGTCCTACTCAAGCGCAGATGATCCGGAAGCCCAGGCTGTATTTCTGAAGCAGCATGTCGATTCCATTAAAAATCATGTCAGGGGTCTGAGTGAAAAGAATTACCAGTATGCCGGAGAATTTGACACACCCGATTTTGTATTATTGTTCATGCCGGTTGAGCCGGCTTTCAGTTCAGCTATACAGGCGGATATAGGATTGTTCAATTTTGCCTGGGAACGAAAGATCGTCATCGTCAGTCCTTCAACTTTACTTGCAACACTCCGAACCGTTGCTTCCATCTGGAAGCACGAGAAACAAACCCAAAATGCACTGGATATTGCAAGGCAGGGTGGAGCGCTCTATGATAAGTTTGTGGGATTTTTAAAGAACCTTGAAGATATTGGTGTTCAGATTGACAGGCTGGGTAAATCCTATGTGGAGGCGAGGAATAAAATGGTGGATGGCAGGGGAAATCTGATCAAACAGGTAGAATCATTAAAAGTTTTGGGTGCTAAAACAACTAAATCGATTCCGGATAGTTATCTTGAGAACAATTCAAACTGAAAATATATGATGAAACGTTTGGTTCTGTTTTTTTTAGCATTGTTGGTTTGTCAGGGGAGCTTATACGCCAGAAAGCTCTCCAGGCAGAATTTGTTTCAACTTTACAATGAAGAACCCATCTCCAGGATCGAAGCGGTTATATACCATGTTGATCCGCATTTTTCAACCGTTTATCTCAACATTCAGTTAAGCGATTTCATGTATGCCTTACTTCCTGAGGGGGAAGCTAAACGAGCAAGATTCAGTGTTGACTGGGTTTTGTATGACGCGTATGAATCACGCCAGCCTCTTGACTCATCCAGGCTGGTTTTCTCTGATTCACTGGGTTATGATAGTCCTTTGGAGATGATGGTTGATTTTGATATTCAATCTGGTTTTCCTGGTAATTATATCCTTAAGATCACGATATCAGATCTCAATTTTCCGGATAAATCTGAATTTGGATTTTTTGAAATTGATAAAACCGGTAAATTATCACGTCAGAATTTTCTGGTCACGGATCAGGACGGATATGTTCTCTTTAATACAGCTTTGAAAGGAAGCAATGTCTTTAGCCTCATGCTGAATGATACAAATGTTTCAAGCCTGAGGGTAAGATATTATAACCGTGAGTTCCCCCTGGCAAAACCTCCCTTTGCTCTGGAAAAAGATATTACTTACAAATTTGAACCTGACAGCCTGTTCCAGGTTGAGTTATCTTCCGGTAAGTCAGCTCTGCTTCAACTTCCATTCGAGGGCATCTATCATTTCCAGGCCGATCCATCCAAACCGGAAGGCCTTACTCTTTTTCGGTTTGATGATGGCTTTCCTTACGTTGATCATCCGGAGCAGGCATTTGCACCCCTACGCTATTTATCAACGAAGAGAGAGTTTGAAAGAATGCTCATCTATCCGGATTTTAAAACGGCGATTGACAGTTTCTGGCTTCAACGGGCATCTCAAAGACCTGAGCGTGCCAAAAACATGATCAGACGTTTCTACACCCGCGTTGAAAGAGCGAACATTCTGTTCACCTCTTATCATGAAGGATGGAAAACCGACCGGGGATTGATTTATATCATCTATGGCCCTCCAAATGAAGTTTACCGGAAAACAGGTGAAGAGGAATGGATTTACGGGGAAAGGGACAACCCCATGTCACTCAGATTTAGTTTCACCAAAGCTGACAATGTCTTTACAGACAATGATTACCGGCTGAATCGCTCGACGATTTATAAATCAAGCTGGTTTATTGCCATTGAGAACTGGAGGCGATGAGTTATCTTTTTCCCTCATCTTTTTTCTCCGTTCTATTTCCTGGAGAATCAATCGCAGCTCTCTCCCGGTTTGTCCTGCAATAGAGGTATTTTCTTCTGTCCTGCGAATCAGGTAGGGCAAGACCGATCTTACGGGTCCGAAAGGCATATATTTGGCAACATTGTATCCGGCATGTGAAAGGTTAAAACTGATATGGTCACTCATGCCGTAGAGTTGCGAGAACCAGCAACGGGGGTCATCTTTAGCGATTCCGTATTTATCCATCAGCTCTGCCATATAAGAGGAGCTGAACTCATTGTGTGTCCCGTTGAAGATGGATATCCGGTCGATCCTTTCCACGCAGAATTTCAGGGCTGCGTTATAATCCCTGTCCGTACTCTCCTTATCAGGATGAATAGGATCAGGGTAGCCCATTGCAGCAGCCCTGGCACGTTCTTTTTCCATGTATGCACCCCTGACAAATTTGGCTCCTAAAAAGTATTGCAACTCAACAGCGCGTTCATATGAATAACGGAGTACCTCCAGACGGTCGCGCCGGTACATTTGGTAAGTATTATATACAATTGCTCTTTTTTTGTTGAATTTTTCCATATTCGTTTCCACTACCTCATCAATGAAGTCCTGAAAACAAACATCTTCAGCATCAATCAGAATGGGAACATCATGGTCATATGCTGTCTGGCAAAGCTTTTCAACCCTTATTCTGAAATTTTCAGCCTCTGTTTTTTCTGATTCAGTCAGCGGCTCTTTTTCACTAACTTTTTTCATTACATTTTCAAAAGTGAAAGCAGTGGGTTTAAAGACTGCAAAGGGAATATTCTTGTCCCTGGCTGCATTGTAGATTGTTTTCAGCGTTTCATCCATCGCCTGGTTGATCTCTTCCGTTGTTGTAGTTCCCTCCATGCTGTAATCAAGAATAGCCCTGACATTGAACTTTTCCAGAAACCTGACGTTCGGCATACATTCTTCAATGGTTTCGCCCCCAACGAAATGGCGGTATATTGTAGGTTTTACGGCCCAGCTCACCGGGAATTGCAGTTTCAGAGCCACAAATGAAAGAAGTTTCCCAACACGCACCAGGAATGAATTTCCAATCAACCTGAACATCCACATAGCTCTCTTCAGATGCCTGTCAGGCTTACTGCTAAAAGCGATTTCCGTATTGTCAAATGTCATCATTGTGAAATATTTTTTTTTATTTACCAGAACTGGTTTAAATTTAACCCAAAATTAATACAAAGAAAAGGTCATTTTAATTCATGCGGATGCTGTTTTAATAATCGGTTAAAAAATTTTGTTATGGATCAAACCATCATCAATGCAAACGGTTATTCAATATTCATCGGAGACGATGTTTTTGAGACCATTCGCTCTTATCTGCATCAATACGCTTTCAAGGAGAATAAAGTATTTGTTTTGGTTGATGAGAACTCAAGGAGATACTGCCTGCCACGCCTGATGAGTAACATCCAGTTGTTTCAGCGGGTGCATATCCTTGAAGTTCCACCGGGAGAAGAGACTAAAAACATCCATGTCGTTCAGAAGCTATGGCGGGAACTAATCGTAGCCGGAGCAGACAGGAGTTCAGTCCTTATAAACCTCGGGGGAGGAGTGGTCAGCGATTTGGGCGGATTTGCAGCAACCACCTTTAAACGGGGAATACGTTACGTGAATATTCCAACAACCCTGCTGGCAATGGTTGATGCCTCCATCGGCGGCAAAGTGGGTGTTGATCTTGATGGCTTGAAAAATCAGATTGGTTTGTTTTCGACACCTCAGGTCGTTTTTATCATTCCTGAATTCCTCGATACTCTGCCACGGCGGCAGAATCTGAATGGCTTTGCAGAAGTGATAAAACATGCGCTGATTTATGAAAAACAATATTGGGAAGATTTATCAGGCAAATCTTTTCATGATATTTCCAACTGGAAAGAGGTCATCATTTGGTCCGCTGAAATCAAGAATTACTTTGTGATGGAAGACCCGCTTGATACAGGTTTTAGGAAGGTGCTTAATTTTGGCCATACTATCGGACATGCACTTGAGGCTTACTCTCTGGCTCATGATAAGGACCCATTGTTACATGGTGAAGCCATTGCCATAGGATTGGTTTGTGAAGCCTATATTTCTCATAAATATGCCGGTTTGCCAAAAGATGAATTGGATGCAATTGTTCAATACATCATCAATAATTTTGATTACTATTCATTTTCACCGGATTCACTTGATATCATGCTTGACAACATGAAACATGATAAAAAGAATGACCGTGATAACCTGAATTTCACATTGCTCACATCCATTGGAAATATCATGATCAATCAGTTTGCCGACATTAATCTCGTCAGGGAGAGCCTTCTCTTTTACTCACAATTGAAGGATTGATGGAAAATGAAGGTGCTTTTTATCAGTAATCCGGATCGTAACATCTCTGGGCGTATCGCTCTCCCATATTCAAAGAGTATCAGCAACAGGGCACTCATCATTCATGCCATTGCAGAATTTGATTTTTCTATGAAAGGTTTGTCAACT
>JBLRXC010000116.1:0-10157 GCA_047920975.1 Bacteroidales bacterium | reverse complement strand
CTTACGTTGTCGCGTTATGATAACCTTGGTAACATGCTTAGCAGAAAAACATCTCAGGCGATTCGGGAATATGCTTACAATGGATTAAATACAATCTCCATAAGGGGGACTTCCCCAAGGCATACCGGCATATTCTGGAATGGCGTTCAGCTTAATCCGGTGAACACGGGCCTTATGGATTTATCACTGATCCCTGTCGGATTTTTCAGCGATATACATGTCATTAACGGTGGAGCAAACACTGTTAACGGTGAAAATTCAATCGGTGGAAGTATTCACCTGGGTAATGAACCGGCCTTTACTACTCAGGGTAGTGGTTCAGGAGGTATAAAAGCAGGTAGTTATAGTGATTATTCAGGTTTTGGACATGTTTTGCTCTCCTCAAAAAAATGGCATTCCAAAACTTCCGTCATGCTCCGCAAAGCAGAGAATGATTTCTATTTCAGGAGCCTTATGAATGAAGAAGTCAGGCTTGAAAATGCATCATTGCAGCAATTTGGGTTTATGCAGGATTTGTTTGTGAAAGTTGGAAAGTCAACAATTGCCGGTGGATCGGTCTGGGTTCAGGATAATTACAAGGAAATACCGGCAACCATTACATCAAAGCCCTCTGATGCGTTTCAGAATGACCACGCATTAAGGACCTTGTTGTCAGTAAAACATTATTTCAAAAGGAGTGATTTCTCATTAAAAGGAGCTTATTTTAGCGATCGGCTTCATTACAAGGATCCGGATACTGTGCATGATTTGCAAATTGATTCTGAAATTGAAACCGCGCGATACACACTTTTGGGAGATTACAATCAAAAGATCAATCAAAACATCGCACTGACTTCGGGTTTCAATCTTGCACTGAACCGCGGGATAAGTCTTAACTATATTGAAAAATCAAGGCAGGATCAATGGGGTCTCTTTTTTATGTTTTCACAGGATATTCCTGCAATACAATGGAAATACAACATCATTTTGCGACAGGACTTTGTCCTGAATGATGCAGCACCATTCACTCCTTCACTGGCTACAGAAATCGTTCTGGTAAGAAACATTTCTGCCAGGGGTAGCTTATCGAGAAATTTTAAGGCTCCCACCTTCAATGACCTCTATTGGATACCAGGTGGCAATCCTGATCTGAAAGCTGAGTATGGATGGAGTGAAGATATCGGTATCATATACAATCATGCAGCAAAAGGTAAAATCAATCTGAAAGCAGAAATTTCCGCTTTCAGTTTACAGGTCAATGACTGGATTGTTTGGGTCCCCGACGCCACATTCTGGAAACCTCAGAATATACAACAGGTATGGTCGCGTGGGTTTGAGACAGATGTTAAAATCAAAACCATCCTTGGAAAGTCTGAAGTAAGGTTTTCAGGCGGATACACTTATACCAGATCTACTAACGAAAAAAGTACTTCGGACAATGATCAGTCATTGCGGAAGCAGTTAATTTATGTACCCTTGCACAGATTCTTCCTGGATCTTATATATAACCGCAATGGCTTGATTGTTAATCCGACATTGAATTATAATGGATTCAGGTATATTACAACTGATAACCTTTACAGACTTCCTGCTTATGGACTGATCGATTTAACCATCAGCAGAAGTTTCGCTATAAAGGTTTACTCCATAAACCTCAGGTTTGATATTCATAATGTTTTTAACACTGAATACCAGGCAGTTCAGTATTATCCTATGCCAGGAAGACACTATTCAATAATTTTGCAATGTTCAATCAATTAAATGAGAAGCAATGAATAATTTAAAACACTTGACAGTCATCTGTGTACAACTTCTGCTCATTTTTCTGGTCAGCATCTCCTGTAAGGAGGATGAAACAGTGAATCCACCCATTCCAGGTACTGATTACAGCAAAGGTATTTTTGTTGTCAATGAGGGCAAATTTGCGGATGGTACCGGTACCATTACGCATTTTACACGGCAGGATATGGCGGCAACATATGACCTGTTTCAGGAAAAAAATGGACTACCGCTGGGCAATGTTGCCCAATCCCTGAACCAGATCGGTAATACAGGGTTTATCATAGTAAATAATGCGAATTTAATCTGGATTGTAACCATGAAAAACTTCAGGATCAAAGGTGTTGTAAACTCTGTAAATCTTCCCCGCTATTTGGTGGAGGCCGGACCTGGAAAAGTTTACGTCACATCCTGGGATAATAAGGTGGCAATAGTGGATTATCTTTCAGCTCAGAAGGTGGGAGAGATACCGGTTGGTACCGGACCAGAGAAGATGCTCACTGTTGGGGAGCAGACATGGGTTCTTAACCAGGGAGGATTCAGTATTGATAGCACAATAACTGTTATTGATAACATCTCTGACCAGGTTGACAGAACCATTGCAGTATATCCTAGACCATCCGGAATACAGGTGGATAAGAGCGGAAATGTTTGGGTTATTTGTTCAGGACATGGTTGGAATGGATTTCCCGCTCCTGGAGACTCTGAAGGACATCTCTTGTGTATCAGTCCGTCGAATGACGAGGTGATTACAGATATCGCATTCCCTGATGCAGTGAAGCACCCTGAAAAGCTGGTTATCAATGAATCGGGGGATATCCTTTATTATATGATGCCTGATGGAATTTATAAACAGGAAATAACGTCTACCAGTCTTGAATCATCCCCTTTGATAAGTAAAAGCGGGTTATACGGTTTAGGGTATGATCATGTTGAGAAGATGATTTATGTTTCCGATGCAGTTGATTTTTCCCAGAATGGATGGATTTACAGATACAATCCCACAACCGGTGAACTGGTGAGTTCTCATCAGGCCGGCATTGTTCCGGGAGAATTCTATTTTGCAAATTAGGTTTCAGGAGTCAATGATTAAACAACAATATTATGAAGAACAAGGTTGAGATTAACTGGGTCGAAGACATGGCATTTGAAGCTTTAGTGAATAATCACACAATCACACTCGATGCCTCTGAGGAGGTGGGCGGAAAAAATCGCGGCCCAAGACCTAAACCTCTTACACTGGTCTCCTTGGCAGGTTGTACAGGAATGGATGTGGTTTCCATGTTGAAGAAAATGCGGGTTGAATACACCGGACTGACAATAGAGGTAGAAGGCGAACTTACGGAAGAACATCCGAAGGTATACCATACCATAACAGTTCACTACAGGTTCAGGGGCATTGATCTTCCCATGGAAAAACTTGAAAAAGCAGTCAATCTTTCCCAGGAGAGGTATTGCGGGGTTACCGCTATGCTGGGGAAGGCTGCAAAGATTGTCCACCAAATTACCGTAGAAGATGATTGATCATGGGTGAAGAACTGTTGAATGTGGTCAACAATCCATTATTCGATACTTTCAATAATGTCCTTGAGTTCAATTAAAATCATAGCGGTGGCTCCCCAGACTGTCTGACCGCTGATATCAAAATAGGGCGCCTGGATTGCCATGTCTCGGACACAAATGGTCTTCTCCCTTATAAGTGTTTTGTCAAAAAACATCCGGATATCTGCCGCAATCACTTTTTCAACTTCAAACGGATCAGGTATGAATTTAGGGACATAGTTTGCGCTACCAACGAAAGGTGTTACAAGATAATTGGAGGGAGGAATGTATACTTCGGTTAGTTTTCCGAGGATTTGGATTCGTTCAGGGTCAATGGCAATCTCTTCATTTGCTTCCCTAAGGGCAGTCTGTAAAATGGATGTGTCAGATAATTCCATCCGGCCTCCGGGCAACGATATCTGGCTTGCGTGGATGCCATCATAAGCTGGTCTCAAAATAAGTGGAAAATATATCGATCCCTTAAAGGGATAAAAATAGATCAGCACAGCGCTCTTATCTGCATGGGTGAGGTCAAATCCTCTCTTCATATCATCCAGTCTCATGCGTGAAGCCATTTTTAAGTGTGAAGTCTCACCCGGCAACTTTTTTTTTAATGCTGAACCGAGTTTTTCGCAAAATTCCTTAAAGTTGTGCTCAATGATGTTCATGATGATTCTGCAACCTATTCAACCATTTAATAACAAATCATTTGATGGATTGTTATTAGAGTATGGATCGGGCAAAGATATTTTAAAAAAAATCACCTCAGATATTGATAAATCATTTACTTTAGTAAAAATTATTATCAGTGATTTGGTATGACCCGCGAAAAGTTTAATCCATCCTCTGGTTCGCAGGAAATGGAGGATACGTTGAAAGAATTGATCCTGTTCAATGATGACCACAATACATTCGATTATGTTGTTGAATCACTGGTGGAGGTATGTGGACATGATTTTTATCAGGCAGAGCAGTGTGCTACCATTGCCCACCACAATGGAAAATGTGGAGTTAAATCAGGTAGTTTTTATGAACTCAAGCCAATTTACGAAGAGTTGACAAACCGCAAATTAACCGTTTCAATAGACTAAGACGATGACCTGGACAATCATAGCCATTTTACTCATTGTAGGTTTTCTTTTCTTACTTATTGAGATACTTGTGTTGCCGGGAACGGGGATTTCAGGTATTATTGGTTTGGCATTAATCGCCATTGGCATCTGGCAGGCATTTGCTGTTTATGGTGTGAAGGCAGGGACGATCACACTTGTCGTTTCTGTTGTGCTTTCCGTTGTATCACTTTCTATTGCATTGAAATCCGATACATGGAAGAGGGCTTCCCTGAGCAGCAGAATTGATAGCCGCGTTAATGAGGTTGAAACCGATAAGGTTAAGGTTGGGGATTCAGGAAAAACAATCTCACGTCTTGCACCTATGGGTAAAGCGCTGATCAATGGCATTTATTGGGAAGTCCGCTCCAATGGATCCCTCATAGATGAAGGATCTGAAATAGAGGTTATCAAAATTGAAAACAATAGAATCATCGTTAAACTTAAAACAACATAACAAATGGGAACAGAAACAAATTTCTTTATCATTATTGTCATTGGGATTGCCTCACTTTTTGGTTTGTGGGTCATCTTTTACTTCATTCCGGTGGGTTTGTGGTTTACCGCCCTGCTTTCAGGAGTGAGGGTTTCATTGATTCAGCTGGTATTTATGAGATGGCGCAAGGTGCCACCCCAGGTCATTGTCAGAAGTATGATCTCGGCCACCAAAGCAGGTTTGACGGTTAACAGAGATGAAATGGAAGCACATTACCTGGCTGGCGGGAATGTGATTTCAGTTGTCACAGCTTTGATATCTGCCGATAAAGCCAATATGGACCTGACTTTTAAAGTGGCAACAGCCATTGACCTCGCAGGCCGGAATGTCCATGAAGCGGTCCAGATGTCGGTTAACCCGAAAGTAATTGATACCCCGCCTGTTACAGCAGTTGCCAAAGATGGCATTCAGTTGATTGCAAAAGCACGAGTGACTGTAAGGGCAAACATCAAGCAACTTGTTGGGGGCGCAGGCGAAGAGACTGTGCTGGCAAGGGTTGGAGAAGGTGTTGTCTCTTCCATTGGTTCTGCAGATTCTCATAAAAGGGTGCTGGAAAATCCGGATTCCATTTCCCGGGTTGTACTTGAAAAAGGCCTTGATTCAGGAACCGCATTTGAAATCCTGTCTATTGATATCGCTGATATTGACATTGGCAAAAACATCGGTGCAGTGCTTCAAATGGATCAGGCAAATGCCGATAAGAATATTGCTCAGGCTAAAGCTGAAGAAAGAAGAGCAATGGCCGTAGCGCTTGAGCAGGAAATGAAAGCAAAAGCACAGGAAGCCCGCGCCAAGGTCATTGAAGCAGAAGTGCAGGTTCCTCTTGCCATTGCTGAAGCCTTCAAGAGCGGAAACCTTGGTATTATGGATTACTATCGCTATAAGAATATCATGGCCGATACCAAAATGCGTGATTCTATTGCTGAACCGCAATCCCAAAGAAGAAAACCAAAAGATCTGGATGAGGATTCAATCAAATAATAACGTAGAGTAATCCTTCAATTCCTTCTTTACAATTACAGGAAATCAACTGCTGATTAGGAACCGTCATATTCCCTTCAGGATAAAAGAAGTTGATTTTGCTAAGTGATTCGTCAACATGTTTGAAACAATGACGACTAAAAAGTTTACGTTTAGAAATAATCCACGGGTTTAAATTTATGTTCACCAGATTATTTTTTGAATCATGAGTGATCCATTGAATGATAAACAGCACATCAGAAATCTGTACAGAGGGTTGTTAAAAATTTGCGGTAGTGATGCAAGGAAAGATGACCTGGTGAAGCTAAGAAGAGCATTTGAACTTTTTTTGGAATATCATCAGAAATCATTGAGCAAAACGCCTGAAGATTATGTATTTCATTCCATACAGGTTGCCCGGATTGTTTTTGAGGAATTAAACCTTGGAATGACTTCGGTAATCTGTGCACTGCTCCATAATATCAAACAAAATGACCCGGTTCTTAATGCCAGGATTGCCAATGATTTTGGATCTGATGTGGCGTTGATAATTAACGGATTTGCAAAACTTTCAGACATAAAGACTGAAAAAGCATCTCTGCATTCCGATAAATTCAGACAACTTTATCTCTCCCTGATCAAAGATATTAGGGTTATCCTGATTAAGCTGGCACACCGGCTTAACGATATGAGGAACTTCAGGACAATTCCCGAAGAGAAACGAACCAGATTCCTGAGGGAGGTTCAGTTCATTTATATTCCTATTGCACACCGGCTGGGCCTGTATGCAATGAAAACCGAGATGGAAGATCTCTGGATGAAGCACTCCCATGCTGCAATATACCGATCCATTGAGAGACAAATAAAGGAGTCACGGCTCAAACAAAATGCCTTCATCACTGAATTTATCAAACCGGTTGAGCGTGAACTGGCGCGGCAGGGATTTGATTTTGAAATGAAGGGCAGACCTAAATCCATCCACAGCATCTGGCAAAAAATGAAAAAGCAGAATGTGGGATTTGATGAAGTATACGATCTTTTTGCTGTGCGCATTATACTCAATTCGTCAGGAAAAAATGAAAAAGCCGATTGCTGGAAAGTTTATTCCATTGTTACGGATATCTACCAACCCAACCCTAAACGATTACGAGATTGGATTTCAACCCCCAAGCCAAGCGGGTATGAATCGTTGCATGCCACAGTTGTCGGTCCAAATGGTAAATGGGTCGAAATACAGATCCGGACTACCCGTATGGATGAGGTAGCTGAAAAAGGGTTGGCCTCCCACTGGAGATACAAAGAGGGTGCATCAGGGAAAGAACATGATGAGTGGTTGCATAAAATAAGAGACTTCATTGCCAATATTGATATGGAGATGCTGGAAGGAAATGATATTTCCAAAGTAGAGCTTTATTCGCAGCAAACTTTCATATTTACACCGGAAGGAGATTTAAGGAAACTGCCACAGGGAGCGACAGTGCTTGATTTTGCATATGATATCCATACCAGCCTGGGTGACCTTTGCAGCGGTGCAAGGGTTAATGGTAAACAGGTCCCCATCCGTCACGTATTGCAGAATGGAGATAAAGTTGAGATTTTAACTTCTAAGAATCAAAAACCCAAACTTGACTGGCTAAACTTTGTAATTACCAACAAAGCCAAAAATAAAATCAGGCGAACTCTGAAAGAGGAGCGTTTTCAGGAGGCTGAAATTGGTAAGGATATCCTGAAACGCAAACTGAGAAACCGGAAAATTCAGTTCTCAGATGCAATTGTAGACAAATTGATCAAACAATTTAAATTGAAATCATCAGTAGACCTTTACTACCTGATTGCAGTCGAGAAAATTGACCTCACCGAGATCAAAAAATCTATTGAAGAAGTGCCTGAACCTGTTGCCAGGGTTTTAACACCTCCAACCCGAAAAGAACCGGACCGGGAGAACCTGCAAGCGGACACCGACACAAAAGATTTCATGGTGATTGACGACGATATTGAAAATCTTGATTATGAATTGGCTAAATGTTGCCATCCTGTATCAGGAGACGCGGTATTTGGGTTTGTAACTATAGGAAAAGGAATTACAATTCACCGGCTGAATTGTCCCAATGCACGTCAGTTGTTATCGAAATTCAACTACCGGGTGATCAGTGTGAAATGGAGAAGAAGTGATGAAAACAAAACTTATCTGAGCACACTGCATATAGTTGGGGATGACGAAGTAGGTGTTCTTAACAATATCACATCAGTCATTTCAAATGATCTCAAAGTGAATATGGTTTCTCTGAACGTTGACACCAGCAAAGAGGGAAAATTTGATGCCAGGATAAAAGTGAGTGTCAGAGATTCAAAACACATCGAAACTTTGATACACAAGGTAATGAAAGTTAAAGGGGTTAGAAAGGCTACCCGCACTCTTGTTGAAGATTAAAGAATCGTGAAACAAATAAAATTTCAAAGACTGACAGAAGGAGCCATTTATCCATTTACGATTGTAGGGATGGTAACAGTTCCAGATGGAAAAGATTTTTTTAAATTAAAAGACATCAATGGAGTCAAGCATCTGCTCGCCAAAGAATATTATGAAAAATATCCGTTCAAGATAGATAAGGATATCCAGTGCAGGATTGACCGGATCAATTGCAATGGCAGAGTTTATATTGAACCCCTGCATCCTTTTTATAAATACAACAGATCCTATCTATTTCCGGTCATTCGTTTTGACGAGATAATGAATACCAGGCATGCAATTGAAAACCATGCTGTCCTGTTGGATCATTTGGGTTATGAAATTACTATTCCTGCTGAAGATCTTTCTCCAGAGACGAATGTAGGAGATATGATAAAAGCCAGGGTGGTCAGGATAAAAAAAGGCAGAATCTATGTCTCGACCGATGATCAGGCAGATATGTTCCCTGAAATAAAACATGGCGATTACCATCTTTTCCGTATAACCGGAGTGAAGACCTATGGTGCCGGTTATGATTTTTTTATATTGGAAGATGACCAGAACAGATGTATCAAGCTTCGGATAAAATTTTATTTTAAATACAGGTTAGAGGTGGGAATGTCAATAAAATGTAGAATGATACGCAAGTCTGATGGTTTTTTCTTTGAGCCGGCTCATCCTTCATTTGTACCCGGTATGGAATATGATTTTGAAATCATCGGTCAAAAAATGGTTGACAACTATCCGGATGGAGAATCAGAAGTTATGATGTTAAAAAATCCATTTGGCAAGGATATCTTACTACGGAAGAAAGATCTACCACAGCAATCAGTTGTTGGCGAGAAAGTCACTTGCAGGATTGCAGATATTCAAAAGGGTGAACCCATGCTGGATCCACCTCTGTGATCATTGAATGAAATATCTGTGAAATTAGATCAGAAAAGCAATAACCTCTGCCCTGAAAACGGTGTTTGAAGGATATATACTCCTTTTGGCAGATCAGTCAGGTCCATGGTTCCAACAGTTTCGCTGACTGATGTTTTTCTGACAACCCTGCCATCCAGGCGAATGATCTGCACCTCAGAAACTCCGGTCCCTGTAAAGTCATAGTTTACCAAACCCGATGAAGGGTTGGGAAACAATTGCGGTGATTTATTTGAAGTTTCTGCATGAGTGCTACTGGTTGCAGGAGACGCTGAAAACTGGGACAGGTAAATCTGGTCTCCGGTGTTATTACCATTACCATTGGCTGCATTGATAGCGGCATAAAAGGTAATATCGCCAACAGGTTCAGCTGGTGCTGTCCAGGAAAACATCCAAATGGTACTTGTGTCGGCCAATGGAGTCGTGCCGGCAACAGTGTGGGTAATCGCTTTGTTATTGTTGATAGTCTGGGTCATTCCCAGAGATCCTGCTTGAAAAGTACCTGTTTTCACACCATCTGATGTCTCAGCTGTTGCTTCAAACCCAAATTTGGCTGCATTGCCATCAAAGGCCAACACCAGAATATCGTATGTTTCACCTGCCTGATAACCATCGGACATTAAAAACCCGCTGTTGATCCAGAATTCCTGGTTAGCGGGTGTTCCAAGATGACATTCAGTACAATTGTTTCCCATATCACCCGGAGACCCTGTTTTACCACCCGGAGACCCTGTGTGGTAAAGGATTCCACTTGTAAAAATGATGAAAAGTGCAGGTAAGATGAGAACAATGATCAGGTTGTAAAGTTTGCTTATAAAACTTGTATTAATAAGTTGGTAATTTTCTACTAACAAATAACCATAGGACTTGTTCAAACAAGAACTTTCTTATGATTTTTTAACCGCTGTGTTTTGCCTGG
>JBLRXC010000115.1:0-10162 GCA_047920975.1 Bacteroidales bacterium | reverse complement strand
CAAAGGATCTCATGTCAAGATTTTGCAGTTTTTCATGTTCATCTGGTCCTGCTTTCAGTGTATTGTTCCGGTCTGCCTTAACAGCCCCGGATACCTGGCGTTGTTGTCCGTAAGTGATTGTGCTGATGAGCAGCAATCCGGCCAAAAGTCCTGTAACCCTAAGAAACTGTATTGTTTTCATCATATTTAATTTTTTAAAGTCTTTTATTTGAAATCTATTCCGGATTTTAATCTCCAAGCTGCTTCACCAGCTGCTTATACCAGTTCTCACCAAATTTTCTGATCAATGCTTCTTTCAGGAATTTATCTAACAATATGCCTTTGACCTGACCAAATGCTCTTGCCGGCTCGCAAATGTCCCACTTATGGTACTTCAGGTGTGTAAAACCGTTTTTCTCTTCGAGGCGAACGGGATAGAGGTGGCAGGAAACCGGTTTCTGAAAATGAATTTCCCCTTCATCAAATGCCTTCTGAATTGCACAGCGAATAATGTTATCTTCATAATAAACAAAAGCACAATCGCGATCCCTGACAAGTGGTGTTACGTAATTTCCGGAGGCATCGTAATCAAAAACACCATTTTTTTCAACCACTTCCACACCCTCCGGAGTCATGTATGGTTTGATCTTAATAAGGTAATCCTCCAGGAGCGATATTTCTTCATCCTCCAGGGGCGCACCGGCATCTCCTTCCACGCAACATGCACCAAGACATTTTTCAAGGTTACAGCAAAAAAGGGCATCCCTGAACTCATCTGTAACTATGGTATTGTCAATCATAATCATAGGGCAAAGATAAGGGGAATCTGTTTGATCAGGATGAAAGAAAGCCAAAATTAACATCTTGATTATTCTCAAAATAAGCTTCTGGTCAATGATATCATTCAAAATACCTATTGATTTACAAAGGTTTTGCTCAGCAAATCGAATTCATCCGGAGTTTATTTAGATTTCATCCAGCTTATATATATTTGCCATAATTTGGAATGGCGATTTGTCCATTGCAAAAGTTATTCCTGCGCGCAAGCCGGTTGACAACAGTAAAGCACAACTCATAAAGGAACGAGAAAAAAATTATGGAAAAAGAAATTGTTCAGACAAAAATTGAAGCACTGTTCAGAAAACAGGTTCAAAATGACAAAAGAGTGAAGAATGCTTATTTGCTTGTTCATTCCGAAAATTGGGGAATCCACTTAAATATTGCCGAAGGAATAACGGATACATTTGCTGCTCACCCACAACAACCCGTTCACCTTGCGAGCGTAGGTAAATTATTCACTGCAACCATCATCGGCATGTTGCACGAAAGAGGAGATTTGTCATTTGATGATCAAATATCAAAATACCTTGACGTGGAATTGATGAACAAACTCCATGTTTACAAAGGAAAAGACTATTCTGGAGAAATAAAAATCAGCCATCTTTTAAATCAGTCGTCGGGTTTGAATGATGTTTTCTATCACTTATGGAAGAAGTTGATTGATACACCTCAAATTATCACGCCCAGAGAGGCTGTGATTTGGGGCAAGGAGAACCTGAAACCCAAATCGAAGCCCGGGAAAAAGCATTTCTATACAGACACTAACTATTACCTTCTCGGGTTAATCGTGGAAAATGTGACGAAAAAACCATTCCATGAAATTTTGCATCATTTTATTTTTGAACCCCTTGAAATGAAGCATGCATACATGATGGGATTCTCAGAGCCGGCAGTCAAACCAGAACACCCTACTGCAAAGCTTTTCCTCAATGGTATTGATGCTACCCGGGTTAAAGGTGTTTCTCATATTGATTATGCCGGAGGTGGCGTTGTCGCAACCCTTGAAGAGTACCTGGTATTTATGAAAGCACTCGTAAATCATCAATTGGTTAAGGATCAGACATTGCGCCGCATGTTATCGGACGATTATAAGTCATATCCCACCATTCGCTACGGGTATGCCATATGGAAGTTTATTACAATTCCTGTTATACTGCCCCAACAATTCAACTGCTGGGGTTGTGCTGGAGTTACAGGGGCATTTATGTTTTATCATCCAATGACAGAATCATTCATTATTGGAAGTTTCAATGATATGTCATACAAGTCAAAAGCATTAAATTTTATGCTACAGAAAATAATCAGGCAATTATTAAAATTAACTTAATCGCTTTGCTTTTTCAAATTTGATTTACTTTTATCGGATCACTTTTTAATTTTTAAATTCGTTTTATGAAGACATTGCATTGCAGGAAGTCAGTCTTACCATTGATTTTGGTAATTATCCTCATTACATTAGGATTTCAGGTAATCGCTCAGAAAAAGGGTGAGAAATCCTCAGGCACTGATACCATCAAATCCAGCATTATCAGCGGTTTGAAATTCAGAAGTGTTGGTCCTTCTCACACTTCCGGCCGGATTGCTGATTTTGCTGTCAATCCGAAAGATCATACGGAATATTTTGTGGCTGTTGCCTGTGGCCATGTCTGGAAAACAGTGAACAACGGAACAACATGGGAGCCTGTTTTTGAGAACTATGGCGCCTATTCGATGGGTTGCCTGGCCATGGACCCGCACAACCCTGCAGTTGTCTGGCTTGGAACCGGAGAAAACAATCACCAGCGGGCACTGGGATATGGAAACGGGGTGTACAAAACGCTGGATGGGGGTAAATCCTGGAAAAACATGGGACTCAAGGAATCGAGGCATATCGGGATGATTGCCATTGATCCCAGAAATACAGATGTAGTTTATGTTGCCGCCGAAGGTTCAACCTGGGGTCCCGGTGGTGACAGGGGTTTATACAAAACCATTGACGGCGGGGAGACCTGGGAGAGAATACTCTACATCAGTGAGCATACAGGTGTGAACAATGTTGTGCTTCATCCTGAAAATCCGGATATTTTATTTGTTACTTCAGAACAACGCAGGCGGCATGTTTTTACTAAGATTGGCGGAGGACCCGAAAGTGCCATTTATAAATCCACCGATGCAGGGAAAACCTTCAGGAAAATTGAATCCGGAATTCCAGGCGTTGACAAAGGGGGTATGGGAATTGCCATCTCACCTGTGGATCCAAATGTGTGGTATGTGATTGTTGAAGCAGCATTGGACAAAAGTGGCTTCTTCAGAAGTACCGACATGGGAGAGTCATGGGAAAAGATGAGTGATTATAATGCAAGCGGACAATATTACAATGAAATTTATTGTGATCCGGTCGACATCAATAAGGTCTATTCCATGGACACCTATTCACAGTTTACACTGGATGGAGGGAAAACCTGGAATCCGATTGGCAACAAAGACCGGCATGTGGATGATCACGCCATGTGGATCAATCCCAATAATACCAAACATTTCATCATAGGCGGTGATGGCGGCATCTATGAAACTTTCGATGGTGGAAAAACATCGGTTCATAAAGCAAACCTGCCTGTTACACAATTTTACCGGGTGTCGGTTGACGATTCATATCCCTTCTACTGGATTTATGGCGGAACACAAGACAATTCAAGCATGGGCGGGCCATCAGGGAGTATCTATTCTGACGGCGTTACGGCCTGCGACTGGATCACAACACTGGGAGGTGACGGCTTCTTCCAGGCCATTGAACCCTCCAATCCGGATATCGTTTACTCTGCATACCAGTATGGAAATATTTTCCGCTTCGACAAGAAGAGCGGTGAACGGATCAGCATCAAACCTCAGCCACGCAAAGGAGAGGATCATTACAAATGGAACTGGAATACACCATTCATGCTTAGTCCACATTCATCAACACGACTCTACCTCGCAGCCAATAAGGTGTTTCGCTCCGATGACCGCGGTAATTCATGGACAGTGATCAGCGATGATATCACCCGGCAAATGGACCGCAACACCTGGCCTGTCATGGACAGATTCTGGAGTATTGATGCAGTGATGAAAGATGTTTCGACCTCGCTTTTTGGAATGGCCGTATCACTGGATGAATCCAGACTTAAAGAGGGTTTGATCTATGTGGGAACCGACGACGGCGTGATCCAGGTTACTGAAAACGGTGGCGGTTCATGGAGAAAAATTGAATCATTCCCCGGTATTCCTGAATTCACTTATGTGAGTGATATCGTTGCTTCAAAGTTTGATGAAAACATCGTTTTCGCTGCATTTGACAACCACAAAAGAGATGATTTCAAACCATACCTTCTCAAAAGCACAGACAAAGGTCGGAGCTGGACTTCCATTGCCGGAAATCTACCGGAAAACGGAACTGTGCATAGCTTTGAACAGGATCATATCAATCCGGATCTGTTGTTTGCAGGTACTGAATTTGCTATCTTTTTCTCAAATGATGGCGGCAAAATCTGGACACAGCTGAAAGCAGGTATTCCCACCAATTCAATTCGTGATATTGCCATTCAGGAACGTGAAAATGACCTGGTACTGGCCACTTTTGGAAGAGGGTTCTATATTCTGGATGACTATTCACCACTCAGGTCACTCAATTCCGGACTGCTGGATTCTTCAGCCCATATTTTCCCGGTAAAGGATGCATTGCAATATGTACCACGCAATCGGGGTGGATATGGCAGCGGATCAACTGTGTACATTGCACCCAATCCTGCTTTTGGAGCTACTTTCACATACTATATCAAGGAAAATCCTGAAACACTCAGGGAAATTCGTCATAAGAAGGAGAAAGAACTGGCCAAGGACAGGAATCCCATACCCATGCCCACGATGGAAGAGCTGAGGGCCGAGGAAAACGAAGTAAAACCACACCTCATTTTTACCATTACCGATGAAGTAGGCAGTGAGGTCAGAAAGCTTACAAAAGATATTGGTTCCGGGATTAACAGGTTAGCATGGGATTTGAGGTATGCAGGAACCAATCCCGTTACTGGCCGTGGCGGTAAGTTCAATCCCCTCTCTACAGGTGGCAGCGGTATGATGGTCATGCCCGGTAAATATGCAGTTTCAATGTCAATGGTCGTGAGAGGAGAGGAAACTCAGCTTGCAGGCCCTGTCTTTTTCAATGTAGTTCCGCTTGACAATACAACCTTACCTGCTGCTGACCGGTCAGAACTTGTGGCCTTCAACAATGAAATGGCAGAGATGTCGAGAGTAATCAGAGGTGCAGGTAATCTTGCCGATGAAATAATGAAAAGGGTGAAGACCATGAAACAGGCGGCACATCAAACCACTGGTTGCCCTGCTGAATTGATGGATAAAATTGTTGCAGTAGAGTTACAACTTGATGAAATCCTTTGGCAGTTTAACGGACAACGACCCAAAGCCAGCCGTGAAGAGAACTGGCCTGCAATACCCTCCATCAACGAGAGGATGAATTCCATCGCCTCGGTTCATATAAGGTCAACCAGCGACATCACCCAGACACAGCGGGATGTTTTTGAGATCATCAAAGAGGAGTTTCCACCCGTGCTGAACAACCTGAGAATGATCTATGAAAAGCAGATCCCGGCAATAGAAGACGAACTCGAAAAGTTGAATGCACCGTGGACACCGGGAAGAATACCGGAATGGAAATTTGATTAATCCGTAAAGTAATTGTAACCAGCAGATGATACTTTTTTCGGGAACAATTTTATTCATCATCCTTTTCAGTTCATGCAATACAGGGCAGATTCAGTCAAATGACTCTGTTTCCGGCCAGGAGGTAAAGCCTGTTATAACAGGTGCCGAACAAACAGAAAAATGGTTCCCCCTGGTTCAGAACAAACGGATCGGCCTGATTGCGAACCAAACCTCCATGGCAGGAACACAACATCTCGTTGATCTGCTCTATGATTCCGGGTTTAACCTGGTAAGGATATTCGGTCCGGAACATGGTTTTCGTGGCGAAGCCGCAGATGGAGCCTGGGTTGAAAACCAACCGGATATCAAAACAGGTATTCCTGTGATTTCACTTTATGGAAGCAGGAGAAAGCCCACTGATGAAGATCTGCATGGACTGGATGTGATTATTTTCGACATCCAGGATGTGGGAACCCGGTTCTACACTTACATATCGACCATGACCTACGCCATGGAAGCCTGTGCTGCCATAAATATTGAATTTCTCGTTCTTGACCGGCCCAATCCCAATGGTGATTTTGTTGATGGCCCGGTTCTCGAGCCAAAGCATTCCAGCTTTGTCGGACTCCATCAGGTTCCTGTTGTTCATGGGATGACCGTTGGAGAATATGCACAAATGGTCAATGAGGAGGGATGGCTTCAAAAAGGTTTGAAATGCAGTCTTACCGTAATACCGGTTAAAAATTACACCCATTTAACCAATTATGATCTTCCGGTAGCTCCCTCTCCTAACCTGCCCAACATGACAGCGATTTACCTTTATCCATCACTCTGTTTCTTTGAGGGAACCATCATCAGTATCGGGCGGGGTACTGAATGGCCGTTCCAGGTGGCAGGTCATCCTGAATTCACACCTGGATCAGTTGCTTTTCATCCGGTGAACATTCCGGGAATTGCAAAAAACCCACCGCATCATGGCAAGGAGTGCTTTGGGGTTTCCTATGTTGATTTTGCTGAAACCGTCGTAAAAAAAGAGAGAAGGATCCACCTTGAACCATTGATCACTTTTTATCAGTTTTTCAAAGACCGCGATGATTTTTTCTCTCCATATTTTGAAAAACTGGCTGGAACCGACAGACTCAGAAAGCAGGTCATGGCAGGGGAAACAGAGGAAAATATCAGGAAAAGCTGGGAAAAAGAAATTTCGGAATTCAGGATGATCAGAAAAAAGTATTTGCTTTATCCTGATTTTGAATAAATGTATCCGGAAAATGATACAATCAAATTCAGGTCAGTAACTAATATTTACTACAATGAGAAAACAGATCATTACCTCTTCCTTACTCATGTTCATTTATTGCGTTCCGGTCATTTCACAATCCGAACACCATGATCTTTTTCAGAAGAATGGTGAGATTTACTTCTCTTTTGAAATCAATGACGCTGAAGATCTGCAATGGTTGACCAGGATTATCTCCCTGGATAATGCAGAAGGGACACAAGTCTATGCTTATGCCAATGAAGAAGAGTTCAGCAATTTTCTTAAATCCGGATTCAAATACACGCTCCTCCCCCATCCCAATGAGGGCTTCGATCCCATGATGACTAACCTGGAGGATATGAAATCAACAACTACCTGGGATGCCTATCCAACCTATCCGGCTTATGTAGCCATGATGTACCAGTTCATGGCCGACTATCCGGCTATTTGTACTGTTTTCAGCATCGGGCAAACTGTGCAGGGAAGAGAACTTCTGGTAGCAAAAATCTCGGATAACGTTCATGTGGATGAACCTGAGCCTGAGTTCCTGTACACATCAACCATGCATGGTGACGAAATCACGGGTTATGTGTTGATGCTCAGGTTAATTGACTCCCTGTTGACCTCCTATGGGACCTCTCCCAGGATCACAAGTCTGATCAATGAAATGGAGATCTATATCAATCCGCTGGCCAATCCTGACGGTACCTATAAATCAGGTAACAGCACCATTTCAGGAGCAGTCAGGTACAATGCCAACAATGTGGATCTGAACCGTAATTACCCCGATCCTGAGGATGGTCCTCACCCTGACGGCAAGGCCTGGCAGCCCGAGACCATTTCATTCATGAACTTTGCCGAAACCCGCAATTTTGTGATGTCATCCAACATCCATGGGGGTGCCGAGGTTTGTAATTATCCCTGGGACACCTGGCCGCAACTGACTGCCGATAACACCTGGTGGATTTATGTTTGCCGTGAATATGCTGATACAGCACAGGCATATTCCCCATCGAATTACATGACATTCCTAAACAACGGAATAACAAACGGTTTTGCGTGGTATCCAATAAGTGGGGGGCGGCAGGATTACATGAACTACTTTCATCAATGCCGTGAGTTTACCCTTGAAATATCTAACACCAAAAATCCGCCTGCATACCAGCTACCTGCATTCTGGAACTACAACAAGCGTTCATTCCTGAATTATATGGAGCAAGCTATGTATGGTATCCACGGTACGATCACCGATGCAGTTACAGGATTGCCTATTATGGCAGAAGTATACATTCAGGGACATGATGTGGACAGCAGCATGGTCTTCAGCGCCCTGCCACATGGAAATTATCACCGCCCCATTTATGCAGGAACCTATACAGTACAGATCAAAAAGCCATGCTACCAACCGCAGATTATTAGTAACGTTGTGGTTCAAAGCAAGGCAAAAACCTTATTAAATACCCAACTTGTACCAGGTGCTGTTGATTTCACTGCAAACAATACCACAGCTTTGCTAAATGAGAACATTCAGTTTACGGGCCTGTCATGCGATGTACTTGTTTGGTCCTGGGATTTTTCCGGACCTGGAATTCCTGTATTCATGAACGGAACTATCCAGAATTCGCAAAACCCTGTAGTTCAGTTCCAGGAGACCGGATATTACACTGTTTCACTCACCGTTACCACCGGTTCGGGAAATATGACAGAAACTAAAGAAGATTACATTCTGATCGCCGGAGAGTACCTGATGAGTAATTCAAGCGTAACTACCTGCTATGGTTTGTTTTATGATTCAGGTGGTCAGAATGGCAATTACACCAACAACCAGGATTTCACCATGACCTTCTATCCGGGGGCGGTTAACGGTAAAATCAATGCGGTATTTACCTCTTTCTATCTTGAATACCAATTGACCTGCAATTACGACTGGTTAAAAATTTACGACGGACCTAACATCTCCTCTCCACTCATCGGAACTTATTGCGGAACCGATTCACCGGGGAACATTATTTCATCTCACGGTAGCGGAGCGCTAACCTTCCGGTTTCACTCCAATAACAGTGTGACGGCTGCCGGCTGGGCTGCAACCATCAGTTGTGCATTAACACCCATAGAAACTGATCTGAAAGTCTTTCTGCAAGGACCTTTCAACGGAACTCAAATGGACAACATGCTGCCCGGTCTTCCCGATTTTCCTTTACAACAACCTTACGCTGGCGCTCCCTGGTATTATGCCGGAGATGAATCATTCGCCACATTACCCAACCCTGGTATTGTTGACTGGATTTTAGTTGAAATCAGGGATGCCATCACGGCCGCATCAGCAGATGCCAGCACAAGGATTGCCAGGAGAGCCGGTTTCCTATTGACCAATGGCGATGTCGTTAGCAGCGACGGCATTTCAAGCATGGTATTTACTGTTCCCCTTACCAAAGGCCTTTTCCCGGTAATTCACCACAGAAATCACCTGTCCATTATATCGTCGTCGGCAATAGTGCCGGTTGGAGGCATATATTCCTATGACTTCTCCGGATCAGAATCAACAGTTTTTAATGGTGCTGCAGGATTTTCCCAGCTTGCGCCTGGTATCTGGGGAATGACCGCAGGTGACGGCAATACAGATGGCCTTGTCAGTGAAAGTGATCTGAATCCGGTCTGGTCTGATGAAGCCGGCAGATCGGGTTATCTTCCTGGAGACTTTAACCTGAATGGTGAGGCAACAAACGCTGATAAAAATGACTTTTGGCTGCCAGCGGTGGGCAAAGGGTCGCAGGTGCCTTAATGTTTTTGGATCCGAAGAGTTGTCTTTTATTGGATTTAAGCTGTCTCTAAAGGGGTTACCAAACTTTTTTTTAAGGCTCTTTTTGATTTCAGATACACCTTTTCAAATTTCGATGTGCTGGGTCTTTTTACAATAAAACCTAACGGCCCCAGGATAAGTGCAGTACCGGATTGGTTACCTGTCTCTTTGTTGGCTGGGTACGATATTTTTTAATTTCCATTAATTCCACGTTTGCCGGTATTGCATTTATCCTGTGTTGAACTAAATCCCTCCTTCGCGGGATAGCTTTTCCAAAAATACCCGATTCTTTCCATATCTTGTAAATTATTCACAACAAAAAAATACTGATATGAGAAAAAAATCGGGTTTTACTATTGTCGAGCAGGCTATTGTGCTTGTTCCTGAATTTGAAAAAGTTGTCCGCAAACTGGAGCAACAAGTTGCTTTGCGCGGACAGAGCAAAAGTACGTTAAATAATTACATCCGGCGCATCGCCTTGTTTGTAGTTAACTTTGGCAAGCTGCCTGAGCAGATTGATCCCGAAGAAATCAACGAATATCTGGCTGCCCTGGCCCGTGACCCCAAATCACCCTCACGAAGCAGCTTTAAACACATGGTTTACGGTC
>JBLRXC010000114.1:0-10331 GCA_047920975.1 Bacteroidales bacterium | reverse complement strand
GGTGTCAAATTTCGGGTCAAACCGGTATTTGGTTGTTGCCTCAAAATCTTTGGCAGCCATTCGTTGATTGTACTTCGCTTCAAACCATTCATCAGCCACTTTTCGATCCCTGAAATCCTCATCAACATGGGACCCGCCATAAATGATTCCGGCAATGCCGTGTTCCATCAACATTTTAGTCCCCAACCCTCCTCTTCCTGCCCAGGTATCAACAAATGTAAGTTGACCTTTCTTAACCGGAGCAGAAGCAATAGCACCAAAATCAGTATATTCAGCAGCCGGACCAACTGCCAGAACCCGTGGATCATTTTCATACCTGTCTTTAAAATGCTCCAGTGCGTATTCCATAATGGCATAAACGCCCTTACGTCCCTGTTCCCAAACCTCATGTAATTCAACAGGGAAAAATTCTGCATGGATCTCTTCTCCATGATTTCTGTTTAGGTAGAGAATAGAGGGAGTCGGGTTTTTGCCAATGATTGAAACCATATTGATACCAAGATCATCAAACACCAAAGCAGCCCCTCCCATTGAAGAGATGAAAAACCCATGCCAGGAAGGAGATATCCCACTGAATATTAGCCTGTTAGATCCAGGAAATATAGAACCTGCCAGCAATCCCGCTCCTATATTCAAGCTATTGCATTTATGTGAAAGATGGATACCGAGATCAACCGGTCCAAAAAAGTCACCTACAGGATAACGAAGCATCTTATAGAAACCATTGGAAGCATCAACCATCAAAACTTTTTGTTCTTGCTTTTCCTGTGCCATCATAAAAAACTTTAGAGTTTTTCAAAATTACCAGATTTTTTTATTTTTGCCCTAATTTCCCAAAGATGTAACTTTTATCCTGAATCTGGTGTAATTAAATGCAAAAGGGTCTCATGAAACAAAAAAACATTCGTGGCATTGGAATTATTCTGTTCTTCTCCTTCATGATATCATCTGCATGGGGTCAATTTGAATCATCGGGCCAGCAGCGGTCTTCCGAAAAACAAAAAGTTGAGAAAGAACAAAAAAAAGACAAGAAAAACAAAAAAGACAAACAACAACCCAATATTACAGAGTCTTCCGGTCATTTGACCGAGGATGACCACAATTCAATCTATGATAAGTTGCTTGAAGGAGCTTCTGAATTTAATGAATAAAAAGAGTATGGAAATATTAATTGTACCACTCAATTGATTGAAGCCCGTGGAGAAACACTGATTGATACATCCAGGTTTAAAAACTATTCACAAGCAAGGGCCATGGCCATCAGAGGTGCTGTTGTTGTAGCCCAGCGAAATCTTCTTGAAATCATAAATGGCGTAAAGATCCACGGTGAGACAACAGTGGAAAATCTAATCACAACCAATGATTATATTTACTCCCGGGTCGACGGTGTCATTAAAGGAGCCGTCATGGTTGGAGAACCCCGGGAGGAATGGGGCATGATGGTTGTTACGCTGCAAGCTCCATTATATCAGGAAAAAGGATTGGCATCTGCTGTTTATGATGCCGCTAAACCGGCCGAAATGACTTCAATACCTGGTACTCATGTGAAAGTGGGGAAAGTCAGCCAGCAGGAGGCTAAACAAATGGAAAATTTCGTATTCAATCTTGCCGGTAAACAGTTTGATCCGGCACTGTTCCCTTTAATCATCGACGAAAATAACAACGTGCTGCTCGACCTTTATAAAATCTATGATCCTAAAAAGGGGAAATTTCCAAAGATTTTGCAAACTTCCCGTGAAGTCATGGAGGAGTTTGGCTTTCAAAAAGGGATTGAAATTATTGATATCGTGGATGCATACAATGGGAAACTCTTTGTTGGTCAGGAAACCAGCAAAAAGATCAATTGGGATAAAGTGATGAAAACTGCTGCAACCATAGGTAAAGCACTTCTCCTGCTTATTTAACACCACTTCAACGAATATAAATATGAAGGTTATTAAACTGATTGTATCTGCCATATTAGTGATGGCGGCGTATATTGCCATTGGACAGGAAAAAGCTGTTGAAGCCAAAGGAATTGGCGTCAACAGAGATGATGCCCTTCAGGATGCCCTGCGGAACGCCATCGGACAGGCTGTAGGCGTTTCACTGGCTTCTGAATCGCAGGTTGAAAACTTCATGATTATCAGAGATGCAATATCTACCAATACAAGAGGATACATTACTGGTTATGACGTGATTAGTGAAACGAAGCTTCAGAGTGGTTATGAAATGGTGGTAAGCGCCAGGGTAAAGCCTGTTGCCACTGAAAGCAGATGCTCAGCTTCTGTCAAGACAAATAGGGGGTGTCAGGTTTTTGGTTATTTACGACAAGCGTATTGTTAGTCCCAAATTCATCCCTGATTTAGATTATGCTGTCAACCGGATCAATAGCTTTCTTTCTGAAAAAAATTACCGCTATATCGAAAGAAGCCGTTTTGAAAGGCTGCAGGAAGAAGCTTTCAGGATCATGCAGGACACTGATACTTCCACCATGAGTTTTGCACAAAAACTCGGGATCATGTCCGGTGCTCAGTTCATTATTCTGATCGACAATATTCATATTAACCAGAGGCTCGAACAGTTTGATACCCGTACTGCCGCTCAGGTTGTCATTGAAGCGAAAGTTTTCGATAACTGCACCGCCGAGGGGCTTGGAACTGTAATGCTGGAAAGTGGATGGAAAAGCAGTGGTAGTGCAGCCTCACCAACTTTTTCCGGAATTGATGAAGCTATTCAAAACGGATTTCAAAAATTGATGCTGACTTTTAACTCCTATATCGGCGACTGGGTAAATAATGGAACGCCCTATGAACTCAGGTTCTATCAAATCGGAACTTTCAGGGACTTCAGGGACCTTCGGAATAAGATACGGGAAAGCAGAGATTTCGGCGGTCAGTTAGAAATCACAAGTGTAAGCAATTACACAAGGCTCAATGTCACCTTTAGAAGCCTGCCTGATGACGTGGCTTTTGATATCATGGATTATGCTGATGTAATTCCTGCGTTTAAGGACAAAATGCTCAATGTATTGATGATTTACGGACGACAAATTTCATTTGCGCCACACAATACAATAATTCCGGAAGTTGAAAAAATGAAAGAATATTCAAATCAATAAAAAAACAGAAAAAATGAAAAAAACTTGTTTGGTTCTGCTTTTGGCTGTTTTAGCATTTTCACTGACAGCACAAAAACCTCTGGCCACCTTTTTCTCAGAAGACGGATATAAGTTCTGGGTTATTATGGATGGAAAAAAAATGAATAATGAACCCAATTTCCGGGTCGAAATCATTGAAATGGACAATGATTGGGCAAAAGTGAAAATCATTTTCGAGAATCCAGATCTGAAACCTGTTGAAAAAGTAATCCAGGGAGTGGATGTGGATGGCAACATTTCAGCAGTTACCTGGGTCATCAAGGAGACTGGTAAAGGAAAATGGAAAATCAATGCCAGTAGCTGGAAACCTATTGAAAAGCAAACTGTTGTAACACCCGTTATGACCTCTCAGGACCAGTCATTACCGGATGAAAAACGGGAAACGGTTATAACTCCCGTCAAAAAAGAACCATCTGCCACTCAGGAGACATCAGAAGTTTCTGTAACCTCAGGAACAAATGTGTTCTCGATGAAGGTCAATCTGGATGATGGGACCGGTTCCTCCAATATGGATATCACAATTGGCCTGCCCGATATGCAGGTATCAGATGAAACAGTGTATTCAACAACAACAACCACGGAATCGCACCAGGAAGTGATTGAACAACCGATCAGGAACGAAAAACCAGAACCAGTTCCCGGTTATAGCGGCAGAATCGGTTGTGAGAACCCTATGACCACAGAGAGGTTTGCAACTGCCAAAAGCTCAATATCTTCCAAAAGTTTTGAGGACTCCAAACTGACAGTAGCGAAACAGGTAATGAACGCAAATTGTCTGGTCGTGTCACAGGTAAAACAGATTATGGAAATTTTCGACTTTGAGAGCACAAAGCTTGAATTCGCCAAAGCAGCATATAGCCGTACATATGATATTGATAATTATTACGAATTGAATGACGTATTCGACTTTGAGTCGTCGATAAGGGATTTAAACAACTTCATCCAAAAATAGTTTTTGCATCTTTTCAACTGAAAATTATCCAGTTGTATTTTTTTATTACTTTTGTACCGTAACAAACTGCTTGGTTCGTTATTAATATTCATTCAATACCTTTCATTCAGTTTTCCTCTTCCACACATAACAAGCACCAGGAAGCGGGTAAAATATCAATTTGAAAGGACAACAATAGAATGACCTAAAAGAGATATACAATGATGGAATACAACACCACAAGAGACAAACTTATGATCAGTGAATATGGACGCAATGTTCAGAAACTGGTAAAACTTGCATTAGAAATTAAAGACCGTGATTTGAGAACCAAGTTCGCAAAAAACATCGTACAAATCATGGGTCAGATCAACCCATCAGTCAGAGATTCAGGTGATTTCAGGCATAAACTGTGGGATCACCTGCATATCATATCTGACTTTGAACTTGATGTGGATGCACCTTACCCGGCTCCCTCCAGAGAAGTTCTGGAAGCCAGACCAGAAAGACTGGCATACAGTGACAACAACATCAGGTTTAAAATTTATGGTTCCAACATTGAAAGGATCATTGAAAAAGCAAGTCTTTTCGAAGATGGACCTGAAAAAGATGCACTTGTACATGCAATAGCCAATCACCTTAAAAAATCATACCTCAGTTGGAACAGGGAATCAGTTGATGATGAACAAATATTTGAGCATCTGCGCTCCTTGTCAAATGGAAAGCTTGCATTAAAGGAAGAATTACGGCTTCATTCCACCAATGAAATTCTTCTCAGAAACAAGAAAAAGAAGGTGACACCTCCCCCACCCGGTAAGGGATTAAGAAAAGGGAGGAAAGGAATGAAAAGGAAAACCAACTAGCATTTACACAAACTTTTTTCTTCATTTCTGGGCCCACAGATTAATTCCCCGGCAATATTAACCTGCAATTGTCGGTATCTTCCGATTTTTATCACCAAATTATTGGATTAAACTACTATTTTAGTGGTTTAAATCATATCTTTTACAAATCGGAATTATGACGTCATTTGAAATAACTGGAGGCAAGAAGTTACATGGACAGATCACCCCCCAGGGTGCTAAAAATGAAGCACTTCAGGTGATTTGTGCAACCCTGCTCACAAGCGAAAAGGTCACAATCAGCAATGTACCTGACATAAGGGATGTGAATAACCTGATTGACCTGCTTAAATCCATGGGGGTTGAAGTACAAAAACAATCGGCTGACACCTTTATGTTTCAGGCAAAGGATATCCACCTTGACTATCTCAAAACAGAAGAATTCTCTTTGAAAGGAAGCAGTCTGAGAGGATCCATCATGATAATCGGACCATTACTGGCCCGGTTCAAAGAAGTTTTTATGCCTCAACCAGGGGGAGACAAAATCGGGAGGAGACGGCTTGACACACATTTTATCGGATTTCAGAAGTTGGGGGCAGAACTTGAATATAAGGAGGTTGAAAGAATATATCATATCAGGGCAAAGGAACTTAGAGGTGCTTACATGCTGCTTGATGAAGCGTCTGTAACAGGGACTGCCAATATTGTTATGGCAGCTGTTCTGGCCAAAGGTATAACCACTGTGTTCAATGCTGCTTGCGAACCATACCTGATTCAGCTCTGTGATATGTTAAACCGTATGGGTGCAAAAATTTCAGGGGTGGGTTCAAACCTGTTAACCATTGAAGGTGTGGAGACCCTCTATGGGACAAATCACCGGCTTTTACCTGATATGATAGAAATTGGCAGCTTCATTGGTATGGCCGCAATGACCCGGTCAGCCATTTCAATTCAGGGAGTACACTGCAATGCCCTTGGCATGATTCCGGAAGTTTTCAGACGACTGGGGATAATCATCGAAGAATGCGATAATGCACTTTATATACCCGAACAGGAATCCTACGAAGTGGAGACTTTTATGGATGGGTCTATTATGACCATTGCCGATGCTCCATGGCCGGGATTTACACCTGACCTGATCAGCATAGCCCTTGTAACAGCTACCCAGGCAAAAGGAAGTGTACTGATACACCAGAAGATGTTTGAAAGTCGCCTGTTCTTTGTTGACAAACTGATTGATATGGGTGCACAGATCATCTTATGCGACCCACACCGGGCAACAGTGATCGGACAAAATCATACCCATCAGCTCCGGGCCATCAGGATGTCCTCACCCGATATCCGGGCCGGAGTGGCCTTGCTTATCGCAGCACTTTCTGCAAAAGGAACAAGTATTATAGATAATGTTGACCAAATTGACCGGGGTTATCAAAAAATAGATGAAAGACTCAGGAGTTTAGGAGCAAGCATCACAAGAATATAAATAACCCGATAAATCATGAAAAATAATCTGAATGATCATATATAAGTTATCAAAAAATGGGAATTGAAAAAACTTCACAGAAACACAATGTTTTAATCATTGGTTCAGGAGGCCGGGAACATGCTTTTGCCTGGAAAATTATGCAAAGCAACAAAGTGAATAAGCTCTTTATTGCTCCTGGCAATGCCGGAACGGCTGAGGTTGGCGAAAATGTGAACATAGATATCAAAGACCATAGCGAACTGAAAAAATTTCTGCTTGCCCATCGTATCTCAATGGTGATTGTTGGTCCTGAACAACCCCTTGTTGCCGGCATCCATGATCGGATCCTTGCAGATGATTTGCTGAGGCATATACCCGTGATCGGACCGGTTCAGAAAGGAGCCATGCTTGAAGGCAGTAAGGATTTCGCAAAGCAATTCATGAAGAAACACAAGATTCCAACAGCAGAATTCAGAACATTTAACCGCCACACTTTAAATGACGGGCTCTCCTTTCTTGCATCACAACGACCACCCTTTGTTTTAAAAGCAGATGGGCTTGCCGCTGGAAAAGGTGTAATCATATGCAATTCAATGGCTCAGGCAGAAAGAGAATTAACAGAAATGCTTTTGGGGAAAAAGTTTGGATCAGCCTCTGAAAAAGTTGTCATTGAGGAATTTCTAAGTGGAATTGAACTCTCTGTATTTATAATAACTGATGGACGCTCATACAAAATCCTCCCGTCTGCCAAAGATTACAAACGAATTGGTGAAGGAGATACCGGGCTTAACACAGGTGGTATGGGATCGGTTTCCCCCGTTTCTTTTGCCGGCAAAGATTTCATGTTAAAAGTGGAAAACAGAATTATAATACCAACCCTCATGGGATTGGAGAAGGAAAATATTTCATTCAAAGGCTTTATATTTTTTGGTCTCATCAATGTCAATAACGAACCTTACGTAATAGAATACAACGTGAGGATGGGAGACCCGGAGGCAGAATCGATCATTCCCCGTATTAAATCAGATATCATGGACCTGTTTATAGGTGTGGCCGAGAATAACCTGGCAGAGAAACCACTTGAAATTGATCCCCGGACTGCGGCAACGGTCTTTATTGTTTCTGAAGGATATCCAGGGGATTACCAAAAAAATAAAAAAATAACTTTACCCGAACATACACCGGCTAGCATTCTCTTCCACGCAGGAACAAAAAAAGACCATAAAACAGGAGATATATTAACTGATGGTGGACGGGTCATTGCGGTTTGCTCACTTGGTAATTCAATGAATGAGGCACTGAGTCGTTCCTACGAATGCGCAAAACTCGTTGAATTTGAAGGAAAATATTTCCGGACTGATCTGGGAAGAGACCTTCTGTGAGCATGATATGAACTACTGAATCTAAAACACGTTGCGGCCAGCTAAGCCTTTCATATGAACCACTAAATGATGATCAGATTTTTCAAAAACAGCTATTTACCCCAGCATATTACATTGTTTATGCTGGCTGTACTCTTGTGGATACCAGCCTTTCTATCGCCCACAAATCATCTCATATTTGAGAAAAGTTATACCTCCCCTTTGTTCCCGGCATTCATGGAAATGCTTGGTAAAAAGCATTTGTTGGTGACCCTGTTCAATTTTGCTGTAGTATTTTCCGGCGCAATTCTAGCCAATTACATCCTGGAAAAAAATGATCTTATTCCCAGAAACTCTTTACTGGCTGCCTTTTTTTTCATTCTTCTGCTAAGTCAGGTTGATTTCTCAATCCATAACCCAGGATATATAGTGGTCTTTATTTTGCTGACAATGCTGCTGTATATTTTAGGAATCTATAAAATACCCGAACCCTACATCCAGGTTTTTAACTCAGGATTGTTGATCAGCATCGCGTCGTTCTTTTATTTTCCATCGGCTGTCTTTTTGCTTTTTGTATGGATAATTTTTGTGACCTATCGTCTTTACTATTGGCGCGAATGGGTAATACTTCCCATAGGTGCAATCACTTTGTTCATTCTGATCTGGACCTATTATTTTTTATCAGATCAGATGAAAGAAGCTCTGGAGGGTTATTCTGCGTTTCTTAACTTCAAAATGACTTTCGAACCAACGCCTGATCTTTCAGTGTCTAAAATCATTGTTTACATGATCATTATACTCCTGTTTCTTTGGAGCTTGTTAAAAATCCTCAGGCACTATGGTGATAAAATACTTATCGTTAGAAAACGTGTAACAGTCCTTATCTGGTTTTTTCTCTTGATGTTTATCTCGCTGTTATTGTCCGGTTTCGACCTGCTGACACATCAGGTCCTTTTCATGGCAAGCATGTCCTTGCTGATGTGTATAGGTATTTCCTATGCAAAAAAACTTATTTGGCTTGATATATTCACAGGTGGGCTAACTATCCTGATCCTGGTAGAGAAATATTTGATTTTTATTTTATGAGTGTATTGCTCCAATCCAGATATTCCAACCATCAATATGAGGCCGGATGTGATGAGGCTGGAAGAGGCTGTCTTGCCGGACCAGTTTACGCTGCAGCAGTTATCCTACCTGATGATTTTAATGATCCGGATTTAAATGATTCAAAACAACTCACGGAGAGAAAACGGAAACTGTTGCGGCTTAAAATTGAGGAATCTGCTATCGCATGGGCCGTAGCTTCAGTAGATAACATTGAGATCGATCGGATCAATATCCTGAATGCCTCTTTTCACGCAATGCATTTGGCTGTTGACAAGCTGAAAATCAAACCTCAGTTCTTAATTATTGATGGAAACCGCTTTAAACCGTACCCTCAGATTCAACACACATGCCATGTGAAAGGTGATGGTCGTTTCAAATCTATTGCAGCAGCCTCAATTCTGGCCAAAACCCACAGAGATGAATACATGCTTTCCATCCATAGGTTTTACCCCAACTATGGATGGGATATGAACAAAGGTTATCCTACTAAAAAACACCTGGATGCAATAATTGAAACTGGGTTAACTCCATTTCATCGCAAGAGTTTTAATTCAAAAAAACAACTAAGAATTGAATTTCACTGAAGTTTATATTTCATTTTTTACTATCTTGCTACTTTTTCGCATTTAACAATTTTAAAAATGAAATGGCCGGTTCTAATTCTACTGATCATGATGACCATTAGCTCAACGGATTGTGAATCTCAGGAGAAGCCAAAGGACAAATATGCTTTACTTCGCAGGGAAATGGTAGATAGACAAATAATTGCAAGAGGTATCGCTGACAAGGAAGTTATACAAGCCATGTTAAATGTTCCGCGGCATCTATATGTCCCAGTTGAATATAAAATGAACGCATATGCCGATCACCCGCTGCCTATCGGTGAAGGCCAGACCATATCACAGCCTTACATTGTGGCATTCATGACCGAGGTGCTTCAGCCTGACAGCACTTCAAGGGTGCTGGAAATAGGTACTGGTTCAGGATATCAGGCCGCAGTCCTTGCTGAAATTTGTGATAGTGTCTTTACGATTGAAATATATGAGTCACTGGGGCAGCAGGCAAGAAAAACCCTTAAAGAACAGAAGTACACAAATGTTCAGGTGAAAATAGGCGACGGTTATGAGGGTTGGCCTGAAAAAGCACCTTTTGATGCCATCATTGTTACCTGTTCGCCAACGCACATTCCTGAGCCACTCCAAAAGCAACTAAAGGAAGGAGGCAAAATGATAATTCCCATTGGGCAATTTTACAACCAGGAATTAATACTGCTTAAAAAACGAAAGGGTAAAATGATATCGAAGGATATTCTGCCGGTAAGATTTGTCCCAATGATCAACGTTGAAGGTCAAAAATATTGATCATCAAAACATCCTCGGAAAAGAATCTGGTGACAGTTTGGTTATATTGAAGATATTACTACCATCCAAAATAAATAATCGACGCTAAACCAAACCATTGATAACAAATTTCGTTATAAATCCTG
>JBLRXC010000113.1:0-10381 GCA_047920975.1 Bacteroidales bacterium | reverse complement strand
GTGCTACGCTGCTGTAATTCAGCCTGTAAGATATTTCTGTAAGCGTGAGTTCATCATAGATGAGCAATTCTTTAACACGTTCAATTTTGTGAGCGATGATGTATTGTTCGATGGTGAGACCCGTTACTTCCGAAAAAATGTTGGCCAGGTAGGTATAGTCAAGGTTGAGCTTCTCGCTCAGGAAATCAGAAAAATTCATTTTGGGAACCTCTTCGGAATAATGCACCATCTCAATGACGAGGTTCTTGATCTTTTCAATCAGAATGGCTTTTTTATCGTCCATCAGCTCAAGCCCTGATTTCATTAATCCGGCCTTCAATTGGCTACGCTGTTCATCTGTTAAATTTTCCCTTACATTCACTTCACCCAATTCTACCTTAAGATAATGTAAGCCGAGTTTATCCAATTCCGACTTCACTACCATTTTACAACGCATGGAAACCATATATTTGATGAAGAGTTTCATGTAATTTCAGCTTCAAATAGTGCCGGAACTTAAAGAGCAAAAATACAAAAAATTAACCGTTTCAGCATTTTTACGCACTTAATCCGGCTTAATGAAGCCATTTAATAGAAATCATTCGCCCGGACTGCGTATCTTTGCTCCGGATAAAAAATGTAAAAATTCTCAAATGTTCAGGGTTGAAATTGATCCGGATGCCGGGTTGTGCAGCGGTGTGAAAAAAGCGGTTCTGATGGCTGAAAAAGCCCTTAAAGGGGAGGATGCATTGTTATGCCTGGGAGAAATTGTTCACAATGAAGCTGAAACCGAACGACTCCGGAAAATGGGACTGGAAACCATTGACAATGAAATTTTTGACGAGTTACATAACAAAAAGATACTCATCCGGTCGCATGGTGAGCCGCCTGAAACCTACGAAAAAGCAATTTCAAACAATATTGAACTGATGGATGCAACTTGTCCTGTTGTCCTCAGGCTGCAGCAAAAGATAAGGAGAGCGTGGGAAGCAGGGTTTGAAAAAGGAGTTCAGGTCGTGATCGCAGGAAAGAAAAACCATCCGGAAGTCATCAGCCTGAATGGCCAAACCAATTATGCTTCCATAGTTATTGAAAATGAAACGGATCTGGTTAGGATTGACCCTGCAAAACCGGTTGAACTCTTTGCTCAGACAACGTTTTCAAAAGCAAATTACGCTGAACTTGTCAGACAGATTGCGGCCATGGTGAACCGTGAGGGAAACAAAGACGGGTTGAAAGTACATCATACCATCTGCGGACAGGTGGCCAACAGGGTTCCGAAGCTGAAGGAATTCTGCTCACGCTACGATGTTATTTTATTTGTCGCCGGGAAAAACAGCTCAAACGGAAAGGCATTGTTTGAAACGTGCAGACAATCCAACAAAAATGCTTACCACATTTCCACTCACCAAGAGATTGACCGGGTGTGGATAAAAGATGCGAAAAACATCGGTATCAGTGGTGCAACATCTACACCGGTTTGGCAAATGGAAGCGGTAAGGAATGCCATAATGGATCTGAATAGATGAACCTGAGACAACTTAAACTCTCCAATTTTAAAAATTACCCCGAAGCCGACCTCCGGTTTTCGGGGAAGATCAACTGTTTTATCGGGAACAACGGTGCCGGAAAGACCAATATCCTGGATGCCATCCATTATCTGTCATTCTGTAAAAGCTATTTTAACCCGGTTGATTCGCAAAACATCCTGCACGATGCCCCCTTTTTTGCCATTCATGGGACTTATGTGCAAAACGGACAACCCGAAGACACCGTCTCCTGCATTCAAAAAAGAAACCATAAGAAACAGTTTATACTGAACGACAAGGAATACAGCCGTCTTTCCGACCACATCGGGCTTTTTCCACTGGTGATGATCTCGCCTTACGACCGGGATCTGATCAATGATGGCAGCGAAGTCCGCAGAAAGTATATGGATTCGGTAATCGCACAATTCGACCGCATGTACCTTGATGATCTGATCCAGTACAACAAGGCACTGCTTCAGCGCAACAACCTGCTGAAATCATTCTCTGACAAACACTATTTCGACAGCCTTGGACTTGAATTGTGGGATGTTCAGCTTAGTCGACTGGGCGAAAAAATATTCACCCGCAGGAAAGAATTTATCGAAGACTTCACCCCGATCTTCCAGGAATATTTCAGGACCATTGCACCCGGTGGTGAGCAGGTGAGCATCGGATATGAATCGCAGCTTCATGAGCGTCCTGCGGATGAGTTGCTTGCCGGGTCGGTTGAAAGAGACCGGTTCATGAAATTTACAACCACGGGTATCCACAAGGATGACCTGGAGATGAATATTGACGGGTTACCCATCAAAAAATTCGGGTCTCAGGGTCAGCAAAAGTCTTATGTTGTCTCCTTAAAACTCGCTCAATTTGAATACACCAGGAACCGTAAATCATTCAATCCCATCCTGTTGCTTGATGATATTTTTGACAAACTCGATGATAACCGCGTGGAGCAGATCATTGGTCTTGTCGGGCACAATAATTTCGGACAGGTTTTCATCACCGATACCCAGAGGGGCAGGATTGAACAGATATTCAATAAGGTGAAGATCGACCACAGGATATTTGAGATTACTTCAGGGCGTGCCGAGGAAATTTATGACAATAATCATCAAAAACCATAAACCATGATACACACCAATGAATCTACATTGAAGCAGGTAATTGAAGAGTTGATCGAAAGTTACAGACTGAAAGACGGGCTGACCACAGCCAGTCTGGTAAGTTCCTGGGAAAAAATTGCAGGATCGTACATCTCTGAACGAACTGAAAAAATATTTGTGCGAAGCAACAAGTTATTCCTCAAATTAAACTCGCCTGCATTGAAAAGTGAGTTGTCGTTTGCCAAAAGCAAACTGATTAAATCGCTGAATGATGCTGCGGGCAGGGAGGTGATTACGGATATTGTTTTTCTCTGACCCTTAATCAATCCGAATTTCATAAGGTAACCTTGCCTGGATGCCCTGCCATTCAGATACAGATTTTACATACCTGAAAAGGTTGTAATGCTCTCCCAGTTCACGCTGAAGCCATTTGGCCTGTGTATCTCCCATCAGGCTTTCCATCAATTGCTGCAACGGCTCTTTTTGTCTGGGAAGGTCAACCGTCCTGTAGTCATCCAGTCCGGCCAGGTCAGCAGCAATTTCAATGGCGTCTTTCAAGCCTCCCAATTGATCCACCAATCCAATCCTGAGGGCGTCTTCACCTGTCCAGACGCGTCCCTGTGCGATCTCATCCACCTCTTCGACAGTCATATCACGTCCGGTAGCGACATGGGCAATGAATGTATCATAAAATCTGTCGATGATGGTTTGTATGGTTTCACGCTGATAATCAGGGAGTGGTTTCGTAATGCTCACAAAGTCGGAGTTTTCATTGGTTCCGACTCCGTCAAAAGTAATTCCAAGTTTATCGTTAAAAAATTCCTGGAAATTGGGAACCAAACCGAATACTCCGATAGAGCCGGTAATGGTGGAGGGTTGTGCCAGAATTTTGTCGGCTCCGCATGCAATGTAATAACCACCTGAGGCAGCCAGGTTGCCCATTGAAACCACGACGGGTTTTTCTTTTCTTGTCAGTGCAATTTCACGAAGAATAACATCGGATGCTATTCCATCCCCACCCGGTGAATTGACCCTGAGTACAACAGCTTTAATGGCTTCATCCAGTCTGGCATTTCTGATGGTCCGGGCAATCTTATCCCCGCCGATCATATTGACAGATCCTTCACCCTGCACAATATCGCCTTCGGCATAAATGATGGCAATCTGGTTCCTGCTTCTTTTTCCTGATGGCTTTGTAATTTTTGCCCGGTCATATTTTGACAGGGAGATAAGGTGTTCTTCAAGCACATTCTCTACACCAAGCTCGCCGGCCAGAATGGAAAGAAACTGATCCATGTAAATCAATGAGTCGATCAGATTCAGGCTATATGCTTTTTCGAGCGACTGTGAGAGCAACTGGTCGGTGATCAGTTGAAATTCAACTGCATCTATGTTTCGTGAGGTGGTGATCTCGTCTGATATACCTTCCCACATAGATTGAATGTATTCGAGGGTCTGCAGTCTGTTCTCGTCGCTCATCTTCTCAAGGAATAGTGGTTCCGTAGCACTTTTAAACTTACCGTGCCGCATGATCTGGGGTTCGATGCCCAGTTTTTTGAGCAGGCCGGATATAAATACAATCTCGCTTCTCAGGCCGCGCAATTCAAGAAATCCTTCAGGATTCATATAAACCTGATCAGAGACGGAGGCCAGATAATAAGCCCTTTGTGAACACATGCTCCCATAAGAGTAAATGAACTTTCCTGAAGCTTTAAAATCCTCCAGGGCATTCCTCAATTCGGCCAGGACAGCCATTCCTGAGGGTATATCAAAAAGTTCCAGATAAATTCCCCGGATATGATCATCCTCTTTTGCCTTTTCTAAGATATCCAGAATTTCCCTGAGCCCAGGATTTGGTTTCAGGGAAGAAAAATCCTGGAATACAGCAAACGGATCGGATGATGTCCGGTCTTTGATCTCATAATTGAGTTTCAGGTGCAATACAGATGGCTGCTTAAGCACAACTTCCTCCGGTTTGGTGAGTGAGACAACCGCCATAATAAAACCGATGAGGAGGAATAACAAAATCAACATCGTCAGGAAAAAACCCAACATGGATGCAAACATGAATTTAAAGAAATCTTTCATTGGGATTATTTTTTTAAAATTTTGCCATTAACGTGACAAAAGTATAGAATTTCCACAGGCGGAAAAAAACCGGATTAATTTTGTTTTTTAATTTCGAATAGATTACTTTTGCGCCCCGAATTAACAGAAGAACAATTGACATGGCAAAAAAGAGCAAAGACGCAAGGATTCAGGTAATACTTGAATGTACTGAGCACAAGCAAAGTGGCATGCCCGGAACCTCCAGGTATGTTACAACCAAAAATAAAAAGAACACCCCTGAAAGGATGGAGATTAAAAAATACAATCCCATCCTGAAAAAGATGACTGTTCATAAAGAAATTAAATAAGTTTTGAGTTATGGCAAAAAAAGTTGTTGCAACCCTTCAGACTGCCGGAAAGAACTACGCGAAGGTGATCAAAATGATCAAATCACCCAAGACCGGCTCCTATTCTTTCAAAGAAAGTGTTATGCACGTAGAGGAAGTGAAAGATTTTCTGGCCAGGAAGTAATTGCATTTTCGTAAATAAGTTGAGGAATAAAAGCTTTTTCCGGTTGTGGAAGAAGCTTTTTTAATGTAAATACATATGGGCCTTTTCAGTTTTTTATCTCGTGAAAAGAAAGAGAAGCTTGACCAGGGTTTATCGAAAACCAAGGAAAATGTTTTCAGCAAACTTTCACGGGCAATTGCAGGAAAATCAAAAGTAGATGAAGATGTGCTGGATCATCTGGAGGAGGTCCTTGTCACGTCAGATGTCGGTGTTGAAACCACTTTAAAAATCATTGACCGCATCGAAGCGCGCGTTTCTCATGATAAATATTTAGGCACCGCTGAGCTCAACGGTATCCTCAGGGAAGAGATTTCTGGCCTGCTGCATGAGAACAATACCGGTGAGTTCTCTGATTTTTCCGCATCTTTGTCCCGGAAACCTTACATCATCCTGGTTGTTGGTGTGAATGGGGTAGGAAAAACGACAACCATCGGCAAACTGGCTTACCAGTTTAAAACAGCCGGTAAAAAAGTATTGCTGGGCGCTGCGGATACTTTCAGGGCAGCGGCTGTTGATCAGCTTACCATCTGGTCAGAACGCGCAGGAGTGCCCCTGGTTACCCAGGGCATGGGTGCCGATCCCGCATCGGTCGCATTCGACACGGTTAAATCGGCCCTGGCTCAGGATACAGATGTTGTGATCATTGATACGGCAGGACGACTTCACAACAAGGTTAATCTGATGAACGAGCTGACCAAAATCAAACGGGTCATGCAGAAAATAATCCCGGATGCACCCCACGAAATTTTACTGATCCTCGATGCCTCCACCGGCCAGAATGCCATTGAGCAGGCCAGGCAATTTACTGCCGCCACAGAGGTGAATGCCCTGGCACTCACCAAACTGGATGGAACAGCCAAGGGCGGTGTTATAATTGGCATTTCCGACCAATTCAGGATACCTGTTAAATATATCGGCATTGGTGAAAAAATTGAAGATCTTCAACTTTTTGACCGTGCGGCTTTTGTTGACTCGCTATTCTCTGATAACTCCAATTAAGAAACTGATTTGCAAACCAAGCCTCATCAAAAGAAAAAAATAAACCTGGTCTCACTGGGATGCTCTAAAAATCTTGTTGACACCGAAGATTTAATGGGTCAACTTCAGTCCGGCCGTTTCACCATCTCCTTTGAAGGTGACTCCAGGGGATGTGATGCTGTGGTGATCAACACCTGTGGATTCATCAACTCAGCCAAACAGGAATCCATTGATACGATCCTTGAGCATATTGAGGCTAAAAAACGGGGTGAGATCGGACAGGTGTATGTGATGGGCTGCCTGTCGGAAAGGTATTTAACCGACCTTCAAAAAGAGATCCCCGATGTGAAGAAGTATTTCGGAGTGAACAGTATCAAAGAGATTGTAGAAGCGTTGGGGGGAGATTATAAAAAAGAGCTGATAGGAGAGCGAAAATTGACGACCCCCTCCCACTATGCCTACCTTAAAATCTCCGAAGGGTGTAACAAAAAATGTACTTTTTGTGCCATTCCGGCCATCCGGGGCAGGCATGCCTCCAAACCCAAAGCACTGATCCTTACAGAAACCAGAAGACTGGTAGCAAAAGGGACCAAAGAAATCATGCTGATTGCCCAGGATCTTACCTATTACGGAACCGATCTTTTTAAGAAAAACTCGTTTGCTGACCTTCTGTTGTCGCTATCCGACATTGATAAGGTGGAATGGATCAGGCTGCATTATGTTTATCCGGCCGGCTTTCCGACTGAGATACTGCCAATCATCAGGGACAATCCAAAAATCTGTAATTACATAGATATTCCGATCCAGCACATCAACAGCCGGATGCTGGGGTTGATGCAGCGCGGACATACCCGGGAAGGGACCATTGACCTGCTTCATAAAATACGGGAGACTATCCCCGGAGTAGCTCTGCGAACCACATTGATCGTTGGTTTCCCGGGTGAAACGGATGAAGAATTTAACGAACTGCTTCAGTTTGTGAGAGATTTTAAATTCGACCGCCTCGGCGTGTTTGCCTATTCCCACGAAGAGGGGACTACTGCATATAAGCTCCCGGACAACGTTCCTGAAAAGATAAAGCAGCAAAGGCTCGGGGAGATCATGAACGCCCAGCAATCTGTATCACTGGAGCTGAATCAGCAAAAAGTTGGGAAAGTATTTAAAACAATCATTGACCGCGAAGAAAACGGTTATTATGTCGGGCGGACTGAGTCCGATTCTCCGGAAGTGGATAATGAAGTTTTGATCGAATCTCCGGGTTCGGATATTCAAATCGGACAGTTTTACCCGGTCCGAATTCTCAGAGCTGACTTCTTTGACCTGTTTGGAACGATTTCCCAGAAATAGACAGGCGTCCATTTTTAAACTGAGGCTCCAAAAATCAGGATTTTCCGGAACCGGACAATCAAACCAGCAGGATTCATCATTATAAACTACTGTTTTACAAAGTATTACAAAATACATCTTTGACTGTTCAGGAAATAGAATTTCAGGCTGGTGTTGAATTAGGCATTGCAACATGCTGTCAATAAGTATTTTACAATAATTGGCATACCTTTTGAAATTTAGGGGACAGTTCTTTGATTCAAAAATATCATCAAACTGGTTAATGTAATCTGATGATTTTTCATGGTGGTTAATTTTTATTTGTAAAATTTGGTTTTGGTTGGTTAATTAGGTCAGGAAGCTCTTGAATTGAGTTTTCTGACCTTTTTTCATTGATTTGGATTAATTTTGACGCGGACTTTTTGATAAACCCTTAAAAATGAAACAACCTGAACTATCTGACGTTAATTGTTGTTTCAGTTGATGGAGAGGGGAATTTAAAGGGCTTACATGAAAAGGTTTTGCTATGTACTGGCAATTTCATTGCTAATAAATTTCAATTTAACCGGACAGGAAATGACAGGAATTGCCGGCAGTAATTATGCCGGCATCCTGGGTATAGGAATCAATCCTTCCATGATTACGGGGTCAAAGCTATACATGGACTTTCACCTGATTTCGGGGAATGTTTTGGTTGAAAATGACTGGGCATACTGGACATGGAGCGACATGGCAGGCTATCTGAAAAACGGCGAGTATCCGGACTATTTCACAGTTGCAGGGGAGGAAAGGGATTTCACGATCTATCGTGACCAATCCGGTCGATCGGGTTATTTGTCCGGTAAGATCCTCGGCCCATCAGGTATGGTGGTTCATGGCAGACATGCCTTTGGGGTCACTACTGCCTTCCGGACTGTTACATCTTTCAAAAACATGTGGTATGATGCAGCCTTGTTTCTTTATGAGGGTCTGGATTACCGCCCCCTTCAACAAATTCCATTCACGCATGACAACCGGATGTCGCTGGCGGCTCTTAGCTGGTTTGAGGCCGGGTTCAGTTATGCCTTCAATTTCCACCGATACAGATGGGATTCCTGGTCGGCCGGGATCACAATCAAACCCCTGTTTGGAGGGTCAGGAATGTCGGTCTTTATTGATAACGTTGATTACTACGTTCACAATGATGATTCTGCATCCGTTTACAGTGCTGACTTCCGCTATAGTTATGCGATGCCTCTTGATTCCAGGATCAGCCAACTCATATGGCCCACCTTTTCCAAAGGTTATGGTTTTTCTGTGGATGTTGGTATAACTTTCTGGAAAACCGCTGTCGGCCACTCTTTGATGTCTTTCTCAAGGATTTGTGAACCACGGTTTGAACCCTATAACTACAAAATCGGGATATCGCTGCTTGACCTGGGTTTTATCCGGTTCTCGGAAAATGCGGAATCATTTACCTATACTGATGCTTATACCGAGTATTACGATCCCTGGGATACACTTCCCGGCAAAACCATCGCTGAAATCAATACCAAGATCGAGTATTATTTCCCCACTGCAGTTTTTAAACCCGAAGTGAATAATACTTTTTCAATGAACCTGCCGACTGTCCTGAGTATCCAGGGTGACTACCATATCAGGTACGAATGGTATATCCAGGGATTGATCTATCAGCCCCTTGCATTTTCGAAAAATAGCATCTCCCGGCCATTCGTTGCAGTATTTGCACCCAGATATGAAACTGCGCGCATGGAGACTAGCTTTCCGGTCACCATATTTGGATATAAATTCAACAAAGTGATGGCAGGTATCAGCTTCCGGTACGAGAATTTCTTTGTGGGTACCGACAACCTGCTTGCCCTGGCAGGGCTCGTGGATTTTTCAGGTTTTAACCTCCATGCCGGAATTCGCCTGAATTTATCCGGCACACTAAGAATGAACTACTTAAAAGGGCTTTGCAATCCAGCCAGGTATAGAAACATTGAAACGTTTGATTACCGGAATTTCTGAACCCAGCCAATCACTGATATTGGCTGCTGACCACCCGCTTTTTGGCCAATCATGCAAAATTTTCACCAACTTATATTATCTTTGCCCCCATACCTCAAACAATGATGAGCAACACTAGGCATCAATTCTTCCTACCCCTTTCAGGATTCACTTTCCTGATTTTAATAACAGTTTTATCCATATCGTGCCGGCAGGTTGTCACGCCAGATGACCTGGTTTCAAACGGGGATACTGTCTACTATAAAAACAGGCTGTATACCGGAGAGGTGATTGCCCGTTTCCCGGATGGAACGATCTCTTCCAGGAAGAACTATAAAAAAGGTCTGTCAGAAGGTATCTTTGAGGAGTTTTACACTACAGGAGCCATTAAATCAAAAGGCTCTTACCGCAATGGTAAGCGATGGGGAGCATGGAGCCGCTCTCATGAAAACGAACAATTATTCCTTTCAGGAATTTTCGAAAACGGTTTGAAAGAGGGTCACTGGCAATACTGGCACAGTAACGGAAACCCGGAATTCGAAGGTTATTGGCTGGCAGACCAGCAAAATGGCCTTTGGAAGAGTTGGTACGAAGACGGAACCCTTCAGTCGGAAGTTGAATGGAAAGAAGGTCTCCAGCACGGCAGGGAGATTAAGTACCACATCAATGGACAGATAAGAAGCAAAGGCAGTTTTGATAATGGGAACCAGACAGGCCTGTGGACATGGTACTTCGATAACGGAAACGTTGAATCCATAGAGCACTGGAACGATGGACAACCCCACGGGGAGGTTGTTTCATATTATCTTTCCGGATCAAAAAAACTCTCCGGTAACTGGTCAAACGGACAGAAGG
>JBLRXC010000112.1:0-10450 GCA_047920975.1 Bacteroidales bacterium | reverse complement strand
CTTAAGGCCGGGGCTATTGATTACTGTCGAAATTAAAGGCCGTCAGGCCTTTTCCTTTGATTTGTGAATTATTCAGGTTAAAACCGTTTTTTGCTTTTTTGCATAGTTTTGAAGAAATTTTACAGCCAAAAATTCATTCAATAAAAAAAATATCATTTTTATCAATCTATTACACTTAATAATTTTACCCTTTTCGGAGGGGACTCAATATTTATATTCATAGTATAGTTGTAGCCGGTAATCGATGAAATTCAGTCATTCTCAATACTGCAAGAGGCAAATTGGAATCGGCAAATAGCATTCACAAAAATGGTTGATTTTGGGAACCAATGTTTGAATCATGTAATTTTCCCCAAAAATTTTGTAATGCTTTAGCGATTCAAAAGCCTGGCTTTGCATTGTGATTAAACGATCCGCAGCCGCCAGTCATCTGACGAGGACGGTATTACATAAATTTCCGCATTTATATAAAAACAACTGATCCCGCGAATTCGCGGGGTCTTATACTTTATTTCATATCAGAGGTTTTTGTACATTTATTTTTACATACTCTAATAGATCCTGACTTCCTTTCGCAAGTTTTCAATAATGCAAAAAGACCCATATCTTCTTTGAATCATTTAAACGAAATTAGATTTGGATGTTCACGCTCAGCTCATCTAAAAGTGTGAATGATGCAACTCTTGAAATAAATTGTGTAATGCTTTCCGGAATAAATAGAATCACCTTTGTGTACGGTGAAGATTAATTCACAACTGTACCGCCAGAAGCGGGGGATTTTAAATACTAAACAAAATGAATATAACAAAAAAGATGATCACTGCTTTAACTGTAATTACGGCAGCTCTTATTCTAATGGTTGGTAATGGATGCAGTAAAGATGATGATTCTTCTCCTACTCCTGAACCAGCCAGAAAAACGTCTTATGACCTGTTGGTAAAGGATGTGCTGGGTGTAACCGGTACAGTAACTTTTATCGAAACCAGCGCCACTTCAACAACAATAGATATTGTCCTGGTTGGCGCACCAGTGGGAACTCATCCGGCTGAATTGTGCATGAATTCTGCAATTGAAGGAGGTGCAGTGATTGTCAACCTTAACCCTGTTGATGAAACCGGGAAAAGTTCAACCGTAGTATCCACGATGAGCTACCCAGAGCTTATTGAGTACGACGGTTTTATACAGGTAAAGAAAAGCACAAATGAACCTTATATAATTCTTGTACAAGGGGACATAGGTGGCAATGTAATTACCACAACCAATATTACCTATGTATTGCATCCAATTGATTTATTTGGTGTATCCGGAACCGCATTATTTGAAAAAAGGATCAATGGTAACACCCTTGTTACAGTTACCCTTACAGGTGTTATCTCCGGAGAGATATACCCATCATCAATAAACGTGGGTTCCATCACCACAGTTGGAGGAGGTCCCGTTGTCGTGATGCTGAACAGCGTTGAAGGAAACACCGGCAATAGCTATACCAACATCCGGAAACTAGACAACGGAACTATAATAATGTATGACAACTGGTTACTATATCAAGGGTATGTAAACATTTATCAAACTACCGTTAATATAAACAATATAATCTGTCATGGGAATATTGGCTCCAATTAGAGTACAATGGCTACCAACCGGAAAAGTGTGAATGATGTAACATTTAACTTTTATTGTGTAATGCTTTTCGGTTTAAATAGAATCATCTTTGTATGATGAACATTCATTCACAACTGTTCCGCCGGAAGCGGAAGTAAGTCTAAAAATAATTAAAATGAGGACAATTAAAAATATAGCAATCATTGGAATTGTTGCACTAATGACTTCTTGTGCAAGCACGACAAAATTTCCTGTTTCACTGGCAACGCCAGCAGCAGACATTACTGCAAAAACGAAAAAGCAGGGTAAACCAAATTACCTTGTAACAATCACAGCCAATAATCTTGCGGCTAGTGAGCGTTTAGACCCACCGAAGAAAATCTATATAATTTGGGCTGTTTCGGAAGCAGGTGTTACCAGAAATGCAGGTCATTTTACTCAACAAAATGCTGTCAAGTCAACCTACAAGGCCTTATTTCCTTACAAACCTATTGAAATATTTATTACCGCAGAAGATGAAGAAGGAGTTTGTGAACCAGCAGGTATAGAAATTACACGAGCTAAATTATAAAAAGTATACGGTTCGTTTGTTGATTTCTTTGGAGAAGGCAGGTATTATAGAATAAATTTAAATCTGGGAAATACCAGGTGTACAATGCCGACTGTCATTTTAGAAGCACTACTCTATATATAACCTCGAATTTATCATTAACTTAGAGGCTGTCTCAAAACCGGGATAGCCTTTTTTTCATCCTTAATCCTGTCTGTCTTTTTGAAAAATACGCTTATACTGTCCATTTTTTCAAGTTATGTGCTAAAGCAAGTAAGCCAAATTCAATAATGACCTTATTCAAGCCCCTGAGATAGAATGGTCTAATTCCTTTGTTCTGTTTGATGATGCCAAAAACCGGTTCCACATCAACAGGTCTTATACTCCGATGAATTTTCTCCGATCACTTATCGGTCGCTTGTGAATAGGTTAATCGTAATGTGATCCGGCTGTTCCATTCCGGCCAACCCCATAAAATATATATTCTTCTTTGTGGCTGATTCTATCTTACGTGAGGAGTAAATGTTACGCCTGTATCCATAAACAAGAACCTTTAACAACATCCGGGGATGATAACTCGAACTTCCGCCCCCTTATACGGTTTATTTAATAACGGATCGAGGTTGATCTCATCTATCACCCATTTCACAACTCTAACCGGGTGATTCTAATCTATCAACTCATCAAAGGTCGGTGGCAGTGCCATGATTTGATTTTGTTGATAAGGCTTGAATTTAATTTATAGTCTTTTCATATCCAAAACTACAAATCTTTAACCAATTGGTCATCAAGTAAATATTAAAAGTTATTAAAACTATACTGTTGATTATCAATAATATAAAGAGGCTGCCCTTTTGAGACAGCCTCTTTTATACGCCCCTGAAGTATGGTTAAAACCTATACCCAAGTGAAAATCCGAAACCAGTATTTTTAATTGATGATTTATCATCAGTTAATATTTTGTATTCCGGATTGATCTTAAGCATTCCTAGCTGGGCATTCATCTGTGCAAATATTCCGCTTGCAAGTTCATACCCGAAAAAAATGTTTCCACCTGCATCAAATGCTTTGTAATAGGGTTCTGTTAAAGGGTCATCTATTTCCACAACACTTGTGAATTCAATATCCCTTTCAAGCGTACTACCACCTCCTTCTGATTTTACTTTACCCGCGATACCATACCCTAAATAGGGACCTAATCCCAGCATGAAATATCCCTTGCCCAGTAAAGCTTTGTAAACCAGGTTCAGCGGCATTTCAATGTATGAAAGGTTGGTAGTATTTTTTATTCCATCACTTGTTTTTTTTGCTCCCTTGGTACTGAAAAGAAGCCCGGGTTGAAAATAGAACTCAGGTGCCAGAGGAATCTGAATATTGATCCCTGCATGGAATCCGGTCATCAGATCATTCTCCAATTGATCCCCCTCGTAATCTTTTCCATTCAGATTTTGAAAGTTGACGCCCCCAAGTATACCTACTGAAATTTTTCCAGGTTCCTGTGACATTGCCATAGAGATTGAAAATAAAATGAACAATACAGATGAAATTAATTTTGTCTTCATTTTTTGTTGTTTTTATGATTCGCATGGATTTAATTATTTGCTTCTTTTTCAGCATCAGCCTTCATTTTTTCGTTGGCTGTAATCAGGAATTCAACCCTGCGATTCAGTGAACGACCATCGGCTGTTTCATTGGAGTACTTTGGAAGTGTTTCGCCAAACCCATTGATTGTAATCCTGTTGTTAGCAATATTGTTGTTGATCAGATAACCGGAAACTGCTCCCGCACGCTGTTCAGATAATCTCTGGTTATAGGCCAGACTCCCTTTGGAGTCAGTATGCCCCTGTACCTCAATATCTGTGTCGGGATATGCATTCAAAACCTTCACCAGTTTATCAAGGTTGGTTTTTGCTTCAATCGATAGATTTGACTTGTCAAACTCAAACAAAACATTACTGCTAAACTCTACGACAAGACCTTCTCCAACTCTTTCAACCTTTGCATCAGGGACTGTGTTTTTAATTTCTTCAGCCTGCTTGTCCATTTTGTGACCAATGATGGCTCCGGCAGTACCTCCAACTGCAGCTCCGATGATAGCACCCAGTGCTGTGTTTCCTGAAGCTTTGCCTACTACTGCTCCAGCTGCACCTCCTCCGGCTGTTCCTATAATCGCACCTTTCTGCGTTTTGTTCATAGATGAACAGCCAGCGAATATCAAAGCTGCGCCAAAAATCATGATTAAACTTAGATTTTTCATAATTGTAAATTTTTATTGTTTTAAATTATTTAAGTACAAAAATAGAATCACTCAACTGTAAATACATTACACAACTTTGGTAATAAATTACATGATTCACATATAATGCCCTGCATTTTGATCCATTCCGGGTAAAAAAAAGCGTGAATGATGTAACAATAATATTTAATTGTATAATGATTTGATTGTTTGTGTTACAGACCTTTGTATCGTGAAAATTAATTCACAACCTTTCTGCAGGATTGCAGATATCAATTAAATCAATCTACTATGAATAAAACAGAATTAAAAGGAAACTGGAATGAGCAAAAAGGCAAACTGAAGCAGAAATTTGCATCGCTCACTGATGATGACCTCATGTATGCTGAAGGCAAGAGAGATGAAATGTTGGGAAGACTTGGTAAAAAACTTGGAAAGTCAGAAGACGAACTGAAAAAGATCATCGAAGCACTTTGATCATCTGGCATCGCATTGAAAGTACCGTTTTGTGTGAATTAACGCTAAACGGTACTTTTTTAAAATAGAAATAAAATTAAAATCTAATAATGATGAGACAACTAATTTTAACGATCGTAATTTTAATGGTTTTTGGACTATCGTATGGTCAGAACCCTTTACCAAAGGGACAATCCCAGTTAAATCTCGGAGTAGGATTTTCAGGATGGGGAGTTCCGGTTTATATTGGATTGGATTATGGTGTTCACAATGATGTTACCATTGGAGGTGAACTTTCTTTTCGTTCATACAATGAGCGTTGGGACTCCCATCATTACAAACACAGCATAATCGGCGTATCCGGAAATTTCAACTACCATTTCAACAGAATTCTTAATATTCCGCCAGCCTGGGATTTTTATGCAGGGCTGAACCTAGGCTTCTACATGTGGTCATCCCCAAACGATTACTATGGCAAACACAATTCCGGACTTGGACTTGGAGCTCAAATTGGAGGAAGATATTACTTCTCTGAAAATATTGGCCTTAACCTCGAATTTGGTGGTGGCAACGCATTCTCGGGTGGGAAATTTGGTATAACCATAAAGTTATAACAAATTCTATTCCAGAAGTTTTATGTTAATAGGTTGGTACCCTCCGCAGATTTTACCTCCGGATTAGTAGTTGATAAATCTATAACTATTTAGATAGTATTTGTCCATAAAGATTGAATCCAATTTGAATATCGAATAATGATGAGCGATTTTAGATTTTATCTCTGAGTCTTGCAATTCGGTTCTGACTGATAAAAGTTTCCTAGGCTGGCAAACATGTGAATGATGTAATCATTTGTTATAATTGTGTAAGGTATTATATGCAGGGTAGGATGATCTTTGCTGTTATTAATAATTAAAAAACAAATAAAATGAAAAAGATCAAAACGAAAATCACTATTTATGCCTCAATTTTTGCCCTGTTGTTTGCTTTCACTTACAAAGCCGAAGCGCAGATGGGCGAGGTAGGTCTCAGATTTATGCCCACTTTTTCAGCACTCGACCTCAAAACTTCCGATGGTGGAACAGTAAAAGGGGAGGTAACCCTTGGTTATGGGGGTGGATTACTTCTGGGGTACAATTTTTCTGAACACATGGGAGTCCAGACAGAGATTATTTATACCTCTCTTTCACAGAAATATGTTGACCAGAGTGTCACGAACAAAATTACCCTCAGGTATATCAACATTCCTTTGTTGTTCTCACTAAATACCGGCAAGTCCAATCCGGTTAATTTAAACCTGGTGGGAGGACCACAAATTGGTTTTAGCATAGGAAGCGATATCTCTACATCAGGAAGTAATGGTACCACGACAGGCACGGCTGTATTGTCAGTAAAAAAAGGCAATCTGGGACTTGCCTATGGCGCCGGCGCTGACTTTGGTGTCAACGACGCCCACACACTCCGTGTTGGCCTTGGTTTCCGTGGCGTGCTTGGGTTGATTGATATCAGCGACAAAAGTGAAAGTGGCGTTTCCGATGAATACTATGTGCTTGACAAGAACAACCTGAAAACCTATTCAGCCTATATAGGGGTATCCTTTTTATTCTGATGATGGATTGTATTACACAAAGTGTGTTAACCTACTGAAAATTAAAAAATAAAGAGGCTACTGGCTCGCCACTGTTTAAAGATAAGAATATTAGGGGCATTGGCAGGTGCAGTTACTGGGTATATTTCTAACTGATTAGGGACAGGAAAAAAGCTGATAGGTCATGATTCTGGAGAAAAAAGATCACTTATCCCGGCTCTCAAAAGCAAGCCTTATTTTCATCGGGATGATTGCGCTGTATGCTGTATTGTATTGGGCCCGGGGTATAATTGTTCCGATTATCTTCTCAACCATAATCGCAATCGTACTTCACCCTGCGGTCAATCTGTTTGTAAGGTTTAAAATCAATAGGGTGGTTGCCATTTCAATTACGTTGGTTCTGGCGATGATCGTTCTGTCAGTAGTGGGTACCCTTTTAATTTCACAGTTTAGCAAACTCATTGAGTCATGGCCTTTCCTGGTTGATAAATTCACAGAAGTATTCAATGATGGAATCATATGGTTCTCAGGGTATTTCGATATCAATCCTGGAAAATTTCATGGGCGGATAGCACAATTAAAGAATGAGATGATCAATTCGGGTTTGTCTTCCATCGGACAAACCATTGTAACTGTGGGTGGTTGGTTTGTTGTTTTGATTTTAGTGCCTGTATATATCTTTTTGATATTGTATTACCAACCGCTTATTCTTGATTTTATCCATAAACTCTTTAGTTCAAGCCAGCAACACAGGTTAGGCCAAATGATTACTCAGTCGAAGGCCGTTGTGCAAAGCTACCTTATTGGACTTTTTGCAGAATTTGTCATCATTGGTATTTTGTACACAATAGTTCTCCTCATCCTGGGAATTGAATATGCTATTTTATTTGGCGTCATAGGCGGGTTACTCAACGTCATTCGTTACATAGGACCATTTTTCGCAATGATCATATTCATGGCTTTTGCTTTGATTACAAAATCACCCGCTCATGTATTATATATTCTTTTATTTCACATGTTTGTTCAAATCATTGATAATTTCTTTGTTTTACCCCTGGTAGTGGCGTCAAGGGTTAAAATCAATGCCCTTTTTAGCATCATTGCAATGATTGCAGGGTATGCGCTGTGGGGTATTGCAGGGATGTTTCTTTCAATTCCGCTCCTCGCTATTTTCAAGCTTGTCTTCGACAAAATAGAACCACTTAAACCCTGGGGATTTCTTTTAGGTGACACCATGCCACCCATCATTAAGGTTGATCCGGTATTAAAGGGCATAAAGAGATTGAGGAGGTAGAGAGGTATAGAATATATACCACCCCGAATTGTTTTCATAACCTTAAGTCTAAAATGTGAATTATGTAAAATTTTGATATTAGAATGTAATGGTTATGGTATTTGAACAGGGTACTTTTGGTGAAATTATTAAAGGATTTTTAAAAAAATATTAGTTAAAACAATATGAAAAATTCATCTCTTTTAATACTTCCTGCGCTGCTTGTATTCACCATTTTTCCGATACAGGTAAAGTCAGAATCTGAAACCAGTTCTTTATCTGATGAAAAGTCGGTTATTACAGCTTCGGAAAAAGTGAATATGGACACGGTCCACTTCATTGAAATAGCTGTGATGGATCAATCAGCATTGAGTCTGCCTGAAAGTTCAGAATTACGCGAAAACCCACTCGAAAATGAGAGCGCCATTAAAGAATTTGGCGCTGGAATCCATATTATTACTGCCGCTGTAATCATTGTTATCGTCTTGTTCATAATAATAGTCATTCAAGTGCTTTTAATATAATGTTTTGGTAAAATCAAGGAGTTTTTAATCACAATAAAATGAGAACAATCATATGAGAAAAGTAGGATTTGTAATTCTGGTAATTGGACTACTATTAACCATTTTTGCAGGTTTCAGGTTCATTACCCGGGAAAAGGTTGCAGATATTGGTGGATTGGAAATAACACGTGGTAAAAAACACAACTTATCATGGTCGCCATTGATAGGCATTGCTGTCATGGCCATTGGAGGTGGTTTTTATCTGTTTGGGGGCAAAAAGGATTAGTCCCTGATATTGAATTTGTTCACAAAATTAATAAATGCATTATGGGAAGTCTACTTTACATCATTGCTGTGATATTGGTTATATTATGGGCAATAGGTTATCTGGGCTACAATGCAGGAGGTATCATACACATTCTGTTGGTTATTGCTGTTATAGCTATAATTTTCAGGTTAATTCAGGGAAGAAGAGCTATATAACCATTGAATTTTACATGTTTCCTTTGATTTTTACCTGTTCTTCATTGATTCAAAGGGAATTTTGTAAAAAATGCTCCTATTATCGAAAAGAAACTACACATTGTTTCTTTCATTCTCCTTTTCATTTTAAATCTGGTTTCAGTACGCAAACTATTGAGTTTCATAAAACGAATCTGCGTCATAGTTTTCAGCTAATTACCTCTCCCATATGTGAATCATGCAACTCTTTGAGGGAATTGTGTAAGTAGAAACAGGATGAAATGCATTTCCTTTACTAAGAGAAAAATTGTAACTTTTACAAACTGATATTGATGACAGAAGTCAAAAAACATGGAATATTATTTTCAAAAACCACTTTGGAATTTGAGAACGAAGGTGTGCTTAATCCGGCAGCTATCAGGGATGGTGACAATGTTCATCTTTTTTATCGTGCAGTTAAAATTGGAAACCACTCGAGTATAGGCTATTGCAGGCTCGATGGCCCATTAACCGTAAGTGAGCGGTGGCGCAAGCCAATTTTGATTCCAGAATTTAAATATGAATCACAGGGTATCGAAGATGCCCGGATTGTAAATATTGATGGTTTGTACTATATGTCTTATACCGGATATGATGGCACCAATGCCCGTGGCGCCCTGGCTACCTCCAAAAACTTAAAACGGTTTAAAAAAAAGGGAGTCATTGTACCCCCGATCACCTACGCAAAATTTGTTCAACTTGTCAAATCTGCAGGTATGGTGAATGAAAGCTACTACCGAAATCATAAATTTTACTACCAGGAGGCAGATCCTGAAAAAAAAATGCTGTTATGGGATAAGAACGTCATTTTCTTTCCCCGCAGGATAAATGGAAATTTGGTCTTTCTCCATCGCATAAGGCCGGGGATTCAGCTTGTTTCAGTGAATGAGTTGGCAAACCTTACCAAATCTTTTTGGCGAAAATATTTTCAACACTTTGAGGAGAATATCGTTATGGATCCTATACATCCACATGAATCCAACTATATTGGTGGTGGTTGCCCTCCAATTGAGACCAGGCATGGTTGGCTGCTAATTTATCATGGAGTAACTGAATCCAGAAAAGGATTGGTATATTCGGCTTGTGCTGCTTTGCTAAATCTGGAAAATCCCTTAATCGAAATTGCAAGATTGCCACATCCATTGTTTTCGCCTCAATATGAATGGGAACTGAATGGTGAAGTAAATAATGTAGTTTTCCCCACCGGTACCGCCCTGTTTGGTGAAACTTTATTTATTTATTACGGAGCAGCAGATTCCCACATTGCCTGTGCTTCACTAAAACTAAATGATTTATTGACCGAATTGCTTAAATACACCGTAATAAATGAAAAATGAAATACTATCATACAGAACTAAGGGACGTGACTCAAATCAAGAATATTTCGAAGCGAAAAGTCATTTTCATCAGGTAAAAACAGATGGAGATGTAGTATTGGACCAGTCCTGTCCAGAGCCTAACAAACCCGGAGAAATATTGGTAATGACATCTTATCCGCCAAGGGAATGTGGAATAGCCACCTATTCGCAGGATTTAATTAAGGCACTCAGTAACAAGTTCAGCCATTCAATGTCGCTAAAAGTTTGTGCTTTGGAATCGGGTGAGACAAGTTTTGAATACCCGTCTGAAGTAGATTACACGCTTAAAACATCAATAGCTGCAGATTATGGGAGACTTGCCAAACAGATTAATAAAAACAAAAATGTTCAAATTGTTTTGGTACAGCACGAGTTTGGGTTTTTCA
>JBLRXC010000111.1:0-10510 GCA_047920975.1 Bacteroidales bacterium | reverse complement strand
CGAGCAGCAATTTGGAATCATTACTATAATAATTTAAACCTTGTTGAAACTGAGATTGATGTTACCAAAGGAGATACAAAATCAATATGGGATAAGCTTCAAATCTATCTTCCCCTTTACTCTCTATTTCAATCAGATAGAAAAAATAGCGACGGTGACAGCGAAGTACAAGACCCATTAAGTGAAGCTGTAAGACAAATACTAAATGATGGAGAAATACAAGAAACACTGGCAAGTGTTGCAATAAAAGTAGAAACAAAACTAAGAGAAGTTGCTAGTCTTACTTTAGAAAAAATTAGGGAAATGAACCCTGAAATCGCTGATAGCTTAAATCCAGTTATTCCACCTTCAGACAGCCTAAAATGGAATGATGTTTTTAAAAAGGTATCAATTTCAGGTGATGAAGAAATCCCAATTAATAAAAGGGGAAGTGGTGTAAAAAGGCTCATTCTGTTGAATTTTTTCAGAGCTGAAGCAGAAAGAAGAAAAGCTGAAAAAAATATTCCAAGTATTATTTATGCTATAGAAGAACCTGAAACATCTCAACATACTGCACATCAAAAAATGCTCATTAGAGCACTTTTAGAGTTATCAAAAACTCAAAGCACTCAGATTTTATTAACAACACATAGTCCAGTAATAGTCAAGGAATTGGATTTTCAACATCTCAGACTAATTTATTTAGAAGGTAATCGCAAAATAGTAAAGTCGGTTTTACCGGGCCAATTGCCTTATCCGTCGCTAAACGAGGTCAACTTTGTTGCATTTGAAGAAGTCACAGAGGAGTACCACAATGAATTATTTGGTTACTTAGAAAGTGAAGGCTTAATAAACAATTTCAAAAATGGCAAAGAAAAAATGTTGTACAATCGGTTAAGTAGAAACGGTACAACAATAGCAGAGCAAAAAGTACTTACTGAATATATAAGGCACCAAATTCATCATCCAGAAAACACTCAAAATATTAGATACTCTGAAACACAACTCAGAGATTCAATAGAGTTAATGCGTGATTTTATACAGAGTCAGGCATGAAAACGAAAAAACGAGATGTTGGAAGTCGGAAACAAAGAGATACATATCCATATTTTGAACCTGAAAAATCTATACTGAACATCTGACCATGAAAGAAAGGAAAACGATACTCGTTACCGGTGGCGCCGGTTTCATTGGCTCAGCGCTTGTCAGGCATATTATCAGTAACACAGAGCATACCGTAATCAATGTCGATAAGCTCACCTATGCCGGGCATCTCGAATCGTTGCTCAGCATCAGCACATCCGATCGGTACCATTTTGAAAAAACGGATATCTGTGATGCTGCTGCGATCAGTCGTCTGTTCAGTGACCATAAACCCGATGCCGTAATGCACCTTGCGGCGGAATCCCATGTTGACCGGTCGATTGACGGATCAGCGGAATTCATCATGACCAACATAGTGGGGACACATATTCTGCTGGAAGAAGCCAGAAAATACTGGAATCACCTGGCTGATGAGAAAAAAAGGACGTTCAGGTTTTTACATGTATCCACCGATGAAGTATATGGATCATTGGGCGAGACCGGCTTCTTCACAGAAGAAACACCCTACGACCCGCGATCACCCTATTCCTCCAGTAAAGCATCATCCGACCATCTTGTAAGGTCCTGGCATCACACCTACGGGTTGCCTGTGCTTATCACCAACTGCTCCAATAACTATGGCCCGTATCAGTTTCCCGAAAAACTGATTCCTGTTGTCATTCTAAAAGCCCTTCAGGGTGAACCGATACCTGTTTACGGCAACGGAGGGAATATCCGCGACTGGCTTTATGTGGATGATCATGCAAGGGCATTGCTACAGGTGGTTGAACAGGGTACACCCGGGGAAACATACAATATCGGCGGCCATAATGAGATGAAGAACATTGATGTTGTGAATGTGATCTGCGAGACGCTGAATGAACTCACCTTAGGAAGCAAAAAAACGAATTACCATGATCAGATTACCTATGTGACCGACCGTCCGGGACACGATTTCAGATATGCCATCGATGCTTCAAAAATTGAAAAAGAACTTGGCTGGAAACCACAGGAAACCTTTGAAACCGGCATCAGGCGAACCGTTACCTGGTATACAGATAATATGGAGTGGGTGGAAGCGGTAACCGGTAAAAACTATACATTTGAACGCTTGGGAGTTAAAACATCGTGAAAGGCATCATTTTAGCAGGGGGATCCGGAACCCGTCTCTACCCGGTAACAAAGGCCATCAGCAAGCAGCTCATGCCCGTGTATGATAAACCGATGATCTATTATCCGTTATCTGTCTTAATGCTGGCCGGCATAAGGGAGATATTGATCATTACCACACCTGAAGACAGCGACAGCTTTAAACGATTATTGGGCGATGGCTCCGAATGGGGTATTGATCTTTCCTATGCCGTGCAGCCAAGTCCCGACGGACTGGCACAGGCCTTTATTATTGGGGAAGAGTTTATTGGGGATGATAATGTGTGCCTGATATTGGGGGATAATATTTTTTATGGACAGGGTTTTACTCCCATATTGAAACGAACGGTTGAAAATTTAAAAGGAGCCACAGTATTTGGCTATCGTGTAAGTGATCCTGAACGATTTGGTGTAGTTCAAATGGATGATAATAATCAGGCGCTTTCTATAGAAGAAAAGCCGAAGAAACCCAAAAGTAATCTGGCAGTGACAGGCTTATATTTTTATGATAACCGGGTGGTTGAAATTGCAAAAAATGTAAAACCGTCGTCTCGTGGCGAGTTGGAAATTACAACCGTTAATCAGAAATATCTTGATATGGAAGCCTTGCGTGTTGAAACCCTGGGGCGTGGTTTTGCCTGGCTGGATACCGGAACACACGATGCGATGTTGGAGGCATCAAAATTTGTAGAAATTATTGAGCGAAGACAAGGCTATAAAATTGCATGCCTGGAAGAGATTGCGTTCAACAAAGGATGGATTGGAAAAGGACGAGTACATGAAATAGCCAATGCATTGGGTAAGAGCAGTTACGGTGAATACTTAAAAGAATTGCTTAACTGATTTGAGCAGTCTAAAAGAAAAGACCGTAAACGCGGTATTCTGGAGTTTTATTCAGAATTTCTCGGTACAAATTAATGCATTTGTAGTTGGTGTAATTTTGGCCCGGCTTTTATCACCAAGAGAATTTGGGCTGATTGGCATGCTGATGATATTTATTGCTATTTCACAAACTCTTGTAAATAGTGGCTTAAAAGATGCTCTGATACGAAAGCCGGATTGTACGGAAGAAGATTATTCAACGGCATTTTTCTTTAATATTGTTATGAGTTTTGGACTCTATCTGGTTCTATTTATGAGTGCAGGGTTAATTGCTGAATTTTATGACGAACCGAAATTGATCAACTTAGTCAGGGTTTTAAGTCTTTCACTAATAATCAATGCATTTACACTAATTCAAAAAGCTAAGTTAACAAAAGAGCTTGATTTTAAACTGTTAACAAAGGTTGATGTAATTGCTTCAGTGTTAGCGGGAATAATTGCAATCTCTATGGCTTACTACGATTTTGGAGTGTGGAGCCTGGTTGCAAAAACGTTATTAATTGGTTTGTTTACTGTTGTTCTTTATTGGCTTTGGAGTAGTTGGACACCTAATTTATCCTTTAGTAAACAATCATTTAATGAGATGTTTTCATTTGGTAGTCGTTTAGCGATCTTGGGTCTAATTGATACTATCTATCTAAATATATACTACCTGATCATAGGAAAATATTACAGTGCAGTACAGCTTGGGCATTATACAAAAGCCGAACAGTTTAAAAATTTTCCTTCAAAGGGTATAACCGGGATTGTTCAAAAGGTAACCTATCCCGTTTTATCCAATATTCAGGATGACCCTATGCGACTTAAACAGGCTTACAGAAAGCTAACGAAAATTATTGCCTTGGTAAGTATCACATTACTATTTGGATTATCTGCAATTGCCGAGAACTTTACAGTTTTACTGCTTGGTGAAGATTGGAGACTTACCGGAGACTATTTGAAAATACTGTGTTTTGCAGCAATGTTTTATCCATTGGATGCCCTAAACTCTAATATGTTAAAAGTTGCAGGAAAATCTAATATCATATTAAATATTGGAATTGCAAGAAAGGTAATGGCGGTTCCTGTAATTCTAGCTGCAATATTTATTGGTATAGAACCAATGTTATATGTCATGATCCTTCATCAGTGTTTCACTTTTTGGTTGATAAGCCATTACGGTGGGAGAACAATAAACTATAGCACCTGGGCACAGATTAAAGACTTTACTGCTGCAGTTCTGGTAAGTGCAATTATGTATCTTTCGATTATTAGCATATCATTTATATTTGAGTTGAATATCTTGATTTTAATTATTATTCAAATTTTATTCGGAGCATCGATTAGTATCATATTATATGAACTTTTCGATGTTGAAGGATATAAATATTTAAAAAAGACAGGATTGGAAAAATGGATATTAATTAGAGGAAAAAAATGATTGAAGAAGTTAGAAAAATGGACCTTCCCAAAATAAAAGACCCTCGAGGTAATTTGACATTTTTTGAAGACAAAAATCAAATTCCATTTAAGATAGAAAGGGTTTTTTGGACCTATGATGTGCCCGGAGGAGAAAAACGCGGGGGGCATGCTTACTACAAACAGAATGAATTTATTGTAGCTCTTAGTGGAAGCTTTGATGTGGTAATTACGCAACCGAATGGAACAACAGAGACCTATAGTTTGAACCGATCCTACTATGGTTTATATGTTCCGGCACAGACTTGGAGACATCTGGATAACTTCTCCACGAATGCGCTTTCTCTACACGCTTCAGATATGGTCTTTGAAGAGGCAGACTACATCAGAGACTTTAAAATATATGAGAGTTTGAGTAATGGCAAGTAGCGTTTACGACTGTTCAATAATTGAATTGCCGAAAGTACACAATGTGGCCGGTAATATTACAGCATTCAATAACGGAGAAGGGATTGTACCTTTTGAAGTTAAAAGAGTTTTTTATCTATACGATATTCCAGGTGGTGAATCTCGGGGAGCTCATGCACATAAGGATTGTCACCAATTTTTGATTGCAGCAAGCGGTGCATTTGAAGTGCTGTTAGATGATGGGAGTGTTAGAAGGCTCATTCAATTAAATAGGCCTTATTATGGTCTACACATACCTCCCTCAATTTGGGCACAGGAGATCAATTTCTCATCTGGTGCAATTTGCTTAGTATTAGGTTCTCAAGTTTATGATTCTGATGATTATATTCGTGACTATCAACAATTTTTGAAATATAAGGGTATCTAATGATACACCCAACAGCAGTTGTCAATAGTAATTCGATAGGAACCGATACTCAAATTTGGCAGTACACGGTAGTTCTGAAGGGTGCTAAAATTGGGAGTAACTGCAACATCAATTGCCATGTTTTCATAGAAAATGATGTGGTAATAGGTGACAATGTCACGGTAAAGCCAGGGGTGCAGATTTGGGATGGGCTAAGGATAGAAAACGATGTGTTCATCGGTCCGAATGTAACCTTTATCAATGATGAACGGCCTAGATCTAAACAGTATCCGATAGAATTTCAGAAAACAACAATTCACGAGAAAGCATCCATAGGTGGGGGGAGTATAATTTTAGGTGGAGTTACAATCGGAAAATATGCCATGGTTGGGGCGGGTGCCGTGGTTACAAAAAATGTACCTGAAAGAGCACTTGTTGTTGGAAATCCTGCCCGTATAATGTCATGGTTAAACGAAGATGGAAGCAAAATGGATAATATAGAGTATAACATTTTTATAGATAGCAGTGGTAACAGATGGAGATTAGAAAACGATAAACTGGTACAGGTATGAAAATCCCTTTTTTAGATCTAAAAGCTGTTAATGCGCCCTACAAAAAAGAGATCAACGATGCCATAAAAAGAGTGGTTGAATCCGGTTGGTATATCCAGGGCAGTGAGGTAGATGCGTTTGAAAAAGAGTACTCAAATTATGTTGGAGTTGATCACACTATCGGTGTGGCAAACGGTTTGGATGCACTGCGGATTATACTTAGAGCCTATATAGAGATGGGTGAGATGGAGCAGGGAGATGAAGTAATTGTGCCGGCCAATACCTACATAGCCACAATTCTTGCCATAACAGATAATCGATTAAAACCGATCCTGGTTGAGCCGGACATTACTACGTACAACATTGATCCCAGTCAGATTGAGGATAAGATTACAGAAAAGACTAAAGCAATTATGATTGTGCATCTGTACGGGCAAAATGCCTATACTGAGAAGATCGGAGAACTCTGTCGGAAGAACGAACTAAAACTTATTGAGGATGCGGCTCAAGCACATGGTGCTTTCTACAAAGATAGGAGGGTTGGCAGCCTAGGAGACGCTGCCGGATTTAGCTTTTATCCCGGAAAAAATCTTGGGGCCTTAGGTGATGCCGGGGCGATTTGTACTGATAGTGCTGAACTAGCTTTTATATGCCGAACTCTTGGTAATTACGGTTCGCAAAAAAAATACTTTAATAAATACCAGGGTTATAACAGCCGACTCGATGAGATACAAGCTGCTATTTTAAGGGTAAAAATAATGAGACTTGACGAGGATAATCAGCAAAGGCGTAAAATCGCTGATGTATATTTGAAAAAGATCACTAATCCGAAGATCGGCTTACCTAAAACTTCAACCTCAGCTTTAACCTCAAACTATCATGTTTGGCATTTGTTTGTAGTGAGAGTTGCTGACAGAACATCATTTATAAATCATTTAGAAGAACATGGAGTTGGAACATTGATACATTATCCCATACCGCCAAATAAACAAGAAGGATATCCACAACTTCAAAAATTTATATTATCGGTGACGGAAAGAATTCATTCTGAAGTGGTGAGTTTACCTATAAGCCCTATTATGACTAACAAGGAAGTTGAAGGGGTAATTGAAGCTGTAAATACATATTAATGAAGCCAAAAAAATTAAAAGTATTTCATGGTTTAGTAAACTATGGAACCCAAGCCGGTTTATTATCTGCCGGTTTAAGGCAACATGGGATAGAAGCTATGTCAGTTGTACAATATGACCTTTTCAAAAGGAAGTCTGATATTGAATTGAAACCGATCACTAAATGGTGGCAAAAATATTATATATATCCTTATAACTATATAAAAAAGATATATTGGTTTTATAAATATAATACATTCCATTTTTATTTTGGTAGTACCCTAATTAAGAAACAATTAGATTTGCCTTTGTATAAGTTATTTGGGAAAAAGGTCTTGATGGAATATTTGGGAAATGATATTAGGCATTATAAGACTTTAGTAGAACGATATAGTCTACCAAATGATCATGATTTTTCTAAGAGAATGTACGAACATGATAATAAGGTTAGAAATAGGATTCAATGGGAGAGTAAGTATATAGATTATCTTATTTCTTGTTTACCAAATCATATAGATCTTGCAAAAGAATATGGCGTCGAGGTAAAAGAAGTACTTCCATTAGCACTTGATATAAAATCAATTATTTACCAACCACTAACAAAAAAGGAGAAGGGAGATAAAATTGCAATTTTACATGCTCCAACAAATCGGGATTTTAAAGGGACAATATATATTCAACAGGCTATAGAAGAACTAAATAAAGCAGGCTATAATATTGAGTTTCACTTGATTGAGGGAGTAACACACATAGAACTATTTAAAGAATATCAAAAATGTGACATATTCATAGATCAAATTTCAATTGGTTGGTATGGGACAGCGGCGCTTGAAGCAATGGCAGTAGGGCGACCGACTTGTGCATTTATTGATGAAAGATACTTCCAATACATTGATTATGCCGAAGAAATACCGGTAGTAAATATTACAAAAGAAAATGTAAGCAATAAGTTGATAAAGTTAATAGAGAGCTGTGAGGAATTGCCTGCTCTTGGCAGAAGGAGTAGACAATTTGTTGAGAAATACCATGATGTAGAATATGTATCCCGAAAGCTAATGAACATTTATCAGGAAAAGGTTTGGGGAGTAAAATGATAAAAGAGATACTATTAGCAAGTGGCCGCCCCACTATCATGAAAAAATTTCTCTTATCATTCTGCTATTGGAAATTCAATAATAAAGAGGGGATATCTATTCAATACCGGTTGATGAATCTTTGCCAACACAATGAGTGAGAAATGAGTATGTTAAATGTTGGTAACATGTATTTGTAGAGATAGGAATGGGCAAGAAAATATTAATAGTTAGCAGATCCTATCATCCAGTTATTGCTCCTCGATCATTTAGGGCTACACAGCTAGCAGAAGAGTTCTCACGTCAAGGGCATTCAGTAACTGTAATGACACACAAACAAAAGAACTTTGATTATAAAAACTATTCACGAGAAAAAAATATCAGGATCGAAGATTTTGTAGGAAAAAATTGGATAGATATTGGAAAGTCAAATTTTTTATTAAAAGTTATTAGAAAAATACTTAATGTTTTATTCTTGTATCCTGAAATTCAAATCGTCCCAATCTTAAAAAAGTATCTAATTAATGAGAGAGGATATGATCTTTTGATCTCTATTGCTGTACCTTATCCTGTTCATTGGGGAGTTGCTTTGGCAAAAGATCATAATCCGGAATTAACTAAGGTATGGGTAGCTGATTGTGGAGACCCATTTATGGGTAATAAAGAGATGAAAATTCAACATCCATTTTACTTTCATTTTGTGGAGATGTGGTTTTGTAAAAAACCAGACTATTTGACTGTACCAATCAAAGAAGCAATTAATGCTTACCCTGTTTCAGCCAGAAAAAAAATTAAGGTTATCCCTCAGGGTTTCAACTTTAAAAAACCTAATTTTATAAAAGATGTAAAAAACGAAATTCTTACATTCGGATATGCAGGATTATTAAGTAAAGATAGAAGAGACCCCAAACAATTATTTGATTATTTGCTTAAAAATTACAACAAGGAATTTAGATTCATAATATATACAAAAAGTCTAGATGTGATTAAGCCATATGATGAATTGTTGGGCAATAAAATTGAGATAAGAGATTATATTCCTCGAACACAGCTATTGGAAGAATTATGTAAAATGGATTTTTTGGTTAATTTTGAGAATTTGAATAAGGTTCAAAGTCCAAGTAAACTAATTGATTATGCCCTTACAGGTAGGCCGATATTATCAATAAAATCAACAAATATGAATGAAGACATAGTTGATGAATTTATGAATCGTAATTATAATCATAAATATGTTATTGGGAATATGGATGATTATAACATTAAAAATGTTGCAGAAAAATTTATTAGACTAACATTATGAAATTGATTATAACAGGAGATTTTAGTATAGCAGATAATTACCAAGGTAAAAAACTGATTGATAATTCAATTATAGATATATTTAATGATGCAGATTATAGAATTGTTAATTTAGAAGCCCCAATTACACAAGACAATCCAAATAATAAGATTAATAAAACTGGTCCTCACTTACGTTCATCCTCAAATACCACTTTACCCTATTTGCAACAACTTAATGTTAATATGGTAACATTAGCGAACAACCACATTATGGATTATGGGATAAAGGGTTTAGAAGATACATTAGCTTTTTGTTCTGAAAACAGTTTTGAAACAGTAGGTGCAGGGAAAAATTTGGAAGAAGCCCAAAAACCTAATAGAATAGAAGTAGGGGATAAAATTATTTCAATTATCAATTTTGCTGAAAATGAATGGGCTAGTGCAACAATGGAATCGGGTGGGTCACACCCTATGGACATCATTGATAATGCAAGGCTTATTAAATCAGAAAAAGAAAACGCAGACTTTGTTATTGTAATTATTCATGGAGGGCATGAATATTTTCATTATCCAAGCCCAAGAATAAAAAAGCAATATCGATTTTATGCAGAGCAAGGTGCAAGTGTGATTGTTGGTCATCATACACATTGTATAAGTGGGTACGAGATATTTAATAATACTCCAATTATTTATAGTCTTGGTAATTTTTTGTTTACAAAAAATTCAAATCATGAAGTTTTGAATACAGGCATGATTGTAATATTGAAAATAGAAAAAGACGATATAATTATATTTGAACTAGTACCCATCCAACAAGAAAGGGTTTCTTTTAACATAAAGTTACCTGAATATGATAAAAAGCAGGCAATCCAGCTGGAGTTAAACAAATTTAATGATACAATATCAGATGAGATATTGCTTCAAAGTCAATGGGATGAGTTTGTAAAAAAAAGGACGACGTTCTATTTAAACTATCTATCGCCAACTAATGCAGTAAATAACCGTTTAATTCGGGCTTTACTAAATAGATCAGGATTAAGCAAAATATTCGTAACACTACGTTCTTTAAAGACATTTTTGAATTTGATAAGGTGTGAATCTCATAAAGATGTCATTATTGCTGCTATCCGAAAGAAAGTATATGATTAATCTTTAAATAATAGCTTAAGACTAGAATACACTCAATAA
>JBLRXC010000110.1:0-10610 GCA_047920975.1 Bacteroidales bacterium | reverse complement strand
CGTGTAAGGACCTTCGATGAAAACCGTCAGGTCAAGATTAAAGCCTCCAAAATGATCAAATATGGCATCCCTCCATTTTTGGGCCATTTTTTCTTCTCCAGCCTCATTCGGATGAATATTGTCGTATGTATCTGTAGCTATGTTAAACCCTGTGAACTGATCAACTATGACAATAGGTGAGTTGAGATCAAATTTATCAACCGCTATCTGGGGAATATCTGCATTGAACAACGGGATCCTGTAACCACTTCCATTTGCCGGGTTAGCAGGAATTAACTGAGCGACAAAAATTGTAACATTGGGTTTGTTTAACCGGAGGACATCAATAATACTTTCAAGGTAATATATGGTAGTATCAACCAAATCGTCGTCGGATAAACCAAAATCGTTGTTGAATAAGTCATTGCTCCCAAGATGAAGTAATGTGATATCAGGTGAGTAGTTCGTCAACCATGTTGTAAGATTGCCGGTGCCGCGACATGCCGAACTCGCTCCTCCGCCATCCAGTATCTGGTATGACCGCCATCCCCAATGACCTTCATGCTTTTTATTGAAAACATGACCCATGTGATTTTCAAATGATGGAGTACCACATAAAAAGTGGTCTGTCATGGAACCAACAAACTGAAATTCAAAACCGTCATCAATTAACTTCTTCCACAAAGAGTAACGGTAACTTTCCCTTGTATCTACAGCCTGAGTAATAGAATTCCCCAATACCTGGATATTATAATTTTGTCCACTCGCTTGAACCGAGAATAAAATGAATCCGAAAATGAAAAATGAGAAATTAGATGGTATTTTATGCATAATTAAAACACTGCTAATGAAACAAACTTTTTAACCTATTTAAGGAAACTTAGTTCAATCAATACTGCCATATTTTCTAAAACAAGTAGATTCTCTTCCTCAGCGGTAGAAAAAATCCAAATATTTTTGTCAGGTTCAGGGTACCTGGGAAATAAATCCAAGGTTGGCTTCCAAAAACTCAACTTTATCCCTGTTGTCAACCTGTCCGTCAAAATTCAAATCGGCATGAGAATATCCAAAAATTCCAGCCTCCAAATCCCATATCCCGGTCTTGTCAAGGCTGTCAATCACTCCATCACCGTTCATATCTCCGGCGATCATACCAAATATCCCATTTCCAAGATCCTTTTGGGCATTGATTCCGCCATATGCCGATACACTTGCCGAGAAATCATATGAATAAGTCCCCAGGTTCTTCACCAATGGAACCGCGCTGATAACAGGAAGATGATTCCGGTGCCGGACCACCACAAAAAGGCTGTCTTTTATTTTCGTGGTAAACCTTACCAGCGGCGATCCATCCAGGTTCATCACCTGGCCTGAGCTATTCAGAAAGCAGGCCTTTCTTTGGATAACGGTAGTTTCATCAGCATCTTCAACGCTCAGTGTATCTCTCAGTTCAACAAGCACCCAATCCACTATCCCGGCCGGTATGGAGTCCACGCTTTCTTCGCCATTGTAATTCCAGGGATCACTGTTGAATGGCTGATTGAGTGGAATCAATTGAGTTAAGCCCGCATCCATACCTGCACCATCGTAAGCACCTTCAAGATAGACTACAAGATCGATATTGAAGCAGTAATAGTCAATAATTGCATCCCGCCATTTTTGCGCAATTTTTTCCTCGCCTGCAGCATTGGGATGAACCCCGTCATAAGTATCGGCTACCATATCGAATCCAGTGTTCTGATCAACAATGATGATTGGTGAGTTTGGGTTGTATTTAGTTACCTTAATGTTGGGTATCTGAGCATTAAAGTAGTTTGTCCAATAATTTCTGGCTGAGTCATCACGGGGTATTATTTGGGCAATGAATATCACAACGCTTGGACTATAAAATCTTAGGGTATCAATTAATCTGCTGTATCGGTAATTGATTAAGTTGGTATTTATAAAACTTTCGCTTATATATCCATTGGTCACGGCCTGATTAATATCATTGGTTCCCATATGAATTAAAGATACATCTGGTGTATACAACTGAAGCCAGTTGCTAAGTCTACCTGCATCTGGTTCATTCGATTTACCCCACCAGATATCAAAAGTAGTCCACCCGGAGTGTCCCTCGTGGTCCTGGTCAAAAGATTGCCCCATATATACAGGCCAATCGGGATTTCCATTTTTGTTATCCTGCAAAGAGCCAACAAAATCGAAATCAAATCCGGCATCGATAAGTTTTGTCCATAAGTTATAGCGATAGCTATACCGTGGGTAAGAAGCTTGCGTAATAGAATTGCCAAGCGGTTGAATTTTGATTGTTTGAGACCGGGTCTCCTGATGTAAAACAGCAATCGACAGTAAGGTAAGGAAACCAGCCAATGCATATCTGATCGTAGAATATAACTTCGCCAACATTAATATTAAGTTAATACTTCAATCCTTTTACAACAATCCCTATAACAAATGATAATGGTTTTTGATTAGCATAAGAACCGTTTTTAAAAGGCAAAATTAGCAATCCCTGAATGGATGAACCAAATTTTTTAGTTAAAAAAGTGTTAACGAAAAGTTGTTTAAAAGGTTTGGTCGGTTAGGATCATGAATGACCCTTTGTAAACATCATCCTGGTGAAAACCAATGCACTGAAGCAGGTAAAAATACACGCCATCCTGTAAATCAGATCCATCCCAGTCATTCTGGTAGTTGCTCACTTCATAAACTTTCTCGCCCCACCGGTTAAAAATGATCAATGTATTACTCATGTAATAGTCATCAAGATTAATTACATCAGCACTTCCCAGACTTTTCAGATCGGTCCCCTGGCCAGTCCCGTCACCTGTATCCTCCCAAATTTCAAAATAATCGTTGTAGGTATCTCCGTTTGGTGTTATCACTGAAGGCAGCTTTAATCGGACAGGCTTCACGAGAATGGTTATGGAATCCGTGCCATCACATTCATAAAATGTTTTATAATTCAATACAACATTATATGTTCCGGCTTGCTGATAGGTATATGTTGGAGATAAAAACACAGATTGTCCACCGTCACCGAAGTTCCATTCCCACCAACTGATCATGAGTGTATCAACTCCGGTAGTATCATACTGTGGATTCTCGTAAAAAAAAGTCACAAAAGGTTTTTGAAGGTAAACCGTATCAGATGGGTCAGTATAAAGGGTCAGTTCCGGAACTGGATGGGCTTTCACCTCAAATTCCTGCTGAAGAAAACACCCCACCGAATCAGTTATCTTAATCGTTTTTATTCCATCTGTAAGCCCAATGGCAAAGGAGGGGTCCTCAAACAGCGGTATTGCTTCAGCCGGCCAGTCAAAAAGATATGGAGGGTAACCACCAGAGACATTCAATTTTATTTTGGCTTTGTCTTCACCCGGGCAACCAATACTTGACTGTATAACCGTATCAATAAAAATCACTGGTTCCACTGCAACAAAAATAGTGTCAATACAATAGAATACCGGGTCGTCAGGGTCAGAGATGATGGCGTTATAATAAGTAGTATCTCTTGGAAATGCGAGCAATGTGTCAGACAAGAATCCGTCTGGTATCCAGAAGTAGTCATAAAGATCGTTGTCTCCAAAAAGCAAAATTGTATCCCCGCAGACCAGAGTAGTATCACTTTGCAGGATGCGCGCATCCACAATAATCACAACAAAATCTTCTATGATATCAACACTGTCACCCTGGGTTACATGTATAAAATATATCCCCGACTCGCTGATCCAGGTAGTTTGCATGACAGAGCCATTACTCCAGATATAAGTATCGAAACCGGGTCCTGCGTCCAACAAGAGGCTGTCAACCCGACATGAACGTACAGTGTCGGGGATTAAAAGGTTTTGTGAGATGACCTTTGGTGCATATACACATGCCACAAAAACCACCAGCAACCTGAATGCGATCATACATGATTGTTTCAGATCCATGTAACCCTCAATCTGTTATAAATCTGGTCAAAATAAATAATTACTGCCAATTAACGTACAAAGATGCCGAAAATTTCAGGTCATTGGCCAATTGAATTCATAAAAAATGGATTGATTTTGCTGTTCATGTCCGATTAGGGTATAACATTCAGATTTTCAAGACATAAAGTCATGAAAAAACAATTTTGAATGTCAAAATTTCCGGATTGTCAAAATATTTTCAGTTGGCTTAACCTTTGCGAAAAAGTATTTCTAAGAATAAAAATGCATATGAATCTGAATAATTTCACAATAAAGTCGCAGGAAGCCATTCAAAAGGCACAGGACATTGCAGCAGGTCATCAGCACCAGGCCATTGAGAGTATTCATATTCTGAAAGGATTGATCTCGGTTGATGAAAACCTGATACCTGTTTTGCTTAAAAAGTTGGATGTAAATAACAATTTACTGAATCAGGCTATTGATAAAATTCTTACTTCTTTTCCCAAAGTTGCAGGTGGTGAACAATATCTGAGTCCCGATGCCAATACAGCCTTACAGCGAGCCACCCGGTATCTGAAGGAATTCAGTGACCAATTCATTTCGGTTGAGCATATACTCCTCGGTATTTATGGGGGCAACGATGTGGCTGCAAAGTTACTGAAAGACAATGGCATCAGTGAAAAAGACCTGATCACTGCCATCAGGCAACTGCGCAAGGGAGCGACTGTCAGCAGTCAATCGGCTGAGGAATCTTTCAATGCCCTGAACCGGTATGCAAGAAATCTGAATGAGATGGCCCGGTTAGGGCAACTTGATCCTGTAATCGGAAGAGAGGAGGAGATCAGGAGAATCCTTCAGATTTTATCAAGAAGGACAAAAAACAATCCAATCCTGATTGGCGAGCCTGGTGTGGGGAAAACTGCAATCGCTGAGGGGCTTGCACACCGCATTATCAATGGAGATGTTCCTGAAAACCTTAAATCAAAACAGATCTTTTCACTGGACATGGGGGCATTGATTGCCGGTGCTAAATACAAAGGTGAATTTGAAGAGAGACTGAAAGGGGTAGTCAAAGAGGTTGTGGGTTCTGATGGAGAGGTAGTTTTGTTCATAGATGAGATCCATACCCTTGTGGGAGCCGGTGCGAGTGAAGGTGCAATGGATGCCGCCAATATCCTTAAACCTGCTCTTGCAAGGGGCGAGCTACGGGCAATAGGTGCCACTACATTGAAAGAGTACCAGAAATATTTCGAAAAAGACAAAGCGCTGGAACGCCGCTTTCAAATTGTAATGGTGAATGAACCCGACACCCTATCAGCTATTTCTATTTTACGCGGCCTGAAAGAACGTTATGAGAATCATCACCATGTGCGTATCATGGATGAGGCTATCATTGCAGCTGTTGAACTTTCACAGCGGTATATCAGCGACCGGTTCTTACCCGACAAAGCCATTGACCTCATCGATGAGGCTGCCTCCAAACTTCGCCTTGAAATCAATTCTCTCCCTGAAAATCTTGAAATGTTGGAGCGCCGGATCAAACAGCTTGAAATTGAACGTGAAGCCATAAAACGGGAAAAGGATGAAACAAAACTCAAAGGACTAGGCATGGAATTGGCAAACCTGAACGAGGAAAGAAATCATTTATATGCCAAATGGAAAGCTGAAAAGGAGATATCAGAAGAGATTCAAAAAAGAAAAATGACCATTGAAAACATGAAATATGAAGCAGAACAAGCCGAGCGTGAAGGGAATTACGGAAAAGTTGCTGAAATCAGATATGGAAAAATCAGAAATGAGGAGGAAGAGATAGAGATCGCAAAGAAGAAGTTATCAGAAATACAGGCAGACTCTCCCCTTATCAACGAAGAGATAGGTTCAGAGGAAATTGCTGAAATTGTTGCACGATGGACAGGAATTCCGGTAAGTAAAATGATACAAAGTGACAAAGAAAAACTATTACACCTTGAAGCTGAACTACATCAACGGGTTATCGGACAAGATGAAGCCATCCAGGCGATTGCAGATGCCATACGGCGCAGCCGTGCAGGACTTCAGGATACCAGGAAGCCGGTAGGATCATTTATTTTTTTAGGAACTACCGGAGTCGGAAAAACTGAACTGGCAAAAGCACTGGCAGAATTTTTATTCAATGATGAAAATGCATTGATCCGGATTGATATGTCGGAATACCAGGAAAGGCATTCGGTATCCCGATTGATCGGAGCACCTCCGGGATATGTTGGTTACGATGAAAGCGGGCAGTTGACTGAGGCTGTCCGGCGCAAACCTTATGCTGTTGTCCTTCTTGATGAAATTGAGAAAGCCCATTCCGATGTATTCAACATTCTGCTGCAAGTCCTCGACGATGGCCGGTTAACTGATAATAAAGGGAGAACTGTGGACTTCAAAAACACAATCATCATCATGACTTCCAATGCCGGGTCACACATCATTCAACAAAATTTAGAATTATCGGATGGCAAGAATAGCATAGAAATTTTCGAACGAACAAAATCCGAAGTTTTTTCATTACTCAAAACAATCATCAGACCAGAATTTTTGAACCGGATTGATGAGATAATCATGTTTAAGCCGCTTACGAAAGAAGAGATTAAAGAAATTGTCAAATTGCAGTTCAATATGATTCAGAAGATGCTTGAAAAGAATCAGGTTAAACTAACCATAACCGACCAGGCCATTGATTACCTTGCCAATGCTGGATTTGACCCTCAGTTTGGTGCCCGTCCCATCAAGCGGATGATCCAGAAAAATATTCTGAATCATTTATCACAAATGATCCTTTCAGGGAAGATTTCAAAAGAATCTGAAATTCAAATTGACCTGAAGAATAACGAGATCCATTTTGAGAACAAATAACCTCATTAAATAAAGGGTGATCATGCATTTGTTTTGTGAAAGAGACCCTGATGCTGATGTTGCTTATCTGAAAATAAATGAACCAATGTTCCTGCAAATGGATTCACCGGCTGAAATTTACGGATCAATCACTTTCCCTTTATTTTGGGTCATTTCCTAAAACAAGCGCTGCAGGATTCATTCTGAAACAAATTGATTTCTTTACTGTATAAACCTCTGTGCCTGATTTTTCTGAAGGCAGAAATAATTAATGAAAACATTGATTGACAAACAGAAAAACTGTATATAAAATGACATTTGCTAAATTTTTCAAAGCAACAATCCTTACTTTGCTCTTTGTCACTTCCATCTCTTTTGTTTATGGTCAATTTTCGGGTGGCGGACACGTTGGAGCCAACATGGGCAATTTGAGAGGGTCTTCGGTTACCAATAATTCACCCATCGTTGGGATCAATATTGGTGGGTTTGTCAATTATGGCATGAAGGATATTTTGACCGGAGATATAGCTGACCGGCTGAGCATCCAGGTTGAACTAAACATCGAAACCAAAGGAGCTGAACTGGATTACGTCTTTTATGATACGAGAGATACTTCAAAACAAACTTTAACCGACCCAACAATCATTAAGCAAAACTTCACCTACGTTGTTGTCCCGATGCTTGTTAAATATACAACCGAAGAGAAAAACAATATCTCATTTTATGGTGAAGCAGGACCATATATGGCAGGCCTTTTTGGACTGCGTTTCGATGGAGAAGTATCCAGAGATAATGACCTGAGCAACAAAATAGCGGAAGTCCGCAAGTACAGGGATGATTATTCAGGCTTTGATTTTGGCTTCACTGCAGGAGCCGGGATCAATTATCGTTTGCCTTTCGGAGGAAGGCGACAACCGTTTACTGGTTTTGCCAATGTCAGATATAGCCTGGGGTTGAATAATGTTGGGCAGATCAAGGAAAAGACCAATGACATACCTGAATTCATGCTGGATGACATCAAGACCAACACCATCAGCATAGGGATTGGGATATCGTACCGTATTCCAATCAGAAGAAGATAAATTGCATGTTATAGATACACAGGGCTACCTGGCAGTCACCCCTGGTAGTTGAATGGTACATCAATCAATTCCTCCGGTGCCTCATATCAAAAAAAATGACTCCAGGCCATTCATTGTCGCAGGTCATTTAAAATATTATCCCCCGCCAAAAACGTGGGATTTTTTTTTGACATCATAAGATTGTTGAAACCTTGATTCTGATCTTTTAAATATTTAATCCGGTTGAGTACTAACTGTTTTAGAATTCTTTCTTGTTATTTTTGCAATGGATCTAAATAATATCAATCAACGTACTTTTGTTATAAGCCATCTCAAGCATGAAATTTAAATCAATTCTTCACTCAGCCATTATCATACTTGCCTTTCTCCTGGCTATGTTTGGCCGGAGTTATTTTAGCAGATTGGTTGAAGTTAACCTGGAATCGAATGCGATGCGGTTGATTTATGCCTATGCCTGGTGGTTGTTACCTGTTGTTATTACAACCACAGGTTTGTATGGCTTCAGAAATATTTTCAGGGAACTGGGATTGCAAAAGGGATTTTTGATGTCAGCAATAATGCACTGGGAGGCTGGAGTATTAATATTTCGAGAGTAGCAACCATTGCACTGACAGTAATCATCACCATAACTATATGCAGAAGAAGAAAAAAGTTTAACATCAACAAATCAAATTTATTGATTAATCCATGATTTCAACCATGTTTTGTCAATTATAACTGGCATATCTTTCCAGTCATCCATATTCTTTAAGTTATAATATTAAGGCAACAGAAACGGAAATAATGGTGACTTCATCCTTCAAATCATTATTTTTACACCGTATTCTAAAGCAGAAAAAACAAAAGTATCATGATGCGTAAAACAGGTGTAAGTTTAATAATCCAGGTTGTCGTCCTCTTATTTTTGATTTCCTGCAATTTCAATTCATCCGGGGGATGCAGGACTAACCGGGAGGTTATTGTTTTTCATGCAGGGAGCCTGACTTTGCCCATGCATGAAATAGCAGATGCCTTTGAAAAGGAAAACCCGGGAATCAAAATCATGATGGAAGCTGCAGGAAGCCGGGAATGTGCACGCAAGATCACGGAGTTAAAAAAACCGTGCGATATCATAGCCGTTGCTGATTATTTTGTCATTGAGAGCATGCTGATGCCCAACTATGCAAACTGGCTTGTTCAGTTCGCAGGAAATAGTATGTGTATTGCGTTTACTGAAAAATCAAGGTTTGGACAAGATATGGACCCATCTAACTGGCATGAAATTCTGCTGAATGATTCAGTTTATTTTGGCCGTTCAGACCCTGATTCTGATCCTTGCGGATACCGCACCATCCATACAATCAAACTTGCGGAGAAACATTATGACCTGCCCGGACTTGCCAATCAATTCATCAACAAAGACCAGCGTTTTATCCGGCCCAAGGAAACTGATCTGCTTCCCCTTCTTGAATCACATGCAATTGATTATATTTTCATTTATCTTTCCGTCGCCTTGCAGCATCAGCTCAACTATCTAATACTGCCTCCAGAGATCAATTTAGGAGATGCGCGATTTAATTCTCTTTATGAGACGGTGGGCATAGAACTTTCAGGAATGTCACCGGGAGAAACCATTTATCAAAAAGGTGAGGCCATGGTCTATGGTGTCAGCATGCCATTCAACCCACCCAATGAAACAGACGCTCTTCGATTTATCAGTTTTTTGCTTAACCCTGAAAAAGGTTTGACAATACTTGAAAAAAACGGACAACCTGTATATAAGCCGGCTCTATCTGAATATTTTGATAACCTTCCGGAAGTCATTAAACCCTGGGTCGCAATATCACAAATGCAGGATCCTGAGGTTGAATAAATGTTATTTTTGCCTGATTAAAATAGTTTGGATGCAATAATTAAAGCATAAATGCCCAGGAACCATCTTCATTTGTTTCAATTGATACTGATCACTCTGGGAGGGCTGGCCTTACTCTTTATCATCAGTCCGATCCTTGGTATTTTTCTCCAGTCAAGTTTTTCTGAATTATTTGAAACCGGTAGTGACAAAAAAGTTCAGGAGAGTATTCTGAGAACATTGTTAATTTCCTTTGGTGCTACCCTTTTTTTTTCAATTTTTGCCATTCCCCTGGCCTATTTCCTTGCCCGGAAAAATTTTACAGGTAAGCGTCTGATAACCGGTATTATTGATCTGCCCATCATTATTCCCCACTCTGCAGCAGGGATTGCTATTTTAGGATTTATTTCAAGAGATTCGCTCATCGGCCAGATGGCAGGATGGTTCGGCTTGAACCTTGTAGGCCACCCCATAGGCATTGCACTTGCCATGGCGTTTGTAAGTATCCCATTTCTGATCAACGCATCGCGTGATGGATTTGAATCAGTACCCCTCCGGTTTGAAAAAGCTGCATTAACCCTTGGCGCTTCTCCATTGCGGGTTTTTTTCTCGATCTCTCTCCCTTTAGCCTGGAGAAGCATTTTATCGGGTTTCGTACTGATGTTTGGAAGAGGTATGAGCGAATTTGGTGCAGTAATTATTGTAGCTTATCATCCAATGATCACTCCGGTGTTAATCTGGGAACGATTCACAGCCTTTGGGTTGAGTTATGCCCGGCCTGTAGCTGCCCTTTTCATAGTGATCTGCCTGTTATTTTTCATTGGACTTCGTTACATCACCCTCCAAAAAGTTACAAAAAGTGCGTATGGGCATGTAATGCATGGAGATTTTTCAGTATCCCATGCTAAGCTTGGGGCGGTCCGTGACCTCCACGGTTGACTC
>JBLRXC010000109.1:0-10692 GCA_047920975.1 Bacteroidales bacterium | reverse complement strand
GGTTTTGTGCCGGTCTATGATATTCACAGGCTTCTGTTCTTTTGCCTCATGTACGGGAACCTCAATGGACTCTTTCAATGGAGCTTCCGAACCTGAAATTATTCCAACGCTGGACAGGGGGATGAGTGATATCAGGATGCATTTGTCCACCATGATGGCTGAATCCTGGTAACTGTTTTCAAGATAGAAACGCGGCAATTTCAGCCTGAATCCGGAATTGCCAGGAGAATAGACCACTTTCGAATCTTCGGGATGAAAGATTGCCTGGACAATCCCTTTTTCCCATTTGGAAAGATGATCCCGCTCAATGGATTCCAGCAGAATCATTGATTCGGGCATACATGACCCATAATCAAAACCTTTAAATCCTCCGATCTCCGTCTCCAGGAAAAGGTTGTAAAGGATTTCGAATGTTGTATGGTTAATCAGGTAAATATCTAGCATCCCCATGATGAGCCACTTTTGATCGCGGGGAACAAATGCCAGGAACAGACCTTCGGGTACTGACCCCCTGGCACTATTGATTGTAATCGGAATGCTGGGGTTTTCCGGTATGAAGTCAGGTTCTGTATATGTGGGGAATTCAGAGTTGAAGTCCTCTCTGAACATATGTTTTGGCGAATCGAAGGGCGCTTCTGTCTCAATCCGCAACAATTCGGTCATCAGAACCGGAATTTCAAACCCATCTTCAATGGTGACATTCACCATTTTAGGATCTATTATTTTACTGACCACCCCTCCCCCCTTTTCATTCAGAAACTTAACCCTGTCGCCAACTTTTAATTTCATTTCAAAGCTATTTTGGCAGCAAAGTTATCAACTTATCACCAGATCGGGGAAGAATATTTGGCAGAGAGCCTGAAGATGGATTATGAATTTCAAACATCAAGCATCTGCAATATATCCCAATTTTTGTATATTTGCATCCTGATTCAATGAAGTAAATCCAATGAACACAATGGAAACAAAGAATGTGATTGAGACCTTCGGTACTATTTCCAAGAAGGAGATTCTTGCCAGTATAGAAGAAGAATTTTGTCATGGAGCCCTCGTGCTCGAAAGCAAATTTCCATATCCGGGATATTATCATGACACAATTCCGGATACAGAGGAAATGAACCCCAGAAGTATTTTTTTAATCACCAGGAAGCTTTACCAGGAGGAGGATGTGATCAGGATCAATCATGAAGTGAAAAAATCCTTCAAAAAGCGTTTTGATGCTGCTTTGGGAGAGGTAATGGTTTTCAACGAAAAGCGGCCTTGTATCCGGGTTAAATTCCTTGAGGATTATAAGTACATCCCTGAGCTGATAACACTTTATCAGCATCATGGCATTCAGTTTCTGACCTACAGAAAGGTGAACCCATATTATGATCTGATCAAAATCCGCCGGTTTTTTTCGCTTGAATCACCTGAGCCGGGCATATACTTCGATATGGATGAAAAGCGAACCTGTTTTTTTCAGACACCAGGCTATTTCAAGTGGCATGAATTTGAAAAAACCACACTGGACCTGAAGCGAAATATAGAGGACAACAAGTTTGATGCTGCCATCGGAACCATCTACCGTAAGAACTGCCTGGTTGATCTGGTTCGTATTTATGATGAGAAGATCAGTCTTGATAAAATAAAGTTCCTCAGATCGAAATACATTGAAGCTGTGAAAAAGTACAGGAAGAAATAAAACCTGAATGGCTTACCCAAAAGGTAAGCTTTTTTTATTTTTGCTGAAATTCAACATAAAAGAGATTATGTTTAAACGATTTGAGTCCATTGTTTCCGGTTGGCTTCAAGGGTTGGGGTTTTCAGAACCAGATGCTATCATAGTTGCAGATTACACAAGTTTTCTTGCGCTGGTATTGCTGAGTCTGGTTACCTATTTTATAGCTAAAAAGATACTGCTCCAAATCATTCACAAAGCTGCTGAAAAATCATCTACCAATTGGGATGACGCACTTGTAGACAGCGGATTTTTCAAAGTGCTGTCGTATATAGTGCCGGCTTATATTCTCCAGCGGTTCACCCCTATTGTTCTTGCCCCCTATCCTGACAGCGTTTATTTTATTCAGACTGCTTTGTCCATTTATATGGTTTTTGTGGTATTGATGGTTGTGAATGCCTTGCTGAAGGCTGCAGGGGTTATCTATGAAGATTTCGAAATGGCCAGGAGAAAGCCCATCAAAGGTTACCTGCAAATACTCAAACTGATTGTTTACATCCTGGGTGGAATTTTTATAGCAGCCAAACTATTCGGCATGGATAACCCATGGGGGCTGATGGGCGGACTCGGAGCATTCAGTGCTGTGCTTTTACTTGTTTTTAAAGATCCGTTGTTGGGATTTGTAGGCGGTATTCAGCTTTCGGCCAACAACATGCTTTCCCCGGGTGACTGGATCACAGTCCCCAAATATGATGCGGATGGAACGGTGATTGACGTTGCCTTAACCACGGTGAAGGTTCAGAATTGGGACAGAACGATCTCAATGATCCCCACTTATGCCCTGATCAGCGAAACTTTTAAGAACTGGCGTGGGATGGAGGAGTCAGGCGGACGCCGGATCAAACGGTCCATCAATATTGATATGAAAAGCGTAAAGTTCTGTACACAGGCGATGCTTGATAAATTCCGGAAAATTCAATTTGTGAAAGATTACATTGACCTGAAAGAGGAGGAGATCGAAAAATACAACAAGGAAAACAATATTGATAATTCGGTTTTGGTCAATGGCCGGAGACAAACCAATATTGGCATTTTCAGGGCATATCTTGCAAAATATCTCCACAACCATCCACATGTACACGATGATATGACCTTTTTGATCCGTCAGCTTCAGCCTACAGACAAAGGTATTCCTGTTGAAATCTATGTGTTCAGTAAACTTCAGGAATGGGCGAGGTATGAAGATCTTCAATCGGATATATTTGACCACGTGATGGCAGTGATCCCGGAATTCGGATTAAGGGTCTTTCAAAGCCCTACCGGGGATGACTTACAAAAAATAGGACTAAAACAGGATTAACTGCTTTAATGGTGGGCAATTTGGCTTAAATCGAGCTTTCCGTTCAGGACAGGCTGATCATCGTATAGTACAGCGTAAAAATAGGTTTCTGAAGCCAACGCATCCGTTGTCACAAACACCCTGATTTCGTCAGTATATATCCGGGTACGTAAGCGTTTGACCGGTATCTGATTACCAAAGCGATCCTGTACTTTGATTTGATATAACCGCTTTTCTGTTGCTGCAATATTATAGATATGTATATCTGTTTTTTTCATTCCCTTGCGTGTGAAAGCATAGCTGTAAGGCAACTCATCGGTAGCAGCGCCATATTTCCCATCTTTTTGCCGGTACACAATGTTATTCTTATCTTTCAACCGCAGGATCACCCCACCCTGTCCAACAAAATAGCCTGTCTTTTCATCGATAAAAAAAGAGGCATAGAGTGAATGGTTGGTTGGAGGTTTCAGGAACATTAAAGAATTTCCCTGGTCTATTGTCTTTATTACCTGGCTCTGTCCATCAACCACCCCGGTGAAGTAACCGGTATACTGGCCCAGGAACTCCATGCCGTAATACCATCCCCTTGCTTTGAAAGTGTTTTCATCATTAATCCATCCAAATGAGTTAACCCTGTAATCACTCATGAACAGAAAATCAGTGCCTGTGCCTGTATTCATGATCGCTATCACGTCATGATCATTGAGATAGTTCAATGAGACGATCTCTTTACCCAGGTACCACTCACTCCTGGTAAACTGGGGTGAGATTTCTGTGAATGTTTGCCCACCATCATCTGTCTTGCAGATATAAGGCCTTTTGCCATAAGTGAAGTTATAGGCGAATCCTCCCAGCACACCAACCTGGTCATTCAGGAACGACATATTCATCAGATAGATGTCGTCGCAAGCCTGTTGGGTCGTGAATGCTTTATTTGTGCAATCATCGGTAATGGTCTGGATTGCCCATGTCTGGCCTGAATCTGTAGTTTTAAGAAAGACGCCACCTTCATTTCCATGTCCCGCAACGTACCCCATTGATTTGCCGGTAAACTGGATAGTTTTTAAATTGACCTCTCCGTCCAGAGCTATCTCCTGCCAGCTTTGTCCACCATTCACTGTTTGCAAAAACAGGTTATGATCGCCGACTACAAAACCAGTATCGGGGGATATAAACCAAACATCATTCACATCATTGATGGTACCAAGTGCCAACATATACCATGTCCTGCCTTCATTGTGAGTTTTAAGGACTGTTCCTTCCCTGCCCACTGCATAACCCGTATGAGAATCTGCAAAATAAACCGAATGCAAATCTTTGGCAGTCCCGGAACGCATCACCTCGAACTGTGCCAGCGATGGAACAGCTATTGCATATAGCAATAAATACATCAAAACATTCTTACCCTTGATTTTCATAAACGCATTGTTTTAATTACCTGCCAGGGAAAGTTCAACATTGATACCATTTCATTATGGGAATAAAACAATCAGGGGTTGAAGTTAGATTTTGCTTTGTTGACAAGCAGGTTTAATGATTATAAAACTATGTATATCAGATGAATGATTCAATATCAGAAAAAATATTTGCACGAGCGAAGTTTCAATCAATTTAAAAGCCGGGAGGATAAAATTGTAGAAAATATTCCCAGATTGGTTCAAATAATCCCAATATTGTGCTTTGTTCCGATATGAAAACAGGTGAAAAATAACCGAATCATGAAGAACTTATTTTCTCTTCAAGTTTGGAACCCAGATGTAAATGTTTTCTGAAGGTAATGCAGACCTGTCAGGTGAATTTGCAGTGTGGTCAAATGCTTTAAACCCTCTTTAACTTCCACTTGCCCCTTTTGAAAAGTAGTGTAGCAATGAGCGCCATAATAGATTCGGAGATAACGATGGCATAATAGACGCCTTCTTCTCCGGTGCTCATTACAATGGCAAGAAAATAGGCCAGGGGTATTTCAAGTATCCAAAAGCAGAAAAAGTTGATGATGGTTGGCGTGACCGTATCTCCGGCTCCATTGATTGCCTGTACCATCACCATTCCTAGTCCGTAGAAAATAAATCCAAAGCTGATAATTCTAAGGCTCATGATCCCACTGCTGATTACACCCGGGTCATCTATAAACAAACGGATAAATGGTGAGGCAAAAATTATGAGCAGGACACTTACTATTCCCATCAGCCATAGGTTCACTTTTCCTACAGCCCAAGCTGACCTCTCTGCCCGCTCCGGTTGATTGGCACCCAGGTTCTGGCCAACCAGTGTTGCGGCAGCATTGCTGATGCCCCAGGAAGGCAGCAGGGCAAAAATAATAATCCGGATGGCGATGGTATATCCTGCGATGGCTTCACTGCCAAATTCGGAAATGATCCGCATCAAACCAATCCAGCTTGAGGTAGCGATCAGGTTTTGCCCGATTCCGCCAAAAGATATACTGATCAGAGTTTTGATCGTGGCCAGGTCAACCACGATATCTTTTAACATCAGACGAACCCGCTTGTTGCCCCGGAACAGAAGGTAAATCTGGTAAATAACTGCCAATCCCCGTCCGATGGTGGTTGCTATGGCTGCTCCCTTGATACCGAGTTCCGGAAAAGGCCCGATGCCAAAGATTAAAAGCGGATCAAGCACAATATTTATGATGTTGGCAAGCCACAGTACACGCATGGAGACAGCAGCATCGCCGGCGCTTCTGAAAATGGCATTGATGACAAAAAGCAGCATGATGACAACATTGCTACCAAGCATGATGGCTGTATAGCTACTCATGGTTGTGTAAATCACTTCAGAAGCACCCATAAGTCTCAGCAGATCTGAAGCAAACCAGATCCCGGGTATAGCAATCAGTAAAGAGACGGCCATGCTGGTCAAGATGGATTGAACAGCAGCTTTAGCGGCTCCTTTGGGATCTTTTTCTCCGATCCGTCGCGACACCATGGCAGTAGCTGCCATACTTAATCCAAACCCGATGGAATAGACTATGGTTATCAAAGACTCTGTGAGTCCAACAGTAGCGACAGCTTCGGAACCCAGCTTTGAAACATAGAAAATATCAGCAATAGCAAAAACAGATTCCATCAGCATTTCGAGCACCATGGGAACCGAAAGCAGAAAAACGGCACGGCGCAGACTTCCCTGGGTGAAATCCTGCTCTGTACCGGAAACAGCTTCCTTAATATCGTGTAATATTTTTGTAAATCCATTTTTTAACATGATTCAGAGAAGGTTAAATATAACCAATCAATACGATGCTCTGGGTTACACAATGAAAATAAGCTTTCCAGGAATGATTTCCGGTCTATTGAACCTGAACAATCGTGTCCCTTACACGGTTTTCCATAATCATTTAAAAAGAGCAAAAGTAAAAAAGGTTCTGTGATTGTAAGTTAAAACTCAATCAATCCCACACCATTCAGGAATACAATGGCTATTGCTATGGGTGCAATCAAACGTACGATGATAAAAAACAAACCTAATAGTCTGCCATGTAATGTATTATTATTGGTTATCTCATCCACTACTACAGATCTGCCCATGAACCAGCCAACAAAAACTACGATAAAAAAGCCTCCCAGGGGCAGCAGGATGTTAGCCGAGGCGTATTCAAGGTTGTCGAAAAGATCCATCCCGAAAATTCCAAAGCCTTTTAACGGTCCCAGCGACAATGTACAAAGGAAACCAAGCAGGGATATGGATACAGCTGCCAAAATGGTGGCTTTTTTCCGGGTGATTTTCATCTCTTCTGCAAAGAAAGCGACTACGACTTCCAGCACTGAAATAGTTGATGTTAGTGCAGCAATGGCCAGCAGGATAAAAAATGACAATGCCCAGAAATACCCACCCGGCATCGCCTGGAAAATATTGGGTAGCGTAATAAAGACGAGACCGGCTCCCTCACTCGGATTGATCCCAAAAGCAAAAACAGCAGGAAAAATGGCTACACCGGCTAAGATAGCAATGAGGGTATCTGCTCCGGTTACAGCGAAAGCTGTGTTTCCAAGATTGTCATTTTTTTGGATATAGGAACCATAAGTGATGAGTGTCCCCATACCAATACTCAATGAGAAAAATGCCTGTCCTAATGCCATGAGGACAACATTGGGATTGATCTTTGAAAAATCAGGTTTAAATAAAAACTCAAGTCCTTTCATTGCACCCGGCAGTGTGACAGATCGGATGCAAATAATAATGATGAGCAAAAGGAGCACCGGCATCAGAATTTTCGTATACCTTTCAATACCGTTCTTGATTCCTTTGTAAACGACAAATCCCGTTAAAAACATGAAAACGAGCTGCCATAACAAGGGCATATAGGTACTGTGCTGGAAAGTTGTAAGCATCTCACCCAGATCATTCGCTGAGCGGCCGCTGAAGTCATTGATGAGCGCTCTGTATATATATTCGAGGGTCCAGCCGGCTATGGTGCTGTAAAAAGCGAGAATGAAAAATGCAGCTGCAATGCCCATTACACCAACAAGATACCAGGGCTGACCGGGTTTCAGAAACCTGAATGAACCGTATGCATTGCGTTGTGCACGCCGGCCTATGGACAATTCGGAGAGCATGACCGGAACGCCAATGATCAGGATGAAAGCAATGTACAAGACTAAAAATGCTGCACCTCCATTTTGACCGGTTACATATGGAAACCGCCAAATATTGCCAAGCCCTATGGCCGACCCGGCAGCGGCAGCAATAATACCAATCTTTGACCCGAAACTATCGCGCTGCATAAAGAATAATTTTTGACTCGAAGAATTGTGATCAAACCAGAATAATGAGGCTGCAATGTTACAAAAATTGAATGAAAAAAGATATCCAATCCTTCTCGGGTTTTCACTGAATAGTGATAGCTTTGCTGATCAAACTTTCTGATTTTTGTTCAAATAAGTCAATATGATGACAAAAAGAAAATCAAACCGGAAGAAACTGAAATTGATCTGGTTATCTCAGGCAGTTTTGGCAATCCTCGTTCCGGTTTTGGCTCAATCACAAACGGAGAAACAAGCATTAACAACGGAAATTTATACCCTTGAAAACGGATTGACTGTCTATCTCAATGAGGACCACTCCCTACCCAATATTTTTGGGGCTGTTGCCGTGAAAGGCGGAAGCAAGAGGGACCCATCAGATGCGACCGGCATTGCCCACTATTTTGAGCACATTATGTTCAAAGGTACTGATCAGATAGGTACGTTGGATTATCAGGCAGAGAAAATCTATCTCGACAGTATTGCCGCTCTGTATGACCAGCTATCACTCACCTCCATAGAGAAAGAACAGATGCAGTTGCAAAAGGAGATCAACCGGATTTCTATAAAGGCCTCAGAATTTGCAATTCCCAATGAAATGGAGAAGATCCTGGGTGAAATGGGTTGTGCGTACCTCAATGCAGGGACAGGTTACGACGGGATTGTCTATTTCAACGTGCTGCCTGCAAACCAGATAGAAAAATGGCTTGAAATTTACGCCCATAGATTCATCAACCCTGTTTACCGCCTTTTCCAGTCGGAGTTGGAAACTGTTTATGAAGAGTACAACATGTACAGCGACGACAGGTTTTCACGTGCCTTTGAAGAGTTTTCAGCTGCTTTTTACCCTGAGCATCCCTATGGAACCCCTATTTTGGGATACCCCTCCCATTTGAAACATCCATCCATGTCGAAGATGCACGATTACTTTGAGACTTATTATGTAGCCAATAATATGGCCCTGATCCTCACAGGAAGTTTCGATCCGGAGCTTATCAAGCCCAGAATTGAAGAACTTTTTGGCAGTTGGAAAAGTGGAGAGATTCATGAAATGTCGGAAATATTCAGATTAGAACCCTTCAAAGGCAGTAATGTGGTTGAAAAAAGGCTTACTCCTGTCAAATTCGGCATTAAGGGATACAGGTCAGTTCCTGATGGGCATCATGATGGCCTTGCACTGGACGTGATGAACATGTTGTTGTCAAATCCATCGCAGACAGGACTTTTGGATGAGATGACCGTGGATAACCAGTTGATAGCTGCACAGGCATTCAGTGACCGGAGAGTCGAAGCAGGGGGTGAATATATTTTTTATGTGCCAAAAGTGATTGGGCAGTCCCTAAAAAAGGGAGAGCAACTTGTAGAAGCAAAAATAAAAAAACTAAAGGCAGGAGCTTTCGATGAAACTTTATTGGAAGCAGTCAAGACGGAGATACAGGTTTCCTATCAAAGGAATTTTGAGGACCAATACAGAAGAGGATATACCATGATAATGGCTTTTTCTTCGGGAAAGGATTGGGAGTCTGTCCTTAATTATCCTGAAGAAATCAATAAAATCACAAAAAATGATGTGATAGCAGTTGCGAACAAATACCTCACTGAAAATCACCTTGCTTTCTACTCCAAAACAGGGTTGCCAAAAAAACCAAAAAATCTCAGACCTCCGTTTGAACGCATTCCATCTTTGAATACAGACCGGAAGTCGGAATATGCCAAAATGATTGAAGCAATGGAAGTTCCGTCCATCGAACCGGAATACATCCTGTTTGGTGAAAAGGACTCAACTCAAAAACATGTAACAGTAGAGCATTTGAGTCCATTGGTTCATTTCTACTATGTGGAAAATCCTGTAAATGATCTCTTTGAACTAAAGGTGAAGTTTGGAACAGGAATTTATGAAATGCCTGTTTTAAAACAGGTTGCAGAATACATGAATTTAGTAGGGCCGGCTGATATGCCATTCAATGCATTCAAAAGAACACTTCAGTCCCTGGGGGCTTCACTAGACATAAGTGCTCATAAGAATTATTTCGAAATCAACATCAGCGGACCTGAAAAAAATCTGGGGAGTATACTGCAAATTTCATCCACCTTGTTAAGGGCTCCTCTGTTGGATGACAAAAAAGTCAAAAACCTTTACCAGGCAGCGAAGACCAATGAAAAATATGTAAAAAAAGACCCTGAATCGCTGGGGCATGCCCTATACTCATATGCCGTGTTTGGAAAAAATTCGCAATATCTCAAAGATCTTTCTGCCAAAGAGGTTAAAAAGCTGACAGCATCAGAACTGATAGATGCACTCCGGAGGGCACTCAGGTACGAAGCTGATATTCATTATTCAGGGGCTTTGAACATGGATATTGTGAGGGAACTGATCATTACATATATTCCTGTTGATGACATCTCCATGGCGAGCAATTCGCCTGTAAGGAATATTTTTCCTGAGTTGAACGAACCTCTTGTCTACTTTCTTGATGAAAAGAGTGCAATACAAAGCAAGGACTATTTCTTTATGAGGGGAAACAGATTGACGGAGATGGAGAAACCCTTACTGAATGCCTACTACGAATACCTTGATGGAGGGATGTCGAGTGTTATTTTTCAGGAAATCAGGGAGTTCAGATCTCTTGCGTATGCAACCGGAGCCAGCATTTTCATGCCTTTTTATCCGGATGAGGCGACAGGCCTCATGAGTTTTGTAGGAACCCAGGCCGACAAAACCCCTGAAGCCATTGAAGTGATGCATGGCATTATTTCTACCACGCCTGATAGACGTGACCGCATGGATATGATTAGAAAATCTCTTGTGCAATCGATCAACAGTAAAAAGCCAACGTTTAGAAATTTATCAGTGCCGGTTGCAGGATGGGTAAAACAGAAATATGTCCAGGACCCTCGCAGGGATTGGGTAAGGATTTATAATGCACTTACCTTCG
>JBLRXC010000108.1:0-10723 GCA_047920975.1 Bacteroidales bacterium | reverse complement strand
ATTCTACATCCTTCTCGAACATACCATAGGCCTTCAACAACTGATTGACCGTATGAACTTTCTCCGACCTAATGGAGAAATTGCGCATGATTTCATTCTTTCTCTCCAGCTTTTTGGCTTCTGAAAGACCGGCTTTTTCCAACTCAGCTATTTCAGCACCCACATCAGGCAGTACATAAAAGTCAGGATCGCCCGCAGCTTCATTGATCAGATTGATCCCTTTATCGGTCAGTTCCACAGAGTTGGACTTTTCATCAATGATAAAAAAAAGTTCATCGGTGATGATGTGCATATTTTTTGCCTGTTCCTGCAGATAGAAATTTTCGGTTTTTTGCATCAGGGTCCGGTTGCCCTCCTCACTCAAAAATTTGATGAGTGCTTTATTTTTAGGTAATCCTTTATAGGCCCTCAGTAATAGCTCTCCACCTTTCTTTTCATTGTCCGGATTGGATTTATCAGCAAGGAGCTTTTTGGCATCAGCAATAAGCTGTGTAACGAATGATTTTTGCGTATTGTAAAGCTTCTGGACACTGGGTTTGAACTCATCAAATTCCTGTGTTTCTCCTCTGGGTGTTGGTCCGGAAATGATCAGTGGAGTCCTTGCATCATCAATCAATACGGAGTCAACCTCATCAACAATGGCATAGTTGTGCGGGCGCTGAACCATTTCATCAGGAAAGGCTGTCATATTGTCCCTGAGGTAGTCAAAACCAAATTCATTGTTCGTGCCAAATGTGATGTCAGCCAGATATGCATTTCTCCTTTCCGCTGAGTTGGGCTGGTGTTTGTCGATACAATCCACCTTTAACCCATGAAATTCATACAGCACACCCATCCACTCCGAGTCTCTTTTTGCAAGGTAATCATTCACGGTCACTATATGGACTCCTTTACCGGCCAAGGCATTGAGATAAACAGGAAGGGTTGCTACAAGCGTTTTTCCTTCACCGGTTGCCATTTCAGCTATTTTCCCCTGATGCAGGACAATACCCCCAACCAACTGCACATCGTAATGCACCATATCCCATGTGATCAGGTTCCCGCCTGCCATCCACTGTTGCTTATAGTGAGCTTTCCCGCCGGTAATATTGATGTTATCCTTTTTGGCAGCCAACTCACGGTCAAAATCATTGGCTGTTACTTCAACCGTTGGATTTTCCTTAAATCTTCGGGCTGTCTCTTTCATCACAGCAAAAGCTTCCGGCAGAAGTTCATTCAGGGTATCCTGTGTGATATCATAAACCTCTTTTTCGAGTTCATCAATCTTCTTCCATTGTTTCTCCTTCTCCTCATCATCCATTTCAAGACTATTCTCCAGAAGATCCTTTAACTCAGAAATCTGTTTTTCGTGCCCGGAAATACTACTGGTGATTTTATCCCTGAACCCTGCTGTTTTTTCTCTTAATTCATCGTTGCTTAAGGTTTTTATCCCTTCATATGCTTCAAATATTTTCTTCTGGACCGGAGTAATAGCTTTTATATCCCTACCCGATTTATTTCCCAGTAATTTTTCAAGAAATTTTACCATTATTGTTGTATGTAATGCTTAAAATCGACAAATAAAAGACAACTGATCATCAATCATTCCATTTACATCACCAGTCAAAAAGGCATTCATAGTGCCGGAAAATTTTTGGACAAAGTTAGCTTGATTTCATGAAACTTCTGGCAATAATTACCAAACCTGCCCTGTACAATTAAACCCATCCATCATTTCAACAGGTTTTGAAAACTTTGTTCAATAATTTCAGAAGGCTTATAAGCGGGATACTCTGCAATATTGCCATCACTGCCGATCAAAACAAAAGTGGGATATGTTTTGATCCGGTATTTATTGATCAGGTCAAATGCTGACCCATTATATAAAAAGAGCCAGTCAAATTGGTGTTTCTTCCTGAATCTGTCTGTCACCTCCGGAGATTCATCAAATGAGACCGTCACAAAATGTATGTCATTCCCATAGATTTTATAAAGTTCATCCATTCGGTCAAATTCAACCAGACAACCGTAGCTCTGGGTAGTCATAAAAAAAATATAAACAGGTTTACCCCGGAGATTTGCAAGGGATACATCACCGCCATCAAGGTTTTGTAACTCGAAAACAGGAGCAGGAAAGCCAACCTCCAGTAATCTCAGTTCATGTAACAGGTTGACTGCAATGTCACGATGTTCTGAAAATTTTGATTGGTTTGCAATCTGACTGAGGATTGAAAGGATACTATTGCCATCAAATGATGGATGAGGATATAATTCTTTGAGTGTTTTTAAGACTACCAGCTCCCTGATCACTTCATTCCGGAGGAGCGTATCCTTTCCAAGCGTATCCATCAAAATATAGTAGTTTGCCTGGCCATTGATCGTAACATCAAGGTCCCTTCTCGAAACAAACCGGTTATTCCCGGGTAAATACTGATCAAAAAAAGTATTGAAAAAAAACATATACTCCGGGTTGTTGTAATGAACCATGCGGTCTTTCAGGTATTGGCCGAAGATAATGGCCTTCCTGGATGGAGCAGCGGAAAGTTCAAGCGTTGCTATTTTGTAATCCATATAAACCTGGAAAAACTCATTTTCAACCTTCCCGTAATCTTCTACCATCTCAGACCTGAATCCAATCAGAATTGCAGGATCTCTCCTTTTCGAAAAGGATTCAAAATGTTTGGAAACAAAATTGTAATATCTGTCTTCAAATGAAGAAAGCCAGAAATTTAAATACGGGTCAGGTTCTTCAAGTATTTCAAAGTTGAGGGGTTCTTTTTGGTATAAAGGTCTGAACTCATTGACAAGATTGACGGGATCGCAGACAATCTCATATTCCTTCCCTGGAACCAGTGCAATGGCACTTGAGAAAAAACTCAATTCGATGGTGGCTATCAGGGGTTCTGATATTTTGGCAGTCATTTTGAAAAAACCAGATGAAGAAACAGTTGTCCGGTCTAAAATGACCGGTCTAAAACTTATCTGGTCACCAAATGACATTAACCTGACTTCCTGGTTTTCTCCACCCGGGATAACACCTGAAACAACCACAGGTTGAGCAGCAGAGGCAGCAAAGCACACAAGCAGTATAAAAGTCAGATGGCTCTTCTGTAGCATAGCTGATGAAGCATTAGTGGTTAACAACGAAAACCTGATAAAAATATTGAAAGGCCTGATTAACCAAAGGGGACATTTTTCAGATTAACCTGTCTGGGCACGAATTGACCGGGGTCGCCCCCATGCCGGATAATATCTCGCACAATGGAAGAATTGAGGGATGAGTATTCGGGATCTGTCAAAAGAAAAACTGTTTCGATTTCTGGATTCAACTTTTTATTCACCTGACCGATGCTCCGTTCAAATTCAAAATCTGCCGAGGTTCTTAGCCCCCTGAGGATATAACCGGCATTGTGTTTTCTGCAGAAATCCACAGTCAATCCTTCATATTGGTAAACGGCTACCCGCGGTTCTTTTGCAAATACCATCTTGATCCATTGAATACGCTGATCCACCATAAAAAATCCCTGTTTCTCCGCATTCAGTCCAATGGCAATGTACAACACATCAAAAAGTGGTAACGCCCTGCGGATAATGGATTCATGACCACGTGTAATGGGATCAAATGATCCGGGGAATACAGCAATTTTTTTCATATGTCTTTTTTTCCAGTCTAAATCATCAATATTTTCTGCAAATATACATTACCTGAGTCAAAACATTTTTTTTGGATTTGTCTAATTTCCCATATTTTTGCCTCATGATTTTCAACAAAGAAACAGCCATTACAATTTCAACTTACCTCTTACAGGTCAAGGCCATAAAATTAAATGTCAAGGAACCATTTAAATGGTCATCCGGACTCAAATCGCCCATTTACTGCGACAACAGAAAAACGCTTTCATTTCCCAGGATCCGGACTTTTATCCGACAGCAATTCGTTGAAATCATCAATGAAGAGTTTGGGAAGATTGACCTTATAGCAGGTGTTGCAACCGGGGCCATTGCGCACGGCGTGCTTGTGGCCCAGGAGCTTGGGCTACCGTTTGTTTATGTAAGGTCAACCGAAAAAAAACACGGCCTCGAAAATCAGATAGAAGGGTACTACGAATCAGGGCAGTCTGTTGTTGTGATTGAAGACCTCGTCTCAACCGGAAAAAGCAGTCTTAATGCCGTCAACGCTTTGCGCTCTGCAGGATGTGATGTAAAAGGGATGCTGGCCATTTTCAGTTATAACCTTCCCAAAGCATTGAAAAATTTTGAAGAGGCCAAATGCAGAGTGATCACCCTTTCAAACTATGATGAATTGATCAAACAGGCCATTGAAAGCAATTACATATCGGATAAGGACCTTAAATCACTGATCAATTGGCGGAAAGAACCTGAGTCATGGGGTAAATGATTTACAGAAAAATTGTTTTGTAGCGCATACACAGAATTTATTAAGATCTTCGCATGTCAAATATTATCCTGAATGACCGAGTTTAAAAGCAATCCCATTCATATCATTACTCCTGCCCAAAAGATTTATACTTTCCTGACAGACTTCAATAATTTTGAAAGGCTGATGCCCGGGCAGGTTGTGCATTGGAAATCAGATGCTGAATCTTGCTCTTTTGCTATACAGGGTATGGCTGATCTGGCATTGAAGATGGGAGAAAAAAGAGAATATTCAAAGGTCACTTACAATTCTGCCGAACCTTCACCCTTTTGTTTTTCTCTTCAGTTCAGCATTGAAGATGAATCAACCGGTTCCTTTGTTTCATGCAGTTTGACAGCTGAACTCAGCCCTATGATAAAAATGATGGTGTCAAGGCCATTACAAAATTTTGTAACCCTGCTGGTAGAAAAATTGAAACAGGAAATGGAAGCAGGGATCAGCAATCAATCATAAATTTTATTTCATTCAATTCGCATTCTATTCTCATTCCATCCGTTTTTTCGAGAACCAGCATGCCATAATCAGTGATGCCTTTGATCCTGGCTTCAATCAATTCTCCGCCGTACTTATATCTCCGTAAAACCTCCATCCCATAAAGTACTGAAAGATATCGGGATTTTATAGACTGAAATGCACTTTGTTCCAGCATAAAAAGGTACCTGTCAAGTTCATGGCATACTTCGTTCAGACAATCGTCAAGATTGAGATCGTGATCTAAAAAATGCCTCATGGAAACAGGATTAGGGGCATTGCTCATAAACCGGAGTTGATTTACATTCAGTCCAATCCCGATGATGGAATGCATGACCCGGGGTCCGCTTACCGTGTGCTGAATCAACATTCCCCCGGTTTTTTGATCATTGATGTACAGATCATTTGGCCATTTGATCGCGATACGCTGATCCATTAGCATGGATTCGATAAAGGATTGAACAGCAAGCGCAACAGCCATGTTCAGATAAAACTGATGGTGTGGGTTCAGCGCATGCGGTTTATAGTACAATGAAAACAGCAGGTTTTTCAACTGTTCACTTTCCCAGGTATGATCTCCAAGGCCTCTCCCCCTCTCCTGATAGTCTGCAGAGACAACTGTTCCGTTTTCTATATCAGGATCCGATCTCAATAATTCAGCAAGATAATCATTGGTCGAGCCGGTTTTTTTCAGCCTGATAATACGAATACCTGCTATTTTTGGAACCATCGGATATTTAATTTACCAAATGGCTCTAAAATTAAGTAATTCCTTCAAACAAAGCCTGCAATTTTCCGTTTTTACCCTTTATCGCAGATATGCTCCATTCAAGTAGCGGAATTTATTTACTTTTGCGATGAACATCAAAGTGTTAAAATGCCTAAGCAAAAGAAAAGCGAATCAGAGAAATTATCAGAAGTCATCATTGAGGGTATTTTAAAGAAAAAAGGCAGGGAAGTTCTGCGAATGGAATTAAAGAAACTTCCCAATGCAGTTTCAGATTATTTTGTTATTTGCCATGCCAATTCCGGCACACAGGTTAAAGCTATTGCTGAATCAGTCGAGGAAGAGACCTTAAAGGAATTGAAAGCAAAACCATGGCACAAAGAGGGCATCGAAAATGCGGAATGGATTTTGATTGATTATGTAAATGTTGTTGTGCATATTTTCAGGGAAGAATCCAGAACCTTTTATAATCTTGAAAAGCTCTGGGGTGATGCTCCGGTAAAGGAGTTCTCTGACAACTTACAAACAACTGACTCAGGACAGAAGCTTCAGGAAAAAAGCAGGACATAATGACAGAAGAAAATAAAGACAAGAAAAATTCAGTGAATGATTCTCCATCAGGGAAGAATCCGAAAAAACCCAAATTCAATTTTTATTGGGTCTATGGTATTATTGCTGTTATCTTCATCGCATTAACTTTCACCAATATGGGTGATAGCGTCAAAGAGACCGGCTGGGGAGATCTGAGAGGTATGCTTATGGCGGGGGATGTAGAGAAAATTGTGGTTGTGAACCGTGAGCAGGCAGAAATTTTTCTTAGAAGAGAAGTTTTAGACAAGAGTAAGTACCAGGAAGTGAGAGACCAGGGATATCAGGGATCCGGCCCTCACTATGTTTATGCGATTGGGTCATACGATTCATTCAAAGAAGATGTGGAACGTGCCCAGGAAGGCATTGAAAACCCGATCTATATTCGCAATGAAAAGCGTCACAACTGGTCCGGTGAAATTTTCAGCTGGCTTCTGCCATTACTTATTATCATTGTTGTATGGATCGTGATCATGCGTATGATGAGCCGCGGAGGACCTGGTGGAGCGCAAATATTTAACATTGGCAAGTCAAAGGCACAGCTTTATGATAAAGAAACGGCTGTGAATGTAAATTTCAATGATGTTGCCGGGTTAGGTGAAGCAAAGGTGGAGGTGATGGAAATTGTTGACTTTCTCAAAAACCCTTTGAAGTATACGAATCTGGGGGGTAAGATACCTAAAGGTGCATTGCTTGTAGGCCCCCCGGGAACAGGAAAAACTTTGCTTGCAAAAGCCGTTGCCGGCGAGGCACAGGTACCTTTTTTTTCTATTTCAGGATCAGATTTCGTTGAAATGTTTGTTGGAGTTGGCGCCTCCAGGGTTCGTGACCTTTTCAAACAAGCCAAAGAAAAAGCACCCTGTATTATCTTTATCGACGAAATTGACGCGATTGGTCGTGCACGCGGGAAGAACCCGCTCACCGGAGGGAATGATGAAAGAGAAAATACGCTTAATCAGCTGCTTACTGAAATGGATGGTTTTCAAAGCAATACCGGCGTTATCATCCTGGCTGCCACAAACCGTGCGGATATTCTCGACAGGGCATTGCTCCGTGCCGGAAGATTCGACCGCCAGATTCATGTCGAACTTCCCGATCTGGAAGAAAGAAAAGCGATCTTCAAAGTGCACACAAAGCCTCTGAAACTGGATGATAGCGTTGAACTTGATTTTTTGGCCAAACAAACCCCTGGTTTTTCAGGAGCTGATATTGCCAATGTCTGCAATGAGTCAGCGCTGATTGCTGCCAGGAAAACCAAGAAACATATTCAAAAACAGGATTTCCTTGATGCGGTCGACAGGATCGTCGGGGGACTTGAAAAGAAAAGCAAAATTATATCCGCAGCCGAGAAAAAAGTGATTGCCTACCATGAAGCGGGGCACGCAGCTGTAAGTTGGCTGACTGACCATGCAAACCCGCTTGTAAAAGTTACCATTGTACCCCGGGGGAAATCCCTTGGAGCAGCATGGTACCTCCCCGAAGAGCGGCAAATCACTCATTACGATCAAATGTTTGATGAACTGACCGCTGCACTCGGCGGTCGGGCTTCAGAAGAGGTAAACTTTGGAAAGGTTTCAACCGGAGCATTGAATGATCTTGAAAAGGTTACCAAACAAGCCTATAACATGGTAGTCTATTTTGGATTGAACGAAAAAATAGGCAATATCTCTTTTTACGATTCAACTGGCCAGGCAGAATATTCCTTCCATAAACCCTTCAGCGAAAGAACAGCCCAGGTGATTGACGAAGAAATCAGCAAACTGGTCGAAAGCGCTTACAAGCGGGCTGTTGAAATTGTTCGTAAAAATAAATCCAAAGTTCAGGACCTTGCCATGAAACTTCTTGAGAAAGAGGTGATTTTTCACGAAGACATGGTGGAGATTTTTGGTGAGCGACCCTATGACCTGGAAAAAAAGAAAATTGAAGAGGCTGCAGAAGAGGAAGTTTCAAGTCTGAGGGCAAGAAACCAGAAAACAATTAAACCTGAGAAGAAATCTAAATCCAAGGCTATCGCAAAAGAGGAAAAACCAACTTCAGGGAAACCCGAAAAAAAGTTAGGAGTTATTCCACCACCTCAAACCAATTAAATATCATTGAATGGAAGAATCAACCTCAAGAGAAAAAATACTTAAGAAAATACGGAGTGCTCTGATCAGCAAAACAGAAAGTCCTTACGCTTCTCTTGATACCGAATCTTCGGTTTATTATCCGTTTGAAGAGGATCTGGACATTGTTTTTGCAAAGGAATTTACACGGGTCTCCGGTCAGTTCATCTATTGTGAAAATCAATCTGAACTTAAAAGAAACCTTACCGCCCTTTTTTCTGAAAACAGGTGGAATCATATTTTCTGCCGTGAGCCGAATATCATTGAACTTGTCAAATCAACCGGAATGAATGTAATCAGTGATGATGAGCAACTCTCAGAATCGAAGACGGCAATAACTTTTTGTGAATTTCTGATTGCCCGACTGGGAAGTATTATGATTTCATCAGGCCAGATTTCAGGAAGACAGTTAAATGTAATTCCTGAAAATCATATTGTTATTGCACACACCGGTCAAATTGTAGCTGAACTAAAAGATGCCCTGATCAAATTGAAAGAAAAATACAATAACAGACTTCCCTCTTTGGTCTCGTTCATCACAGGCCCAAGCCGGACAGCAGACATTGAAAAAACATTGGTGATGGGCGCACACGGCCCAAGGATGCTCTATCTTTTTTTAATGGACAGTGAAAAAATTTCGTGACAGGGTCAGAAGTTTTTTTTAATTTCATCATCTCACATGGATAAAAATTGGGTGAAAATATATGCTACATCTGACGTTTACAAAGCTGAACTTCTAAAAGGATTACTGATTGAAAACGAAATAAGTGCAGTAGTCATCAACAAAAAGGATTCAGCATATCTGATCGGAGAAGCGGAGTTGTATGTTTTGGCTGAAAATGTCATCATAGCCAAGCGATTGATCAACAAACACGAAGGTATTTGAAAACTTTTATTAAACGAACCTTGTTCGGAGCCATATACGCTATTGTTGTCTTCTGTTCGATATTCCTGGGACCGTTTGCTTTTGGTTTGCTTGTTTTTGTTTTCCTCATATTTTCTCTGAAAGAATACCAGAATTTTCTGAACAAAGCAGATATTCATCTTAAAACTTTCTGGTTTTATGCATCAAACATCCTGCTCTATCTCTTTGGGTTTTTGGCTTCCAGTTATGGGTGGCCCCTGAAATATTACATTTTTCCTGTCATTATTGTGTATATTCCTTTTGTATTCCAGGTCTTGCTCAAAAACAGCAGACCTTTTCATGAAACCGGCCAGTACCTTGTCAGTCATTTTTACCTTGCTGTTCCGCTTTCGCTTTTGAGTTATCTTTTTCAGCTCGGAGTTAAAGCCGGTTATTGGATCAATTTTGCTGTTTTCGGGTTCTTCCTTCTGATCTGGGTTAACGATTCTTTTGCTTACATAGTGGGCAGTGTTTTTGGAAAGCACAAACTGAACAGGATTGTTTCACCCAATAAAACATGGGAAGGCAGTATCGGCGGGTTGGTCTTTACGCTACTGGGTTCTTATCTGCTGTATTTGATTTTCCCTGAACAGGGATTGTTTGAGTGGCTTGGCTTTGCATTGATCATCGTAATATTCGGTACATTTGGTGATCTTTTTGAATCGGTTGCAAAAAGGGGTATTATGATCAAGGAATCAGGAAATATACTCCCGGGCCATGGTGGAATGCTGGACAGACTTGACAGTTTATTGATAGCTTCCCCATTTGTTTTTGTTTACTTTCTCATCATAATGAACTGATATGAATTTCAGACTCCATAAAGAGGGTTATCCTGTCATGGTCCTGGTGCTCTTCCTGCTGCTGATGATCATTTTCATTGTTAACCTGGTGGCTCCCAGCCAAACCCTTATTCATTATTTACTTTATTTAGCCTCTTTCGGATTTTTCATTCTTGTTGCCAGGTTCTTTCGTGCACCTGTCAGGATTGTTAATCCGGATCCTGATTTAGTCCTCAGCGGTGCTGATGGGAAAGTGGTTGTGATTGAAGAAGTTGAGGAACCAGAATATTTCAGGGATAAAAGAAAGCAGGTTTCTATCTTTATGTCACCCATGAATGTCCATGTGAATTGGTTTCCGGTAGGAGGAAGGATCAAGTATTTCAGGCATATTCAGGGAGCCTATTTTGTGGCATCGCGGCCTAAATCCTCGAATGAAAATGAACGAACGACGATTGTTATGAAAACCGATGGCAATCACAGGATCATGTTCAGGCAAATCGCCGGAACCGTTGCCCGAAGAATTGTATGCTACGCGAAGGAAGGAAAATATGCCGACCAGGGACAGGAGCTTGGCATCATTAAATTTGGTTCCCGCTTCGATCTCTTTCTTCCATTGGATGCTCAAATCAACATTCGACTGGGGCAGAAAGTCACGGGTAATCGAACAATTATCGCCAGGTTGACCCCTAAAAACCTGAACAATGACTAAATGCTTTGTTGACAAAATAGTTG
>JBLRXC010000107.1:0-10767 GCA_047920975.1 Bacteroidales bacterium | reverse complement strand
GAGTTCTCAGGTCTTTGTTTATCAGTTATCTGTAAATTTCATCTAAGGTTATTCATATTTAACCACTATCGTGGTTTAGAGCCTGAAGGGCTCAAATGCAAATAGCCACGGGTTTCAACCCGTGGTAAAAAAAAAGAGGTATCGTTTAAACAACCCTGATGGGGTTGAATATAAATAGTATAAGAAGTGCGAAATTTCAGCTGGTAACTAACCTTTTCTGAAAAAATTCACCCGGCATATTTTTATTTTGCTAAATTTGGGGCTTTCATTTATAAACCCAAATATTTATAGAAATATGGAATTTAAAATATTACAACTTGAGATTACTGATGAAGGGATCGCGGTTGTAACCATCAACCGGCCGGAAGCCTTGAATGCATTGAATACGCTCTTTTTTCAGGAGATGGACCGGATGGTCGAAAAGCTTTCTGGTGATCCGAAAGTAAAAGTGATGGTGATCACCGGCTCCGGAAAAGCTTTTGTTGCCGGCGCCGACATTGCCGAAATGGTCAGCAAAAACCAGGAGGAGGGAAGCGCTTTTTCAAGAACCGGGCAAAATACTTTCAGAAGCCTTGAAAAGATGAAAATCCCGGTCATAGCTGCCATCAATGGCTTTGCGCTCGGCGGCGGACTGGAACTGGCTATGGGCTGCGATTTCAGGATCGCCTCTTCGAAAGCTAAATTCGGTCAGCCTGAGGTGAACCTGGGTCTGATCCCCGGCTATGCAGCCACACAGCGCTTGTCAAGACTGGTAGGACTGGGTGACGCCCTTTACCTGCTGATGTCGGCTGAAATGATCGGCGCTGAGGATGCTCTTCGCATTGGACTTGTTCAGAAGGTATTTGAACCCGAACAACTGATGGAGGAAGTAATGAAGATTGCCAGGAACATTGCATCCAAAGGACACCAGGCGGTCAGAAAGGTGAAAGCCGTCACGCGGCAGGGATTCCTGATGGACTTCGACAAAGGAAGTGAACTGGAAGCAGAACAATTTGGAACCCTGTTTGGAGAAGGAAGTGAAGGCGAAGAGGGAATGAAAGCCTTCCTTGAAAAAAGAAAACCCAATTGGTAGTTAAACATGTTTTATTCGCATAACAATTAATCCATAGAGAAAGATGAATTACGACGAAAGATTGCAGAACGTATCGGTGCTGGGCGCTGCAGGTAAGATGGGCAGCGGTATCCTGCTGCTCACTGCCGTGGAAATGGCTGACCTGAGTCTGAAACCCGAAAACAAGGGAAAAACCTTTTGCCTCAACGCCATTGATGTGTCGCATCAGGGACTGGTAGGGCTGATGAAATACCTGAAAGAGCAGGTGAAAAAAGTGGCCGAGAAAAAATCGGTATTGCTCAGGCAGCTTTATGCCGACCGCGATGACCTGATCGAAAACGAAGACATCATCAATGAATATGTCTTTGACGTGATGAACATTGTGAGGCCAGGCACAGCCGTAGAAGCAACCTATGAATCAAATCTCATATTTGAAGCGATCATCGAGAACCTTGATCTGAAAAACAAATTGTTTTCACAGATCAATCAGAACAATCCAAACAAACCCTGGTTTTTCACCAACACCTCCTCCATTCCCATTCACATCCTGAATGAGGGAGCAAAACTGGATGGAAGGATCATTGGTTTTCATTTTTACAATCCTCCTGCTGTCCAGAGGCTGGTCGAACTGATCTCCATCAGTCAGAATCCGGATGAGCTGGTTGAGTTTGCCAGGACATATGCTAAAAACCTCAAAAAAGTCGTGGTCCCATCCAACGACAAAGCCGGTTTTATAGGCAATGGTCATTTCATGCGCGATGCGCTGCACGGCATCCATGAAGTCGAAAAACTGGCCAAAGAGATGCCCTTTGTTGAAGCGGTTTACATGATCAACAAAGTTTCACAGGATTTTCTTATCAGGCCGATGGGTATTTTCCAACTGATAGACTATGTGGGAATTGATGTTGTGAGATTCATCATGCAGGTGATGAACCCGCATCTTCCCGATGAGAACCTGCACAGCGAACTTCTCGATAAACTATTTGATATGGGTGTGAAAGGCGGACAAAATTCAGACGGGTCGCAAAAAGACGGTTTCCTGAAATACCAGAAAGGCAAACCGGTGGCTATATACGATCCCGGAACGAAAGGGTATGCTGACATAGCTACTTTCCAGGAAAAATGTGATGAACGCCTTGGCGTATTGCCGTCATCGTGGAAGCCCTGGAAGGCGATCAATTTTACAAGGTCGGGAAAAGAAGCAATGCTTGAAACCTATTTTGCTGAACTGGCTACTATGAATACGCCGGGCGCGCAGCTTGCAAAAAAATACCACCTGAGATCGAATGAGATAGGGAATTATCTTGTTGCAAGTAAAGTTGCCAACAATGCTGAGGATGTGAATACCGTTATGCTAACAGGGTTTTTTCATGCGTATGGGCCGATTAATAAATTCATGTAAACGGTGAAATATTTTAGTCCAGAAGAAACCAGATTGATTCAGCAAATCAGGAATCAGATACTTGATGTTGACCCTGACGCGGAAATCATCTTATACGGATCAAGAGCCAGAGGAGATGTACATGATGAATCGGACTGGGATATTCTGATCCTTCTGGATCGTGACCATGTATCGAGATCAGATGAGCAACCTTTCAGGCATAGAATTATTGATATTGAGATGGAGTATGGTCAACCTATATCGGTTTTTGTATTGTCGAAGAGTGATTGGCTCGGAAAACATTCGATCACCCCATTCTATGAAAGCGTTACAACAGAAGGTTTGATTATAGATGAAAAAATCGAAAGCAGAATACATTAAGTACAGAGTAAAGCGTGCTGATGAAGCCTTTTTAAGTGCAATCATACTCGCACAGGCTGAAAGTTGGAACGCTTGTATAAGTCAATTGTATTATGCTTCCTTTTATATTGTTAGCGCTTTATTATTGGATATTGATATTCAACCCAAGACACATAAGGGTGTGAAAATAAGTTTTTTAAACCATTTTGTTAAATCTGGGTTGGTCAAAAAAAAGTTTGGTGTTTTATACAGCAATCTGCATGATTGGAGGAGTGAAAGCGACTATGCAGATTTCATAGATTTTGACAAAGAACATATCCTTTCACTGCTCCCAGAGTCTGAAAATTTTATCAAAGAAATTAAAAGTAAAATTAAATATTATGAGTAAACTAAGGCGAAAAGTATATATGGCAGCCGGTTACAACACCGTCTCCATGGGAACCGGCAGAAGCGAGTTCAATCCGAAAAAAGAACGCCCCGGATTGGAGCATTACATCAAGGAAGCCGGTCAGGGTACCCTGAAACAGATCGGTGGCGCGAAAAACGTCGATGAAGGGGCTATCGGTAATTTCATGGCTGCCCGGTTCAACAAACAGGGACATCTGGCGGGTTTCATTCCTTACATTGACGAAGGATTGCAGTACAAACCCTGCATCCGGACCGAAGGCGCCTGTGCTTCAGGTGCGCTGTCGCTGATGAGCGGGATGAAGTCGGTGCTGGCCGAAACTGCCGAGGTGGTTCTTGCTGTGGGTGTGGAAGTTCAGAACACCATGAAAGCCATTTATGGCGCGGATGTGCTTGCAGCAGCCGGCTGGTTCAAAAACCGCAAGAATGGCCATGCCTTTTTCTTTCCCGGACAGTTCAGTGACCGTGCCAAAGCCTATTACGAAAAGTATGGGATGGAATATGCACGCAAAGGGATGAAACAGTGGTTCATCAATGCGGTTGAGAACGCCCGGCTTTGTCCGACTGCGCAGGAATACGAAAACAAGGTGGAGGATCTGGGAGGTCTTTATGACAAGATGACGCCGAACGGAAAAACCTTCGTGGACAGCCTGAATGTGCTGGATTGTTCAAAAGTATCTGACGGAGCTTCAGCCATTGCCATTCTCTCAGAAGAGGGTCTTAAAAGGTGTGGCATCCCGAAAAATCAGGCTGTTGAAATTGTCGGGTATGCTCAGGTTGAGCGGAATATCACCAATGATCCGCCCGACAAGACCGAATTGACCGCCATTAAGAAAGCCGCCCGGCAGGCGATGGAGATGGCCGGCATCACCAAAGATCAACTGGGTACGGCTGAGATCCATGACTGTTTCTCCATTGCCGGTATTCTGACCACCGAAGCACTCGGATTTGCAGAACCCGGAAAAGGAGCACAATTCGTTGCCGATGGAAACACCGCCCGCGATGGTATGATTCCCATCAACACCACCGGCGGATTGATAGGCTGGGGACACCCGACCGGAGGAACAGGTGTTCACCAGGCGGTTACCATCTGGGAACAGCTTACCGGAAATGCCGGCGCGGCTCAAATTGAGATCAAACCCGAAAAGCCCTACGGTATGACCATCAACATGGGCGGTGATGATGTGACCGTGGTAGCCATTGTTTATAAGAGAGGGGAGTGAAGAGCGGAAAGCGCCCTTTGGCAGGCTCAGGAAGCGGCGGGCTGAGGGCGGAGAGACTCTGAGAGCTTGAAATGTTGCTGGTTGCTTGTTGCTCGTTGAGAAATGGCAATTGTTAAATGTTAATTTGTTTCAGAAACTTCTATGTGTTCTATGTGGTTCAAAAAGTTTTATCAGGAGACTATGAGATGGAAAGACTTGGAGAAGAGGCGATAAGCCCGTAGACTGTGAACTCAACATCGAACCTCGAACATCGAACTGTGATCTGAGAACTTGTTCTTTTACCGGATCACCACTTTACCTGATAAGACGCTGTTTCCCATGACTAACCGGTAAACATACAATCCTTCTCTGATCCCGTAACCGGCAGTGTAAACGGGTTCATTGTATAAAACCGTTTGTGAAAGCGCTTTCTGGCCTGTAACCGTGTATAACTCCAGGGTATATTGATCTGCAAACGGAGGAGTATTCAACCTGATGGCCCTGATCCCGGGATCGTAATAGATCATGGTTTGAGGCGACTCTGCAAGGGTTTCATCAATTGAAACATATGGATAAATACAAGCCGTGTAACCGGGCTGCATGAAAACGACCTCATCATTGTATTTGTAGCAAAGCAACAGGTAAGTCGGGCCGGTGAGATAAATACCCGCAAAATGCAACCCCTGATTAAGGGTGCCGATCCCCTCGACCCATACGTCCTGAAAAGGCCAGTAATCAGGCTGCAGGGTTATTCTTTTGCGGTATTGTCCGTTTATCAAAACAGAATCAATATCTGTCACCAGCATAAATACGTCCAACTGATGAACTGCGTTGTAAATCTCGATGGTATCCCCAACAGCAGCCCCGAAATCATAGATCAGTCCCTCCCCGCCAACTTCACTTCTCAGGTAAACTTTTCGGGTATCCTCATCTTCCCTGATCATATAGTTGCTGTATTCCCATGTCGATTCAAAAGGATCTTCGCTCTTGAGTATTTTCCGGTAGGGTTCGCCGCTGATCAGCGTGTCACTGCCGGCAAATTTAAAAATGTGGGTCTCCTGTGTGATGCAACCGCCGCAGATGATGTTCCATTTCGAGGAGAGGTCAATGAGGTTCCACTGCTGTTGACCATTCACTGCAGGTAATGTGATCATTCCACACAGGATAAAAAAGAAAATTTTTGTTTTCATCATGTCTGTGTTAATGTTTGATAAATTTTAATTGCGCCAATCTGCCGTGCCGGTCGCTGAGGGATGTGATATACATACCGGGAGGAAGAAACCTCAGGTTCAGACCTTCCGGAAACTGGTCCATCCGTGCCTGGTAAACCAATCCTCCAGTAATCTGGTGAATGGTGATCTGAGACCCGGAGAGCAATGACGGAGGATTCTGAAGAGTCAGTTGATCCGTGTCCGGATTATAGTGTAATATCACCTTTTGCTTTTGTATCTCCCCGGTTCCTGTCGGATCAAGTATACACCCTATGAAATGCGGATTGGAATTGACATAAACCAGTTCACCGGAATCATATTTGCATGCGACGTAAGAAAAGTCGCCCAGCCAGAAATTATTCATGCTGATATTTCGTCCGATGCCTTCAATAAATCGCAAAGGTTCATCCCAGTATGTTGAAAAATCAAATTCAATGTATTTCCTCCCTTCGAGATAAAAAATATTTTCTGCCACGATGGGGGTCAGAACACTGCCAAGAGGAAGGTAAAAGGTATCGCCTTCATTGAGGCCTAAATCCATGATCAGATATTCATCCTCCGTCTCTCCGGGCGGTACAAACCACAACTTTCCTGAACCGGCATCCTCCCTGATCTTTCCTGAATACATCGGCAATGGATAAATACCCTGCAGGAAGAGTTCATGATAGAGAGTATCCGCGGTTGGCACTGTGTAAAGCGTTGCCATGAAATTGCCAAAAAGCTCTTTCATAGCAACATCCCACGAGGTGGAATCCGTTTCAAGAACCTTTTGAAAAGGTTGCGCATACGTAGAAGAGGGGGTAAGAGCGCCCACAAAGATCAATGATACCATAATGGGCAGGAGCACTCTTTGAGTGATGTTTCTAAAGCCTGGTTGACGGTGATCGGTCAGGTCTTTCATCATTCTGAACTTTTGGATGGCCGAAATTACAAAAAAATAATAAAACAACAATTTAATGCTCCTTAAAAATAGTTTTGTTTTCCCTATTGTGTCTATTGTGCCTATGAGTTTGGGGGGTTTTTGAACCACATACCTGCCTGCCGCAGGCGGGGGCACACTTGTATTGAGCTTATCGAAATATAGAAAACATAGAAATCTCTAAGTGTTTGAGCACTTTCCAAGTTAAAATCTAAGGGTTTAACAGCCGGATAAATAATTACTAAATTTTTTCTTATCAGGTAAAACCTATTTGGTTATTTAATACTTTTACCCATGCATTAATTCAAAACAATGCTTCCAACAGACAAAATATTGCGACTTAACTTGTTTAGGGCTCTATCAGTCATTGTTTATCAAGCAGTTATCTCCGGCCTGAACAGTTCGCAGAAATCTTATACATCCTGGTTTTTTTTGTACCTATTTTGCATTATAGATAAAATTGCCCACAACGGAACCGCAATATATATTTTCTTTACAAAAAATAGACATATCTACCGAATAGGGAAGAATAAGTTCGTTTAAGGTGGCTGCCTTTTTGGAAAAGCCTTATAGGCAGCAACAAAAAACATAGTATCTTTATCAATACTTTTCCTGAATAATTTTGGTATGATGAAAAGAATAATCATTGCCGCATTTGCAAACCTGTTTTTGGTTTCTGGATTTTCACAGAATTTCTGGGAAGTAATAACTACTCTACCTGATTCAACTTTTTCAAGATGTATTGATATTAGTCTTGAAGGGGATATTTATTTAGGTATGACTGGCTTTGGTTATCCTGGTGGAATCTACCGATCAACTGACAATGCACAAACCTGGCAATATCTTGGATTGGATGAAAAACCAATTTATGCTTTAGAGGTTTGTTCAAACGGGGATATTATTGCAGGAGTTTACTCAGGCATTTTCAAGTCAAGTGACAGTGGTAACAGTTGGTATGAAGTCTATTATTCATCTGGGAATATAACTCAAATCACTTCCCTGACCAACGGATATGTTTTTGCAGGTGGAGTTGATAACCTGCATGGAATAATACGTTCAACCGATTTTGGTGAGACATGGGATACGGTTCATGTATTCACTAATTTCGGACAGGAGAATCTTAAATGTATAACTTCTTCTTCACAGGGACATATCTGGGCAGGTACTTACAATATGTTTGGACACGGTAGTATTACTTATTCAACAGACCTTGGTGAAACGTGGTCCAAATTAGACACTCCTGATTTTACACCTTTTTGGCCGTGGTTATTTTCACTTGCAATACATCCCGAGGGTGATCTGTTTGCAGGGTTTTATGGACAGGGCTTGTACCGTTATAGTTTTACAACACAGGATTGGACTCCGCTGTATTACCCATGGGTAACTCCAGATGATATTTTAATTATTGGAAGTGATAAAATATTTGTGGGATTTTTTCAAGATCCAAATGGTTATGTTGGCATAGCGTATTCTGACGATGGCGGTCAAATATTTGAGCCGTTAAATAGCGGAATGAATGGAGGGAATGGCACATCAATCGGTTCACTTTTGCACCACCCAAATAACTTGATTTATGCAGAGGGTTTAGGATTTTACAGAAGTGTTGAACCAGTTACTACAGGGATGAAAGAACCAACATTAACTCAGGTACTTCAAACATTCAATTATCCGAATCCTTTTTCAACTAAAACCTTAATCCAATGGAATAATTTCACAGGTAATGAAAATGTGATGCTGGTGATATCGGATGCAACTGGCAAGCCCATTTTTAATAAAGAAGTTGAAAATAGCGGTAAGTTCATATTCCAAAACCTTAATTTTCTAACAGGTGTATTCTATTATTCAGTTATTGGCAAAGATCACCTATATTCAGGGAAAATGGTATTGATAAAGTAATTTAACTGCAAATAGTAGTTTTGTTTTGAATTCTTCGCGCTTAACTCTATCAGAGTATCCATCATTTTTTCAAATTAATTAATTTCAAAAACAATATAAAAAATATTATCATGAAACGTTTATATTTAAAAATATCAGGCGCTTTAATAGGAAGCCTTGTCTTCAGTGTTTTTTCCTTCAGTCAATCAACCAATCCTGCCGAAGCTTCAGGCTATGAAGGTGATGGCCAGGAATTCTGGGACAATACCCCTCACATGATTTTAACACCAGAGTCTGAAATCACCATTTTACCAGTTGAAGTGGATAATTCGCTATTAATGTACTTTCCGCGTAGAATAAATCCACAAACTGGAGAAATAGAAAGACAAATATATATTCAAAATGGTAACGGCGCTTGTGCAGCGGTTTCAACAGTTCATTACACGTTAACGTATGAACTGAATCGTTTACGTGAGCTATACGGTCTTTATGAAGAAAACAAGTACCCTGCAAATTTTACCTGGAATTTCTTAAACTATGGTAGCTATAACCAAGGCTCGAGTTTTAAGGATAATTTAGATATTTTAATTCAAAATGGGTCTCCCAATTGCGTAGACTTTGGCAATTGTGATCCGGCAGACTATACCCGCTGGATGCATGGATATGAAAAATACCACAATTCGCATAACAACAGGATATCAGGATATTCACAAATTTCACCGATTTACAATCCCGACAACCTTGTCTTAATGAAACACTGGCTTGCACATCATAACGAAGGGGCCGAAACAGGCGGGTTAATTGTCTTTTCAACAGAAGGAGCATGTACAGGCACTGTGAACTTACCTTCTCAAAGTGCTCATGCTGGTGAAATAGCGGTTGTTGAATGGGGTACGGCTTGCAACCATGCCATGACGATTGTTGGCTACTGTGATGATATTAAGTGGGATTTCAATGGTGATGGGCAATTGACTAATGACATAGACCTTGATGGCAATGGTATTATTGATGTTCGGGATTATGAGATCGGGGCATTTATTGTAGTTGGTTTAGGTCATTATGATTATGCTCAGTCTGGTTTTGTTTGGGTAATGTATAAAACAATGGCAGAATGCACTAATCAATCAGTTATTGTTGAACATGCTACAGAAAATAATCCACCCAAGTTTGAAATTAAAGGTATGGTAACGAGTAATGAAAGGAAACGATTAACATTTAAAATCGGCAAAGGAGACCATGCAAACAGTGGTATACCTCCATTTCCTGGTTCTTGGAAAGAAGCAATTTTTTCAAATGTTGGTGGTTCAAATCCGATTCCGATGCAAGGCTTGGGCATGGATCCATGGATGGAATATTCAATAGATTTCTATGGTCATTTTGCTCCCACTGTAGAATTTGGAAAAATATTTGTTAAGTTAACTAACAATCCATATGCAAATGACAATTGCACTCTTGATTATTGGTCAATAGTTGACAGAAGGTGGAATGAAGTTTTTGAATTAACTTATCCGGTTGAAAATACAATTATTCCACCTGGAACAACAGTTACATATGGTATTCCTTACGACCTCATCCCTCACGAAACTGACATTGAAGAAGACCTTACCCTTTCCAGCGATATGGTATCAAGGTTTTTTCCTACGGTGTCAAACGGGGCTATCTTAACCATTGAAGACGGTGTGAACATTGACATGTATAATAGCGAAATTAGTATTAATCCGGGTAGTTCATTAATCATCGAAGATGATGTGACCTTCATTGCCAAAAAAGGTATTTGTAAAATCAGAGTTGACGGGAATTTGTCTACCGGCTCCAACGTCTCTTTTCATGCCGAAGAAGGGGCTCAGCTTTGGTTGACAATTTATAATAATGACCTGAATCTCACTTTTGAAAACGCATCTTTTATTAATACTGCTCTGATTGCCTACAACAATTCAAACACTATCCATCAGTCCACTTTTGAAAACAGCGGGGTGTATGGGTTTAAAGGTAACCTGCATATTACAAATTCCGATTTTACCGGTTCTTTTGTAAAAGCCTCTGATGCAAGCCAGGCAAACCGTATTGTTAGGGTTGAATACTGTAATTTTTACGGGTCGTCCTCAACTGCCGCTATCGACATCAATAATTATCCTGATTTTCAAATTAAGAACAATGTGATCAATGATGGGGCGGGAGGCATTTCGTTGTTTTATTCAGGATCAGGCAGGCACCATGTTGTATCAAACAATTGGATCATGGGGAATTATCTTACCGGTATCACTTCCTACTACACAAGGGTGGATATTATACACAATGTGATTGCCAACAACAGTTATGGAATTAAATGCCTCGACAGAAGTTCGGTACACATTGAGGGTGAC
>JBLRXC010000106.1:0-10865 GCA_047920975.1 Bacteroidales bacterium | reverse complement strand
CTATCTTCTTCCTCTTACAGAAATGCTGGTTCAATCCGGAAATGAAGCCGATGCTGTTTTTATGAAGCGCTACATGAAAGGCCAGTATGAATATTTCGGGATCAAGTCACCCATGCGAAGAGAGATCATGAAATCTTTCCTGACCGCTTACGGGATGCCTCCGCCAGGAAGATTGCAGGAAATAACTTACGATTGCTGGAACTTACCGCAACGGGAGTACCAGTATTTCATCATGGAGGTTCTGGGAAAAATGGCTAAAAAAGCTGACAAGTCGCGGATTGGGCTTTATGAGTTCTTGATAATAAATAAATCCTGGTGGGATACGGTTGATTATCTCGCACCGCATTTGATTGGAACCCATTTTCGTCTGTTTCCTGAACTGATTCCTGAAACAACCGGACGGTGGATGAATTCGGGTAATTTGTGGCTTCAGAGAGCATGCCTGTTGTTTCAGTTGAAATATAAGGGCAAAACCGACCCGGAACTTCTTACCGGATTTATCAGGCAATTGAAAGGTTCCCAAGAGTTTTTCATCAACAAAGCCATTGGATGGATACTGCGTGAATATTCAAAAACAGATCCCGCATGGGTGAAGGGGTATGTTGAGGAGAACCATGCCGATCTGGCATCCTTAAGCAAAAGAGAGGCGCTGAAATGGATTGAAAGAAGAGTCTATTTTGAAAAAATGGATTGAAACTATGTGAATCCTATGTTTCTATTGTACCTATATGGTAAAAAGGAATGAACCACAAAGGCACATAGAGCACATAGAGGTAAAAGCATAAACAACTGATTAACAACTATGTGTATCCTATGTTTCTACTGTGCCTATGTGGTAAAAAATCATTTTAGAGTTTTTGAGTGTGCAATCAACAATAAAAACATTTGAGATTATCTGAATTTATCAAAATACGAATCATAGTTAAAAAATAATGTATTGAGATTGGCCACTAAAACACAAAGGCACTAAAATATCACGAAGAATGATCATTAATTGAATTTATAAATTTGTGTAAATTAGAGTCTCAGTGATTTTGTGGCTTATAATTATCCAACTCTTTATTCGAATGAATAGTCAATATCACAAACATGAAGCTGAATAAAAATTTCGCAATAGACAAGATCAACACAATATTGCTCTTGACTGGCATTACATTTCTCCTCTCCTGTTCAGGGAACAAAACAATTTTTGAAAAATACCATCATTTCCCCAATCTGAGCTGGAACAGGTTCGAATTTGTAACATTCAGTGTACCAGTGGAGGATGTTTCAGCCGCCTATGACATTTTCCTTACGCTGCGTCATATTCCTGAGATGCAGTTTCGTGAACTCGAATTCAACATCACCATGTTTCTCTCCGGAGAGGAGATGCGAACCGCTGATTACACATTCAGGTTGTTTGATTCTGAAGGCAGGCGGCTGAGCAACTGTCTTGGTGACTTATGTGACATTACCATGCCCATCCGGCAGGGATTTTATTTCACTGAACCGGGCACCGTTACCATTGAAATTGAAAATAAATTCACAAAGATGGAGTTGCCGGGAATGATGAAGGTAGGGCTGATCGTGAAAAAAGCGGGGAAATAGAAAAAAATTAACAGATTGGCACTAACGGTGTTACAAACCTAGCTTATCAATAATTATATTATAAGATTCTGCCGGAGGTTGATATGATCCTTATGGCCTCTTTCTGGTCAATGACCAATTGCTCTCTCAATGCCTCCAGGCTCTCAAACTTTTTTTCATCCCGGATCCGGTCAATCAGGTAGATGATGATCTTCTCGTCATAAATTTCCCGTTGAAAATCAAAGATGTGAACTTCGGTTACCAGGATATCTTTGCCTAAGGTCGGACGTGTTCCAATGTTGGCCATGCCACCGAAGAAATTTCCTCCGATCTCAACCCGGCAGGCGTAAACACCGCTCGCTGCAATGAGCTTGAGTTTATCCTCCACATCAATATTGGCCGTCGGAAATCCTATGGTGCGGCCAATCCTGTCACCGGGAACCACTTTACCAGCTATGCTGTATTCGTAGCCGAGCATCTGGTTGGCTTTGCTTACATTTCCCTCATTCAGCGCCGCCCTGATCTTGGTTGAACTCACCGGGATTTCACCCAGAAACTGAGCGGGTATCTCTTCCACATCAAACCCAAGTTTTTTGGACAACATATAGAGTTGTTCATAATTCCCTTCCCGGTTTTTGCCAAAATGGTGGTCGTAGCCCACAATCAGCATTTTGACGCCAACCTGTTTCACAAGGTAATCCCTGATGAATACCTCCGAGGGTGTTTTTGCAAACGCTATGGTAAAGGGGATCACTATGATATGATCAAGTTCGAATTGCTCCAGCAGACGAAATTTCCTTTTTTGAGAAGTGATGAACCTCAGCTCTTCCGGAGCTGAATTCAATACTATACGCGGGTGCGGCTCAAAAGTGATCAGCACAGTTGTTCCATTTTTCGCTGCTGCAACCTCCTTCATCCTGGCGATGATTTTCTGGTGACCAATGTGCAGGCCGTCGAAAGTCCCTACGGTTGCTACAGTGTAACCGGAGCCGGCAAAATCATCAATTTTATTGTGAATTTTCAAGCGTGTACTTTCTTTTTACAAAAGTTTTTTTAATTTTATCGTCTCCTTTGAAGGGTGCAAAACTATTAAAATTGATCATAATCTTGCGATAAATGAAGAAATTCATCATTCCCGGAACACGCGGATCAATTCAAACAACCGTATTGTTACTATTGTTTAGCCTTACCTGCTTTTTGGCACGTCCACAGATTTTTGATGATTTTTCTGATGGAGATTTTACGAACAATCCAACCTGGTTTGGTGACACAACCCATTTCCAGATCACCAACAGTGCTGCTATACCGCCGGATATGAAACCGGCCCTGCAACTGGTCTCATCAGACTCTGATACCTCCACGCTATATCTTCCCAATCCATTGATTGACAATACAGAATGGAGATTCTGGATCAAACTCTCGTTCAACACTTCGGCCAATAACCATGCGCGGGTTTACCTGGTTTCCGACCAGGAAAACCTGAAAGAGAGTCTGAACGGCTATTTTGTCCAGATAGGCGGTGCGAATGACAGTGTCAGCCTTTTCAGGCAAACCGGACTTGAAACGCAATTGATCTTCAAAGGGGATCATGCTTTCACCGGAAACTCTACAAACGCCATGCGGATAAAGATTACCCGTGACAACACTGGATACTGGGAGATGTTTTCAGATCCTGAAGGAGGTTACAATTTTATTTCTGAAGGATCGGGAACCGATAACACTTTTAATTCAACAGGCTGGTTTGGGATTTGGTGCAGGTACACCACCAGCAATGCCACCAAATTTTATTTCGATGATTTTTATGTGAATATTCCTGAAATTGATACCATTCCTCCGTCAATTTTATCAGTTGAAGTAGTTTCCGGCAACATGCTTGAGGTTATTTTTGATGAGGTTGTGGAAAAAATAACTGCGGAAGATACCGGAAATTATTTTGTTGGCAATGGTTTAGGAAATCCAGTCACAGCAACCAGAAGCAATGACAATTGTTCACAGGTCACGCTTGAGTTTTCCGGATCATTTGAGCCTGATACTGAATATTTGCTTACTGTAAGTGACGTTTCTGATCTGTCAGGAAATATTCAACCTGGTGATTCAGCCACATTCATCTATTCTGTTTCACAACCTGCACAACCATTTTCTGTTTTAATCAATGAGATCATGGCTGATGTAAATCCTGAACCAAATAATCTTCCAGCAAGAGATTACCTTGAGTTATACAATCCGGGCGATTTACCCATCAACCTGAAAGATTGCACGCTTCAGCCCCGTTCGGCATCAGCGCCCCTGAAGCTGCCTGATATAGCGATCTGGCCCGACAGCTTTCTTGTCATCGTGTTGCCGGCAGATACAGCACTTTTCTCACCCTATGGCCAGGTGATTGGCCTTTCGGGGTTTTCACTCAACAATGAAGGGACCATTGTGTTGCGGAATCAAAAAGGAGAACTGATCCACTCCATCTCTTACACAATTGACTGGTATAAGGACAGCGAAAAACAGGCTGGCGGCTGGTCAATCGAACAGATTGATCCTTCCAAACCCTGTTCAGGTCAGAAAAACTGGATGGCCTCCATGCATATTGACGGAGGAACTCCGGGCAGAAGGAATTCAACGGATGGGTTCACCTATTCGCAACCAGCTGTCAGCAAAATATTTTTGCCTGACCAAACGACACTAAAAGTCACTTTTAACCACGTCATGGACAGCCTCTCCCTTACCAATCCAACCGGTTATTATATAGAAGAGCTTTCTCTTTATCCTGTGACTGCAGTGACCGGGGATTTAGAATTCAGCTTTGTTATTCTGGGTTTTGATTACCAGTTTGAGGAGGATCATGTTTACAACCTTGTCATCACCCAAGACCTCCCGGATTGCAATGGCGCTATCATACCTGCCGGACAAACGGTTCCGTTTGTCTGGCCATCGTTGGCAACGCCCTTTGAGGTTGTGATTAATGAGATCATGGCCGATCCGAATCCGCCTGTAGGTCTTCCTGATTTCGAATATGTTGAAATTTATAATACCACCAACCGGTACATCAGCATGCAGGGTTGGACTTTTCATGTTGGAATGGTAGAAAAACCGGTCCCGGATCTGATCCTGCAACCCGGTGAACATATTCTGTTCGTTCCAAATTCCGCACTCTGGATTTTCCAGATGTTTGGCCGTTCCTTTGGCTTTTCGAGCCTGGGACTAACCAACTCAGGTGCAACGCTTTCACTGCTGAATGACAAGGGAGTACTGATTTCGGGTGTCAGTTACAGCGACACCTGGTATGGTGATACGGAGAAAGCTGACGGCGGCTGGTCGCTTGAGCAGATTGATCCGTTCAATCCATGCGCTGGTGAAGAGAACTGGAGTGTTTCGATGGCCGAAGAGGGAGGAACACCCGGAAAAATCAATTCCATTGATGCTGAGAACCTTGTTATACCCGCTATACAGAAGATCATTCCGGTTGATGACAAAACCGTGAGGATATACTTCAACCAGGCGATGGACCATTGGTCATGTCTGAACCCGCAAGCCTATTATGTGGATCAAACGATCGGCTTTCCAACTTCAGCAGTTTCCGTTGATTCCGCAAGGAGAAGTGTTCTGCTGACGTTTGGCAAGGCTTTATTGAAAAGGACAGTCTATACCCTGTCTGTTGAGCAACAAATCTTTAATTGCAAAGGTCTGGAGCTTACCCCAGGTACGGAGTTCCGGTTTGGGTTGAGTGAGCCTGCTGAAAAAAATGATGTGGTGATCAATGAGGTACTCTTTAACCCTTCGGGTGATGGTGTTGATTTTGTAGAGATTTATAACCGTTCTGACAAGATCATCGACATGGTGAACCTGAAGCTCGGAAATGTCAGTAAGAACTCTTTCGGGGTTACTGACACTGCTTATAAAACCATCACTGCTGACAATCAGCTGCTGCTTGAAGGTGAATACCTTGTACTGACCACAAATCCCAACAAAGTGAAAGAACAATACCTTACCGTAAATCCCTCCGGTTTCCTGGGTATGGCCTCTATGCCTTCGTACAACAATGCTTCCGGAACAGTAGTATTGTCCGGGATCAACAAACAGTTGGCCGATGTTTTTGAATATGAAGAATCCATGCACCATCCTCTGCTCAATACAGTTGAAGGAGTTTCCCTGGAAAGGATACATTTTGACAGGCCTTCATCAGACCGCACCAACTGGCACTCGGCATCTTCAAGTGTAGGATATGCAACACCGGGTTACAAAAACTCCCAGTTTAGCGAGCCGGTGGATGCGGAGGCAAAGGTCATCGTTCATCCAGAGGTATTCTCACCCGACAACGACGGAGTGGATGATGTGCTGAATATTTCATACCGTTTTGATAGTCCGGGGTTAACAGCTTCTGTTCATATTTTCGATTCACGTGGTCGTCTGGTAAAAAATCTTGTGAGCAATGAGCTGCTGGGAACAGAAGGCACTTTTTCGTGGGATGGGTGCACGGAAGACAACCAAAAAGCCAACATCGGAATTTATATCATATTTTTCGAGGCTTTTGGTGTAAACGGTGAGGTGAAAAAGTATAAAAAAACAGCAGTCCTGGCAGGGAAGATCGGAAAATGAATATACTTTCTTGTTTTGCAGCGAAAAGAATTTAGAGTCGATCCCAAACGCCCACTGCGTCCGCTCAAGGGATCGGCCTTATAAAAATTTCGTACGTTTTCAAAGTCAAGAAATTTTTATGAAGCCTTGACTTTCATAAATGAACTCTATTCTTTTTTCTTGATAAAAAAGAACGAAAAAATCAAGACTGAAAATTCTTTCCGCGCAAAATCTACGGCAACAAACCTCTTGCGCGATCCAAGCCGGCAAGGCAAGCTATCATGTTACCTTTCATAGCTTTGTAATCCCGCTGCCCTGCCTTCCGGATCGCTCCGTAGGCCACCACACACGGTTCATTGCCTTGTTTTGCTGCGAAAAGAATTTAAGGTCGGTCCCAAACGCCCACTGTGCCCGCTCAGGGGATCGGCCTGATAAAAATTTCGTACGTTTTCAAAGTAAGGATTCCGGCAGTGGGCATAGTAAGCAATACAGAAGCAAGGGTAGGCCGGTGCGGTGGCGCGGGAATATTTGATTTCCAGATAAGATTGCTTCGGTCGTTCCAATGTTCACTGGAACTTCCTCGCAATGACAGGGTTATAGGTTATAAAAAGCAACCCCGTCATTGGTAGGAAGGGATACCGCAAGGTCTCCATGACGAAGCAACCTGCCCGAAACTCCTGTTTTGTGCGCTATGTGGACCCTCTAAAAAGCCTGTGCGGATAATCAATTATCTATAATTGGTTATTTACTAGATTTGGGTGCCCAGGTCATGTTTTTCTTTGATATTTTTAAGGTACCACGGAATTATCTCTGGTTGCAATTAGCTTCTTCTTTTGTCTTTCCGTCAATGCCGGACAGGGACACAAAAGAAGCAATCCGGCATATGCCGGACAAGACTGAAAAACAGTTCAGTGATCTGTGAAATATTTCGGAAAACGTTGTTTACTCCTTTGTGTTAAAGAAATTCATCGTCCGCGCAATCCCAATGGAAACAAAACTCCGGATAATTTCGGTTGCCCTTCCAATACATGGGATCATGATCTCTTCTTCGGCTTTTGTCCACTGTCCGAGCACATAATCCACCTGGTATCCTTTGGCAAAATCATCTCCGATGCCAACCCTGAGCCTGGCAAATTCAGCAGTCTCCAGGTTTTCAATGATACTTATCAGCCCGTTGTGACCACCGTCACCTCCCTTACTGCGCAACCTGAGTGTTCCCAATGGTAGAGCTACGTCATCCACAATGACCAGCAGATGGCTGAGCGGTATTTTCTCCTTGTCGAGCCAGTACCTGATTGCTTTACCACTCAAATTCATATAGGTGGAAGGTTTTATGACCACCAGACTCCTGGATTTGAATCTGATACGGGCCACATCAGCTAACCGGTCAGGTTTGAACCGCTCTTCCGTTGGCTGAATCAATGCATCGGCCACAACAAAGCCTATGTTGTGCCGTGTATTGGCATACTCAGCTCCGATGTTGCCCAGGCCGGCAATAAGGTATTTCATGATTCAGCAAATGAATGGTCAAAAATACAATTTTCAAAAAATCCAAACTCCACAAAGTGAAGTTTGGATTTTCCAAAAGGTGATGAAAATTTTATACTGCTTATTGCCTTAGGGCAAGCGTCATAATAAGCATTATTCAGCCCTTTCTGCTTTCGGTGTCTCTCCACCTTCTGTACCTGCCCCTTCAGCAGTTGCTCCTTCTTCCGACTCCTCTTCATCGGCAGCTGCAACCACAGTCCGGGCTGTTTTCACGCCAACAATCTCAGCGTTGGGCGTATCAAGGAATTCAAGATTTCCAAAAATGACATCCTTCACCCTTGTAGAATCACCGATATCCAGTTTGCTGATACTGATCTTTATTTTATCAGGCATCTCTTCAATCAGCCCTTTGACTTTAAGCTTTCTGACTTTTTTTACCAAACGGCCGCCTTTCAGCACACCGGGTGCAACACCTTCATACTCAAGCGGAATACCTATCACAACAGGCTTCCCCGGGATTACCTGCAGAAAATCGGCATGCAATACACTGTCAGTAACAGGATGATACTGTACATCCTGTAAAATAGCATCGAACTCATTTCCATTGATGTTCAATTTGATCAGGTAGACTTCAGGGGTGAAGATAATTTTCTTAAAATCTGCAACGTCGACTGTGAAATGGATTTGCTCCTTTCCACCATAGAGGACACACGGAACTTTCTCCTCCCGCCTCTGTTTCTTTGCATCTTTTTTCCCTACGTTCCCGCGAAGGGAACCGCTCATAGATACTGATTTCATGTTAATTATTTATTAAGGATTAAATATTGAAAAATTAAACGTTCTTCATCTGGTAAAGCGAACTGATGGATTTGGTTTTTAATGCACGCTTGATCACTTCCGTGAACAGGGGTGCTGCTGTAAGCACTTTGATTTTTTCATGATTTTCTTTCAACGGAATGGTATCAGTAGTTACCACTTCCAGGATCGGCGAATTTTCAATCCTTTCGTAGGCTTTTCCGGAGAAAACAGGATGAGTGCAGAATACACGCACACTTTTGGCTCCCCGCTCCATGATCAGTTTAGCTGCTTTGGTGATTGAGCCACCGGTGTCGATGATATCGTCCACCAGGATCACATCTTTTCCGGTTACATCACCTACCAACTCCATGTCATCAATCTGGTTGGGTTTCGATCGCTGCTTGTAGCAGATGGCAAACCCAACGTTCAGGAATTTGGCATAGGCGGCTGCCCTCCGGGTTCCACCGGTATCTGGTGAAGCCATCATCATGTTATCCAGCTTCAGACTTTGGATGTAGGGAACAAAGATATTGGAGGCATACACATGGTCCACAGGCACATCAAAAAATCCCTGTATCTGATCGGCATGGAGGTCAAGGGTGATGATGCGCTGAACACCGGCAGCAGTTAACAGGTTGGCAATAAGTTTGGAGGCGATGGAAACGCGGGGTTTATCTTTGCGATCCTGCCTGGCAAAACCAAAATAAGGGATCACCGCTACGATCCTTTTGGCCGAAGCTCGGCGTGCGGCATCGATTAACATCAGCAGTTCCAAAAGATTATCGGCAGGCGGAAAAGTACTTTGCACAATAAAGATGTCCCTTCCCCTGATATTTTCTTCATACGAAGGCTGAAACTCACCGTCGGAGAAATCAGTAACTGTGACACTTCCGAGAGCGGTGCCATAATTCTCAGCTATTTTTTCCCCGAGGTAACGGGTTGCCCTTCCGGAAAATATCATTGCTTTTGTTGCCATTTCATTAAAGATGTGGGGATTAAAACCAGCGGCGAAATTAACACTTATTTGATTTTTATCAAACGAAAAAATTCCGCGACCATAAAAAAACAGGAGAGCGATGCAGACAAAACAAATATTGGTTACTTTTGCACCCCTTCGTTCTGAAACATTTTTTGCCCGGATGGCGGAATTGGTAGACGCGTTGGTCTCAAAAACCAATGAGGTAACACTCGTGCCGGTTCGATCCCGGCTCCGGGTACAAAAAAATGATGAAAAGCAACCAGGACGTATTATATAAGTAACTTTCGTGAAATGAAGTTTTGAATTTATGTTATTCCATTTTTATTGCGTTTCTTCGAATTGTAAAAATAAAAAATAAAATTTTAACAATAAATGGTTTAAAATTTCTGGGATTTTTGGGAAGGGGTTAACAGACAAATTGACTTTGGTTGTTATTTTACTTTCGCCGAAGCTTCAGCACAGGCTGAGGTTGAACTACAAAATCCCGCCCCTATCCCTTATCAGCTCCCAAAACCCTTTCTTCATCTCTTCCGATAGAAAACTGATGGGGATAAATTCCTCCCACTTCGCCATAGTATTCTCAAACTTTCTAAAAATGTTTTCGATCGATTTATTATCAATATCAAACCGGTTCATGGCTTCAATGAAGTCGTCTTTTTTGAGCTTTCTTTTTCTACCATTCAGGTTTAGGGCAAGCTCTTCCGGATCATCTTTCACGATCAGGCTGGAGGGGACCATGTCGTAGGCGGGACACAAGGTATAACCCAATCCGGGTTGATCGATCAGTGAGAAATTCTTTAGGTGCATGTCGGCATTGCCGGTCAGAAAGGAGAAAACAACCTGTTCGAAAAAATTGACAATGTCCAGTAGTGGATTTTCAGAATACCGGATGATCGCTTTTCCGATCTGTTCATAAGAACCCTGATATTTATGTTCTGTCATTCGTTCGGTAAGCTGACACATATCTTCCATGTGAATTTTACCCCTGGCATCCCGGTCGACTCTTTTTGTGATGTAGGCCAGGGTACCGGACTTAAGCCTGATCAATGAATGCGGAACTGTTTTTATTCCAGCCAGTTCTGCAAGGTGAAGTGTCAGATCTTCCAGTTCCGGTAACTCCGGGAATTGTGTGGAGGGAGGTTTCAGGATATAAGCCCTCCACAAGCCCACAATGGTAAACCGGTCGGGATGATCCATGTGGTTCATCTTCTCTATTTCAACAGACAATTTGGGTTGAACACCGGTAACCGCCGACTGTCTTTTGATCACTTTTTTACCCAGTTCCAGCATTTGATCCTCCGAGTAATCGAGGACAGGGGGTAGCTTTTTTCCAAACATTTTGTTGCTGCATCCCTGATGGAAATCGATTTCAAGCAGATCGATTAAGGCGTAGTTTTGTATGGATAATCTTTTAAGCATTTACTTGTATAATGCTATCGTCCTGGTGATTGAGAACTCTCCTGCCGCC
>JBLRXC010000105.1:0-10999 GCA_047920975.1 Bacteroidales bacterium | reverse complement strand
CCCTAGGATGTGGGCAGCAGTCACGGCCATGTCGGGCAAAACGCGGGGCTGGATTGAAATAAAGTTTTTGCGGATTCCAGGTCCGACTGCCTGAAACTGTATTCTCCGGCAACCTTCACAACCGCAGCCGTGGTTCTGAAAACCGCCGTGCTGGTCGTCGTGCCGGCCGTGGTCGTTGGTCACGATCATGGTGAGTTTGTGCTGGTAATAAGGAAGTGATTGTGCATGATACCACAAAACCCCAGCAATGCTGTCGGCCTTGCGCAGGGCTGAGGTATAGTAGTTCCAGTCTCCGCTGTGACCGGCATGGTCAACATCGGCAAGGTAAACCCAGATGAAATCGGGCTGGCCGGTGTTCATCAGGTTTTTTGTGTTATTGCAAACGCCTTCATCGTTGCTGCCCTGACTGAGGAAAGTTGGCCAGTAATCCGGTCCGTAATCCTGATCAAAACTGGGCAGCCACAGACTGGAAATATATTTCAACACGTAATAACATTGGCTGGAAGGCTGCTGCTTATTTTTCCGGAAATATTCAAAAATACTTGGTTTTACAGAATATTGCGTTGATTTCCCCTGGTACACTGTATCGCGCACCTCTGTCCAGGTGCCGCACCAGAGCGCAGGTATGGCCCGGCTGGTATAGGTGATGCCGTCATTCCTGAAATCATCCACTACAGTTCCTTCGACAGAGAGATGAGCCATTCGTGGTATCCAGGTGTAGGAAGGATCACCAAAGGTCTCGGTATATCGGGCGCCGTCAATCACGATGATCATCATTTTCGAATCTGATTGCGATTGAAGAGGAATGTAAAAAAGCAGGAGCGATGCCAGCGTGAGGAGATTTTTTAGATATTTGAGGAGCATGCTCATAAGAGTTAAAGATATGATTGGCAAATATAGGAAATCCATGTGTTGATATGCATCAAAAAAACAACCAAGAGCTATAAAACCAAATAGTAAGTCTTGAAAAAATCTATCTGGTTCTGTTGTTTGCAGTTGAAATTTTCTTTTTGTGACCTACTGTGCCTATGTGGTTTGGTTTATTTGAACCACATAGGCACATAGAATGCAAAGAAATCTCCTGAAGCATCTCTCAATCATTTTATTTTTTAACAAACTTCCCACTACTCATCAACTTGTCCTTTTCAAATAGATTGATGAGGTAAATACCGGAGGTTAAATTTGAAATATCCAGTTCCACGGTGTCACCGTCATTGTTGCGGAGGGAGTGTTCCATCACCTGCCGGCCAAACAGGTCACAGACCCGCAGCACGGCATCTTTGTGGTATTGCAGGTTGTAATGGCGGGAGGTCATGGTACCCCACTTACGCTCGTCTGCGGTGTACTCCGGTAATCGGATGGTTACTCTGTTATCGGCGGGGTTGGGAAAAATAAGCAGGTATTGTGCCGCACGGAACTCTATCTCATCCGGGAAACCCGTCCATATATCGCAATCATCTATCCCGATGGTATCGGAAGCTATGGGCAGGTTGTCGCACAAGTAATCATAGTCAAAAGGCTGCGTGTAGAGTGTATCATACTCCAGGTCGTAATTGAACTTAAAGAGCAATACCTTAAAATAAGAGGGACCAAAAGGTACCATAGTCACATAAAGCTGTTTGTTATCAATGGTCTTTGTTGAGTGGCCAAGACCATTCCAATTCTCTAAAACTATTTTCTCCATGATCAGGTTGCCATTGGTATCGGCCCTAGCGATGGCGGCATAATCAGGCGAACCGGGGTAACTCCAAGCACCTCCAACATCGAGGATGGTGTCGTTCATTATATTAATGCAAAATGAATGGGCATATTCAGTGCTGTCAATGATGAACTTATGGAACAGCTTTTCGCCGATTTTTCCGGTTTTAAAAAGCGATGGATGATAAACCGGGGTGGTATAATTTCCACTTCGGCCCACAGTATAAAAGTTTCCGTATTTATCTTCTACTGAAGCCCTGGGATGGCCGAAAAATTGTTCATCCTGCTGGTGAATGGCAAACCACAATTCCTCACCATCTTCATCAACGGCACAGAGCATGGTTTTATCCCAGCCATAAGGTAATTCAAAATCATTGTAAATGATCTCTACAGTGATCACAAATTTCTCTCTTCCGCCATCGGTAAGAAATTTGGACTTCAGCATGGCTTTAGGTATTTCGTTCCACCCCTGGGGATGCACCTCATCAAATACGTTCTTGATCCACAACAGGTGGCCGTTGCTATCCATCCTGAAGAGCCAAATACCTCTGTATTGAGGAGGGACAAAGCTGCCGCCCCATTGTATGACCAACCCCAGATAACCTTCTCCCTGGGAGAGTGGATAAATATTCAACCCGAAAGGGAATGACTTGTAAGGGACAGTTTGTGGAAAGATACGACACCACTCCTTTTCGCCGCAGGCATTCAGTTTCATAAACATAGGATCTCCATACTGAGGATCAATCCACATAGTTCCGCCGGCCAGAAGTAAACTCCCGTCAGATTCCTGATGAACCGATTTAAATTTAGTCCCATCAATCCCATTGCCTATCTTCTTATCCCATATTATTTCACCATTCACATCTGTTTTAATAACCCATGCCCATTTGTTTTGGTAGTTCCAATTGATATAATTTAACAAAATATAACCATTGTCATAGGCTGTGATCAGGCCGGCCATACCAGTTCTCTCATAATTCCAGAACTCCCTGACCCACTCCTCTTTTTGTGCTGAGGCTTGAACAAAAACGAAAAAAGTAATGATAGTAAATGTTAGTTTTTTCATTGTGCTATGTTTTAATAGAAATGAAACCCACCTTTCAGGATTACCTTTACCTATTAATAACTGAAGCCGGCAGGTTTCATTTCAATGTCCATATTAAATCAACGGTTATTGAATTGTTACTTTACTGTTTGCAACAGGTTTCCCGTTGACTGTCAGGGAGACCACATAGGCCCCTTTTTCCCATCCGGTTGTGTTGACAATAACCTGATCACGGCCTGAAGCGAAGGCTTCCGAATGAACGGTGTAGCCTTTCATATCGGTTACCGTTAGCAATATTGCTCCTTGCTTACCATCGGTGTTGTAGTCAACAATCAGGAAATCCTTTGCGGGGTTGGGAAATACTTTCAGCATATCCGGATGTTCCTTCCCGTAGCTACCACCCTTCACTTTTGATGATTTGGTGAGATCAGGCAGGATAATCGGCTCCTGATATTGCAGCAGACCGGCAGCGATCAATAGGTTGCGTGCGCAGGCGCCCGGGAAGTATTCTTCCTCCTCAGCCAGCAGCATCAACGCCGAAGCCTGTGAACTTCCCTCTTCCGGAAGGTTGTCGTCAAGCTGCTGCAGGATGGCGCACAATGTTGCGTAATCCTGGTGAACAGACTGCTCGACTGAGGTCAGCGTGAAGGTTCCCGTGATAGAACTGATCACTGCATTCATGGAAGTGTAATTGCCTTTTCCGGCGTAAAGCATTGCCAGCATATACTTTGAATGTAAACGGTTATCGCCAAGCAGCGCCATTTCCAGGCTGTCAGTTGAAGCGGAATGGTTCACTGTATCGTGCAGATACAAGCGGTAGAGGTTGGTGAAGTGTGCTCCCCGTTTGTGTTCCCACCAGGCCAGGTTCCTTTCAATGGCCTCCTTGGCTCCCGTTATGTCAACTCCTTCCATGATCTGGTTTATCATCCACTCCGGCATCTGGTCCCAGCGGTTGTCGAGCGACTCTACGATGTCATCACTTTTGGCTGATTGCGGGTTGGCCACCAACACATCCCTCACCATAGCTGCAGGGAATAAATCTTCCTTATAAATGGCCGATTTTAGTAACGTATCAGACACGAAGGGAGAAACGGCCATCAGGTCATCATAGAGAACGACAGACTGTTGAGGTGAAGCCGACATCACAGTCTGGGTTTTTGTGGGTGTATCCCCGTCATCCACAAGGGCGGAAAGCTGCGCTTCAATGGCTGCTATTTCCGTATCAGAACCGGCCATGGCAGTCAACTCCTGGCTGCCTCCGCCGCTCCCGCCAAGTTTGGATGGGCATACGGTTTCTTTGTCCCAGTACGTCGCTTGATTGTTTGACTGCTTACTCATTGTCATAGGAGAAAAGAAAGGATCAGGATTTACTTTTAATTGTCCGTAAACAGTTTCATGATACACATAATTAATCCATCCCATACCGGTGTTGTTGATGTAGTTATACTCTAAATCCTGATAATTTTGAGTAAAGGTATTGCCGGCAGGGGCCGTATCATTGGCATGCATAAAGCCCTGATTGTAGGCAATGCCGTGTCCGCTGCGTGGGACGCCGTTCACGACAATGTCCTGGATATTCCGCTCATAATCATTGCATTTTATGCAAAGGCCTGAGGTTCCATTGCTGTTCCTGTTCAGGCCGTAAGCCAGGGTGCCTATCCTAAGGTCAGAAAAATAGTTATTATAAACCTGGTTCCACTCGGTACCGGAATGGTTGATATAAAGCCCTATACCCCCTAATAGCGGATAAGGTCCGTTAAAAGTATTGGCTTCAATGTGGTAGTACTTTGAGTTGTTGAGATAGAGTCCGTAATCATCGTTATTAAACGGACCTGCTTCTGGCATTATGAATTGGTTGGAGGTAACCCTGGCGCCAATAGCCCCGCTGATGTAAGCGCTTTTTTTACACAAACTAAAACTGTGGTGACGGATATCAGGATAGGTGATTGTTTGACTATATATGGCATATATACCATAATCCAGCTTGCGAAACCATCCATATTCCCAGCTTGTACAAGGATTGGTGCCACTGTTGCATTTTCCGTCAAGGCTGAATGTTGAGTTGAACGCATAGATACCGCTGTGCAAATAATCAATACCTGAAGCATTGTTATAAGAACAGCCCGTGAATTTAACTCCGTTTATCTGATTTAGTTTGACGAAATAATCCGGTGTTTCGCCCTCGGGAAGACCCTCATCGGTTTCAAACTTACAGCCTACAAATACCGATGCGCTCGAAAGCGGATAAGGATAAAAATGGATTGCGGTCAGATTATTGAGGAATTCAGCATTGTTTGCATGAATGATCCCACCTGAATATCCATCAACAATAAATCCTCCGGCAGCTTTGCAAGTCCTGATGCCGACAATAGCGTTCTCAATGATTCCACCATCAGTGATATAAACTACCCCCTGATCAATCGGATTTTGGTATCCTTCCGTGGTTCCTTGCAGTTCAACTCCAAGCCAGTAATTATCACAGGTAGAAGTAAGTAATCCACCTTTTATTCGTAGTATAGCGTTTCTTTCAACAACAAGTTTTGCTCCTTCAACAAAACCCATCTCACCCTCAACAATCAATTCGCTACCTGAAGTTACAATAACATCACCATCGAAGTAATTAATATCCTGAAAAGTAATAGTTCCATTGATTTCGTATGGAGCCGGTTGATAAACAAAGTTTTCACACAGTAACTGACAATTGAACTGGTCATCAAAAGGACCAAGCCACGGGTTGGAGTCATCACAATCAGGCTCAGCCGGACATTCAGGGCAGGTAGGAGGCTTTTCTCCAATTCCCCAGTAGTAAAAACCGTCACCATCCTCATCAAGGCAAGGTATGTCATAATCATCATAGTTCAGACTTGTCAAAGGTTGTTTCATAATGTGAATTCTTAATTGATCTGGTGGAATGATGATGTAGATAAAGGTAGTACCATTATTCCAGTAGCCCCATGATTGTTCAAATATCCAGTATGTTTGCCCAATGTATGGAGAACCAGGAGGAACAATTATTTGCTCATCAATTGGGTTTACAAAGAATATTTCATCGCCTGCTTTTACACTTCCATATCCCACAAGCATCATCGCATGGCCCATTGTAGTAAAGGTTCTTGCAACAAGGGTTCCGTTTTCGATTATATCTCTTTTGATCTTATAATCATCAGAAGAAGTTCCCAGATACCAATCATAATCATCAGGTTGAATCAATTCATCAGGATTCACACATTTTTCTGAACAGAGAGGAACAGGACTGCCAGCATATGGAAAACAATCTTCATTCACAATTCCATACTCTGTTATATAGCGAGCCGCCCTGCCGGTTGATCCGTCCGAACCGTATGGAACTAAACTCTTGCATGATATAGGGTCCTGCTCAGCTAGGTTTATATCAAGATGTTGATTAAAATACAGGTTAGTCAAAGCCTGAATTGTGTAGGTAGGTGCAAACGCATAACAATCGGCGGCTCCTTGCTGTTGAAAACGTGGCGGTATCCAACCGCTCCAATTTTCATCGTCGCCATCAAAATAGGGAGAATCTGTCCGGTTTGCTCCATGTCTTGATCTCCAGTCAAAGGCACCAACTATGTTTGAATTAGCAGGTACTGTAACATCAGTTCCAACCGAAAAGAAACCACCGACATAATATTCCATACCTTGTAAATTTGGAACAATTCCATCTTCAAACAATTCCCTTTTTTGATTGTAACTTAACTCCTGGTTTTGGTTTATACCGGCATACCATACCAAATCATTATCAATGATGTACTGGTTGATCCGCGCAACTCTCTCCAACTCTAATGCTTCCTTAACAGCTAACTGAAGTTGTCCTGGGTTCAAAACAGCATTCCTTTCTATATGCAGTGTATTGATAGTAATTGAGGCATCAATAACTATAACCTTGATAGATGCTGGAACCAATGCATCTAAGAAGCAGGTTTCATAGCAATTCTCAGTGATCTGAGCAGATTCAAAGACCGATGGATATACTTCGTAAATCAATAATTCTTCAGCAGTGTTCGTTACCAATATTACTCTCAAAAGACTTTGATCTCCATTAAGCGTAACATTTCCTGTAAAAGTAATTCCATATAACGGATCTGATGTGGTAAAGGGGTTAAATTGTGCATCTTGTGTAAAGGTTTGATTGATTGTCAAATTTTCAGCAAGTAATGGTAACGTTCCAAAACTTAATGAAAAGATGAAAGCGAATATAAATCTGTTTAAATTATTCATTTTCGTAAATTTTTTAGTTCTTCAAAAATCGGTTTATAAAGATTACCCGTAAATCCTTATAAAATTAAATTATCAATTAAGTTGGTCAGCCATGCGTTTCCGGGCTTAACACATGGCTTTAGACTATTGTTTTTATCGGGCAGTATAAACGAAATAAAAGTATTGATTTCTTGTAGCGACAAAACCAAAGAAAATGAATATAACTTATTGATTGCCATTTTATTAAAAGAAAATATGGAGAGAGGGGGGGGGGTATAGACTGTTATCCTTCATAGTTCAGTTATAAGTTTGCAATAATAAGAAAAAAAATATAGAAACAGATTTTTTTTTCTTTCCAAAAGGTAATTTATTATTAGTCTGGATTAATTGAAAGTCTTACAGCACATTATATTTCCTGGTTCTCACAACAGCCCCTGAGGATTGGGTTATCATTTCATAAAACAGACTATATTTGACAAATTTTTTGGGGGAAAAATAATTTTGCAAACAGTTATAATTATATCGTATGACCGGTCAGGATATTTGCCAGGAACAAAGGCTCGCTGACTTCGAAAAAGGGCAGGAAAAGGGAAAAAGCGGAGCACAGGGAAATTTATTCAAGTCATGAAACACGGTCTGTCAGATAAAGATTGATCTGGTGAGATTTGATCGAATCAATAATCCTGCATTGAAAGATCATATTACCAGCGTTAGATTAATCCTTTTTGAAAGATAATAGATGTCACTGGTTAAATTACGACTTGAAGAATTCAATTACATTTACAGCAAAGTACCGCGGCTGTGTGTTGACCTGGTGATCAGCACAAGGGAAAAGATCGTTCTTATTTTAAGGGATATTAACCCGGGTAAAGGTTTGTGGCACCTACCGGGAGGAACCGTTCTGAAAAGTGAAACGCTCGAAGAGGCCGTCATCCGGATTGCAACCGAAGAGACCGGATTGACCGTTTCACCACTTGATTTCAAAGGCATTATGGAGTTTACAGACCCGGATAATCCATTCTTTCATACAGTCAGCCTGGTCTTCAGTTCAGAAATGACTGGTGGGGTTCTTTCACCAGATCAGCACGGAAAAGCCATTCAAACTTTCAGTATGCTTCCCGAACCAATGATCCCGGAGCAGAGAGCATTCCTGATAGAGCATTTTACCTGGTTTTGTGGCCGGAATCATTAACTGACCGGTTCATCTGGTCAATCAATGCAAGGATTTCGTACCTGCCTGTCAGTTTTGAGGAGGAGGTAACCACTGTGAAAGGAATTTCCTCCCACATTTCGGCAAGAACACCCTTATAAACGGAAAGGTTCAGATTCAGTTTTGGTCTGGATAGTTTATCGGCTTTTGTGAAGATGAGCGTAAAAGAAAGCCCCTGTTCACCGAACCAGGAGATGAACTCAAGATCTGATATCATGGGTGCATGGCGTGAATCAATCAACAAAAATGAGTTACGCAGGTTTTTCCGGTTCAGCAGGTAGTCGTAGATCATCTTCTCCCAGTGTGCCTTCTTGCTTTTCGAAATTTTGGCAAAACCATACCCTGGCAGGTCTACAATGTACCAAGCCTCATTGATCAGAAAATGGTTGATCAATTGAGTTTTTCCGGGAGTTCCGGATATCTTCGCCAGACCCTTCCGACCCGTAAGCATGTTAATCAGCGATGATTTTCCGACATTCGACCTCCCGATAAAGGCATATTCCGGCAAACCCGTTTCCGGGCATTGTTTGTAGTCCGGACTGCTTTTAATAAATTTTGTGTTGATGATTTCCATGAGGATTATTGAAGTTAGAATATAGAAGACAGAATATAGAATACAGAATATAGAATTCAGAATACAGAATACAGAATATAGAATTCAGAATACAGAATATAGAATTCAGAATACAGAATAGTTCTTTAATATAAAACTTTCTGTATTCCCAAATACTTGCTAATTCCCTTTCTTATACGTTGAAAGATGCCTGTCTTTCTTGTAATCGTAAATATCAGCGATTGTAATGCTGATGGCTGTCTCCTCCACAAATCCAAAGCCAGGGTTAATGGCAGTTCCAAAAGTCCGCATCGAACCCGACAGATTCATATAAGCATTTACCAGGGGTGGAATTTGCTCATTCAACTTTCTGATCTTCTGGATCAGGATTTTATAATCTTCTTCATAATTGACTCCTGAAAAAATACTCTTCAGTACCTTGTCTTCTGTTTTGATCATTAATGGTTCCTTTGGCACAACAAGTTTATCCTTATCGGGAAAGTATTTATGCATGAAAAAGAGGATCATATCCCTGCCGAAAGAGTCGTAGCTTGGATACATGGTAATTTTCCCGAAAAAATATTTCGCATGAGGATTGTCAATCATAATCGCACCCAGTCCATCCCACAGATTATCGAGCGAATACATGCCCTTTCTCAGATTAACAGTGGGTTGATAAAGGGGTTGCACCCATGATCTGCCCAATTCAATAGTGACCGGCCAGTATTGTTCAATATATTTTTGTGAGAACCTGAAGAGCTCGGCGGTTGGGGTTAAGGGATGGCCCTCTTCATCATTTGCGACCTCTTTTCCAACAATAAAACGGTAACCACCAACAATTTCCTCATCTTCCGGACTCCAGACGATCAGTTGTTTGAAGGGAATTTCTGCAATGTCGAATTCATCAATATCCATGCTTTTGCCTGTACCTCCTCCGGCATCCCTGAAAGATATTTCACGCAAGCGGCCCACTTCCCGCATCAGGTTGGGTGCCAGGTCGTGTGTGAAGATAAATATCAGGTTTGAACCATTGTTTGTCTCTCTGACAAACAACTCATCGGTAAGTTCTTTTCTTAACAGCGTTCGGTCAACGGGTTGTATGATGGTTTCCATTTCATGATGTTTTGAGAGATGTATATTCTTTCTCCGGGTCAAAGGGTTCAATTGGTCCGTCTTTCATGGCATAGACATAATTTCTTATTTTTTGCGTCCATTGATCCTGTGTGTATTGATTGCCAAAAATATCGTAAGGAACAGGCTTTCCAAAGGTGATACGGATCACTTTGTTTTTTTGTCTGAACATTTCATCCGGCAGGAAAAGCATTTCAAGGTTGGCTTTAATGTTCAATTTTTTCCTGAGATTGGCCAGGTAATAAAAAAAGGCCGAGTTTCTTCCATCAATGTAAGCGGGAATGATATTTCTTTCAAACTTGATGGCTTTTGACAGAAATGTTTTCTTCCATGGCAGGTCTTCAATTTTGCCTTTCTGCTTCCTTGAAACCAGGCCAGCCGGGAAATAGAGCATTATTTTATCCGATGCAAAAGCCTCACGGATCATACCCAGGTTCTCGGTATTGGTTCCGTGCTTGTTGATCGGAACAAAAAGCGGTCTGAGGTTGGGCAGGAATAGTAAAATATCATTGACCGGGAAAATCAGGTCTTTCCTTATTTTACCTACTGCATGCATCAGTGCCACACCATCGAGTCCACCCAATGGATGGTTGGACGCGATGAGAACCCTTCCTTTCGCCGGTATATTCTCTGCACCATCCACTTGAATGATGGCACCAAATTCACGGACAAGCATATCCAGAAAATCAAGACCGATTAAGTCCCGGTGGTTGTACAATATAGCATTGATCTCCTTCTCATGAATTTTATTCCGAAGGTATCCGAACACAAAACCGGGAATAAACTTTGTCAACCCCGGATTTTTCTTTCGAAAAACATCCTCAATGTTGATGGTCCGTTCAGTAATCCTTATGTCGTCCATAAGATGAGATCAAATTTTTACAAAATTATGGAATAAATGCCATTGATCAGGATTTTTAAAATCGTGACTTATTTCATTCGTATGAAAGCGCCAACACTTTCTTCAGAAAACACAAAACAAAAACAGGAAAATGGAGTTAAAAACAAACATTGTGGGAAAAAATGGGAAAAAGTTTTTAACAAATGGTAAAAAGTGGGAATTTTGATATATATTAGCAGCCAATTAAAAATCACATGGTAACCCTCTCATATACATACGAGTGTAAGGTTGATTCAAAAGGCAGGG
>JBLRXC010000104.1:0-11020 GCA_047920975.1 Bacteroidales bacterium | reverse complement strand
CCAAAAACAAAACAGGCCAGGATTTCTCCCAGCCTGTTTGTGAGTAAGTGTTGAATAGAAGAAAGAATAAACCTAATTATTCACCCGCCGTAGCCTTAGCGAAGGCGGGAACCAAAACCAATTTTTGAAGGATGTACACTTACTCAGATGTATCCCCCGGATGGGAATACATTAACCAAAACCGATGCAAATTTAAATCAATAAATCTCCAAAGTCAAGATTATTTTGATCCGTTTTTTCTTTTTTGTACGAACCGCATTCATAGTTCCAATTATAAATTTCGTTACTACTATCAAAACTCTTTTTTCAAATCCCTCACAATCTGACACTTAAGCCTAAACATCAAACTATTGTACCTTAAGCCATTGCGCATTATGCCCTTCATTTCTCCGCCTGCCAGGCCTTGTCTTTTGGACACATTCACTTATACCAACACCCCTCAACCCCTGCAATAAACTATGCTCTTTGCCTGCCAGCCGAGCCATTTCGGGCATTCAGAGCATTTCGTTACCTTGCCAAAGCCAAAAAAACCAGGCAGCAAGAATTTTATTACATCAGAGGTTAATTGGTCATCATCCATCTTTATCCCATTAAGCATTCTTTTCTCCTATTCAATTGGTTCCTGAGCCTGTCGAAGGACACCACTGATCTATTTTACATTAAGGTTTTGCAGCCTTATTTTTCTGTCCCTGGCAAGTCGTTAAACAATAGTGTTCATTACAAACCTAAAACCATATCCCGGCAACAGTCGGATGGTGTGTGTGAGGCACTCCGGTGAGCTCATTCCAGAACTCTTCCATAGGACTATTATCAGTTACCCCGTTAGCTACAGCCCAGGTTCCATTAGTAGCAGCATAATCGCCGGTAATTATTACTGCATACTTCTCCTGCGATAATACAGGGTTTAAAATAAAAAACGCCATGGTTAAGGTTGTTGTTAAAATCCATAATTTTTTCATGATAATTTTTTTTAGATTTATTATTTGATAAACTGTATTGCCCGTGTAATTACCTGCCTATCTGAATACATCCTTATAAGGTAGGAAGCATTGCTTACTTTATAATTATTAAATCCGGTTCCATCCCAGCTATAAACATGTTTTCCTTCGGGCAGGATTGAGTTTTCAATTTCCTTCACAAGCCTGCCCTGTAAATCTATAATGTAAATCCTAACCCTACTTTTAGTTTTTGTTGTAAATTCAATGTTGATTGATCTACTAAAGGGATTTGGGTATAAACTGTACTCCGGTAGTAGGTTCTCTTCCTTATTTACAGTAGTAGATGTAATAACATCATAATGAGTGACATAAACAGGCAGGCTGTCGCCTGATTGCTCATTTTTTACATAGGAAAGAAAGAGCATGTTGTTGTGGCACAAAAGTTTAACATCAAAAAACGCATATCCTGCCGTATCAATCACCATGCCCACCCATTGGTTGTCAATCTTTCGATAATGCACCAGTTGCATGCTACCTAAGGGTGTCTTTTCGCGGTCCACAATGTGTACATTGTTGTAGCCGTCAACTGCTATCTGCTGATTCTGGGGATCTTCAACCACCAACTCCTGCTCTGTCCAATTCTCTCCGTCATAATATTTGTAAAATGTATAATCGTGCTCAGGGATAATGGCGACTTCTATTTCTCTCCAGGCCACATGAGGGTTTTGATCATTATCAAGAGCAATATCCTTATCTATACCTTTAGCATAATAATTGGTAATATAGCAGGGATCATCCCAGGTATCTTCTTGTTTATTGTAAAAATAGTAAGTCCTTTTTGATTTTGGTGGGTCTGCCTGTAATGGGAACCCACCTATCCAGTGCAGATTATTATAGGCGTCAACAGCAAAATCAGTTAGACTATGCAATCCGGTGATGTTACAAAAAGGACATATCAAATCACTCCAAATACCATTTTCCAGGTACTTGTAATAATAAAAACCGGTTGTATTGTACCAGAAAACATAGAAACGGCCATCATTATCAACAATAGCCTTATTGTTGTAAGATTTTCCGGGTAATCCCTCTGAGACAAGCACTGGATCGCTCCATTGCCCATTTTCATAAATCGAAAGATAAACTTGGCTATAATAAATATTGAAGTCATAAGTTACAAATATCCTGCCTGTATCGTTGCATACAATTTTTGGTTGGTATGAATAAATGCTGTCATTTTTTGAAATATCAACTTCAGTACTCCAGGTTACCCCATAATCCATTGAGCGGTTGTAAAAAATTTTAGTAAACCATTGTTCATATTTATGCATCCACACCAAATGTATTATCCCATTTGTATCAATTGTCATGTCAGGGTATCGATTTATGCCACCGGTAGTTGAAACAATAACAGGCTGAGACCATGTCTGGCACATTAATATAGAACCATATATTGTAAATAAAACTGTCAGAAAAGTATTTACATAATAGGACATATTTTTTCTATTTCTGTATAAGGATAGAGCATTTTTAGATTCCATTTTCAAAGTATATAGATAAAATTACTAAAAAATATTTAGTTTTATCTTCTTCTTTCATTTTCTTCTGTTTTGTTGGGTTTGTCATTATTTTAAGCGCTTTTGGTTTTTCATCTTTTGGCCAGTGCTTCGGAAAAAACCGAATGGGCTTAAATGTGGGTTGGCCTTCGCCTTGTTGCAAACGCTCTCATATATATGATAAAACCATACCATACTACCTCATTTTGTGTGTATAGCTAAGAAAAATCCATAAATTAACTTTTATGAAAACGCCAGATCGAAAAGATGTTTAAGTAGTATTCTCCGGAATTTTTGAGATTTACGTTTTGAAGTTCTCCGAGTATGGTTTTAAATTTTCAGCAAATATAAATCTTTCGTAATAAATAAAAAAACTCTCGATCTATTTCTTGACCTCATTAACCCCTGCCAAAAGCCAAAAGCTAAAAGCCTTCTTAGAGGTGTGAGCAGCCAAAACCCACCCGATGGGGGGCACGCCGCTCCAACCGCACAATCCAACCCAATAGCGTCGAACCGGCATTCGCAGGCCGCCCAACCTCATTGCCAACTGCCAGCTGCAGCCATTCTGCTAACTAAATCCCATCAATTTTACAATTCAATTTCGCAACTGCCTACTGCCCAATTTCAATTTACAACAATTATTCAGTTGTAAAAAGTTGTAATAAAAATTGCTTTTACTGTACCTATACCTTACTTTTGCATCTGTCAGAAGCATTACGAATGACAAAGTGGTTTTTCGAGGTGTTCATAAATGAACTTTGGGGTTCATCAATATTTCAGGTTCTATTCATGATGATATCATTTATATAATGAAATCAACCAAACAAATAATAATTCATATAAAATCTTAACTTATAAAGTATTTTAATAAACCTTAACTCGCAAGATATGAAAAAGATTGCACAGATTTTATTATTTAGTGTATTTCCCCTGTATGTATCTGCTCAGTCGGTTTCTCCGGAGGTAATCGCCACTGCCGGTGATTACTTTGAAAATTCGTCTGGCTCGTTGAGTTGGACTTTAGGGGAAGTCATGACGGAAACATTCTCAAGTGGAGGCAATATTTTGACACAAGGTTTTCAACAACCTTTTGTTGTTAGGATTAGTCTGGATTTGGTTTTTTTTCTTGAGGGACCTTACAATGGAAGCGGAATGGATACCTGGTTGAATGATGCTTCCAAAATTCCGCTAACCCAACCTTACAATACGTTGCCTTGGAATTATGGTGGAGAAGAAAGTGTTGGTTCAATTCCTTTAAATACAGTTGATTGGGTGTTGATTGAATTAAGGGATGCAATCTCTGCTCCTGCTGCGAATGCATCTACCATCATTGCACAACAGGCTGGATTTTTAATGAATGATGGGAGCGTTATCAGTTTTGATGGATCACCCAATTTGCAATTTGGAACAACCTTTCATGAGAACCTTTTCATTGTGGTTTGGCACAGGAATCACCTGGGGATCATGTCGGCCAATCCACCGTCTTATTACAATGGCATTTATTCCTACGATTTCTCATCCGCTGCCAGCCAGGTTTATGGAGGATCCACAGGATATAAGATGATGCCTTCGGGCACCTGGGTTACCCCGGCAGGAGACGGAATTAATGATGGCATAATCAATATCCTTGACCTGTCATTATGGGAATATAATGCTGGTACACAAGGATACAAATCCGTGGATTATAACTTGGATGTACAGGTCAACAACCATGATAAAAACGACAAGTGGGTTCATAATCAAAGTTACATCAGCACAATACCATAAAATAATTATATAAAAATGAACTTTTAAATACCCTAAAAGATGAAAAAATTTGTAGCGACAATCAGCACGTTATTATTCAGTTTCTGTTTAATGGCACAACCTCCCCAGGGATTTAAGTATCAGGCAGTCGTCCGTGATGCTGCAGGGGAAATAGCAGCCAATCAAACGGTCATTTTTCGCCTTAGCATCCGTCAGGGTTCTGCATCCGGAACCATTGTTTACCGTGAAACACAACAATTAGTGACCAATGCATTTGGACTGGCGAATTTGATTGTAGGTTCCGGGACCCCATCAATCGGTAGTTTTTTAGGTATCAACTGGCGTGATGGACAAAAATATCTACAAATCGAAACAAATTTAACCGGCTCGTATGTTACCATGGGTACAGCCGAGTTAATGAGTGTTCCGTTTGCTATGTATTCGGGCTCAGATTGGTTAAAAAGCGGAGGAAATCTTTATTATGATGGAGAAAAAGTTGGAATTGGCACCGCAACTCCTGTTGCAGAATTGCATATTCACAGAGATAATGCTATGACAAACTCTCAGCTATGGATTAAGCAAAGCGGTACAGGCGATGCCACTATAGGCTTATCACTTGGTGATGGATATGACTGGGCAATAGGAATGGATCAGAGTGATGATAAAAAATTTAAAATTGGTCGATCATTCAGTGTCAGCAATAATACTGCTATGACAATTGACTATTATACAAGGAAAGTAGGTATTGGAACTACAATGCCTCAAGCTTTACTTGATGTTCATTTTAATTTAAATAATTACAATTATCTTGGATATTCAGCTAAATGGGGCAATTATTTTCACCATTACGAAGACGAAGCAAACGGAGATGGGCAAACAGCATTATATGCTTACAGGAATCGCAATATAAGAAATGACGGGACAGGCTACGGAATCAATTCTTCCAATACAGCAATTGTAGGGTATTCAGTTTGGGGTGATAATTATTCATTTGCTGTTGCCGGATATAATTACAACGATTACGAAAGAAGTGGAGGAATAATTGGGTCATACATACTTGCTAGTTATTGGGGCTCTTTAGGATATAAAAACAGCAGTGGTACAATTTATGGAGGATATTTTACTTCCTCTGGTAGTGGCACTGGAAAAGACGCTCAGGCAAACATTGGTATTGGCATGGGTGCATGGGGTGAACTGTTTGGCGCTGATATTCACGGTAAGATATATGGTACTTTTACGGAAGGAGAAAATTATGCACTGTATGCCAACGGCAAAATGTTTAAGAATGATCTGGATGTCCATTTGCAAAAAACAGGTAACCAAAATACCGTATTATACACTAATGTATCAACCAATGCCACTATCCAGACAAGCGGTTATGCCACCCTTGTAAACGGAAAAAGCACTATTGTATTTGATGAGGCATTCGCCAATGCAGTTTCTAAAAGTGAACCGGTTGTTGTAACGGCTACTCCGACCGGTAACTCGAATGGGGTTTATCTATCGCAGGTTAGCTCCGGTAGTTTTACTGTAATTGAGAACAACAATGGTAAAAGCAACGTAACCATATCCTATATTGCCATCGGTAAACGTGCTGGTTATGAAAATCCTGTTCTTCCAAAAGAGGTAGTTGATCCGGAATATCTTAACTCTCTGTCGAGGGGATTACACAATGATAATGATACTGGTACTAATGGAGAAGGACTGTACTATGAAAATGGTGAATTAATTGTTGGAAAGCATCCTTCAGTGCTTCCAGATCCAAATAAATCATTAGAAAATTCAGATGAGTATCATCCTAACAATAGTCTTATTAATAAAGAAAATAATGGCAAGACCTCTCCGGGTAAGATTATGCAATCAGAATTTAAATTAGAAACCGAACCAGTTGGTCCAAGCCTGGAAAATGGTGTATTGATTAATGAAACTATGAAAAAAACTTGAGTTTATATCCTCTGGTTCCCCTTTTCATCGTATTTATAAGTGTTTTCAGAATTAATTTTATCTTTTTTCACTTCTCCAAAAAAGTCTTTTGCTTCATAGACGGTTGCTGTCATGGTTTTTATCCTAACTTCCTGCTGCTAACATCCTAGCGCAAACAATAATATTGTCAGTGATTTGTAAATTAGCATGTCTTTTAATTTTAGAGTTTAGATTTTATTATATCTTTTGTTTTGAAGTCCTCTAAGTATGGCCTTCAAACCTCAGCAAATATCAATATTTCATAAAAATAAAAAAAACCTCAATTTATTTTCTTGAACTTATGTACCCCTGCAAAAAGCCAACAGCCAAAAGCCAACAGCCTCCTCACGGGTGTGAGCAGCCAAAACCCACCCGATGGGGGGCACGCCGCTCCAACCGCACAATCCAACCCAATAGCGTCGAACCGGCATTCGCAGGCCACCCCATACCACCGCACCAGCCAGAACCCCAGTCATTCCGGTACAAACTGACCACCCCAATCCGGAGCAAAGTGACCAGGCATTCCGGAGTAAATTGATCACTAGAGGGGGGTCAGGATAGTCCGGAATATCCAACCGGCTAAAGTCTTATAAAGTACATCCGACAATAAAATTCAAACAAGCGGGAATTATTTTATTAATTTTAACGGCAGATGAAATAATAAAAACAACTCAATGGAACCCCAGTTCCGCCAATGGACAACCCAGCAAAATTAAATACTATGCAAAAGGGAGAAATAGAAATATACAAAACATCAAAAGGGGCCGAAATTCTGGTGAAGCTTGATAATGATACTGTTTGGCTGGATGCTCATTTAATCGCCACTTTATTTGATGTTAATCGCCCCGCCATTGTCAAGCATATTCAAAACATCTTCAAATCAGGAGAACTAGATAAAAAATCAACTTGTTCCATTTTGGAACAGGTTGCGGCAGATGGCAAAAAGCGCAAAATGAACCTGTATAACCTTGATATAGTCCTTTCGGTTGGTTATAGGGTAAATTCAAAACAGGCTACTCAATTTCGCAAGTGGGCAACCCAACGGCTTAAAGAATATTTGGTGCAGGGCTATGCGATCAACGAAAATCGCCTGGCACAAAAACAGCAGGAAGTGAAATACCTCAAAACCGGTATCCGCATCCTAAACCGGGCAATGGCAGAACAAACCACTGCCGGAGAGTTCGAAATGCTAAGAGTTTTTGCCAAAGGGCTTGAACTGCTCAACGATTACGACCACAAAACCCTCGACAAGAAAGGGCAAACTACCGCCAAAACAGTTTACCCCTCTTACAATGAGTATATGGAGTTGATTGAAACAATGCATACCCAATTCGAATCTGACGTGTTTGCAAAACCGAAAGACAAAAGTTTCCATAGCTCAATCAATCAGATACAACAGGGTTTTAACGGCGCTGATCTTTACCCCTCCATTGAAGAGAAGGCTGCCAACCTTCTTTATTTCATCACCAAAAACCATTCATTTGTTGATGGCAATAAGCGCATTGCAGCAGCATGCTTCCTCTATTTCATACAAAAAAACAACGCTCTGTTTAAACCCGATGGCTCGCCAATTATTGACAATGCAACACTTGCGGCTCTTACGCTCTTTATTGCCAACAGCAAAACCGCTGAGGCTGAGATTGTTAAAAAACTAACCATAAGCATTTTAAACCGCAACAAATGATATCCGGCAAATTCCGGAATAAATCTCCCTCTTTCAACAAAGTCTCTCTTAACAAGCCGTAGTTTAAAAGCAGGTTGATTCAGCAACCAGAGGATGTCTTAACCCCCTACTTACGTTCATTTGTGCAATTCAAATTGTGTCAATTTGTGGACCCAAAGAACCGGGAACCAAAAGCTAAAAGCCAAAGGCCAAAAGCCAACAGCCTTCATTGGGTGTGAGCAGCCAAAATCCGCCCGATAGGTGCCATGCCGCTCCAAACGAACAATCCTACCCATCAGCATGCTCCTGCCCTGTGCAAGATGAATCATTATTTTTATGGGAAAAAGGTTGAATTGCTGTTCCCCCTGGAATGATTTACCACGATACGATATGCCCGAAAATATTCACTGCTATTTTCGATGAACGGTTAATGCTTACCGCCCCTATTCCGTTAATGGACCTGGTGACACCGTCAAAAATTACCATTCCTGTTATTTGCAGGTTATTCGCCTGGTGGTTCACACTGGTGTAGGTGTTCGAAAAACTGCCCGTATAGGTGGTGGAACCTGTAAGTGTAATGTTGGCAGTCCACTTCCTGCCGTTGCTGTTAGTGTGTGAATAAATGTAATTAACAGCATTCATTGCAAGTACCAGATCGGTGGTCGTAATGCCGTGCGTATTGTCATAAGTAGTAGTCCCCGTTATCAGGACCGATCCGCCCATGGGCCCGTCGGTTGTAATGTTGTGCCCTCCGGTAGCAACGCCCGCAAGGTTCTGGTTGTAGATATCCGTGTAGCAATTGATCATTGTATAACCAACCATCATATAAAAATCATTATCACTGATGGTGGTCTCCTTTACTTCCTCTTCTTCCTTATTGCAAGCCACCGTCATCATTAATGTCATGCCCAGCAGCACTGCAATCAGATTACGTAAAAATCGCATTGATTTCATCTTTGTACATTTTATGTGAACTATTTATTTTGTGAAGCACCAGTATTTCAGACCTGACAACTATTTCATTACTTTATCATATACGGGAGCAGGTGATCAATGTTTCGGTAAGTCAAAATATAAAAGGTGATCCATAAGATTGTCCAAATGTAACCTTCGCAGGAATTCAACCAATTAAAATCAAAGTTCAGCATGCACGACAGTCTGTGTTCGTAAAAAAATTGTTTCTCTCACAAAATAACTTTGTTAAAAAAAATTCTGCATTTTTCATTCATTTTATCAAATTAAATCCGACTTTAGCCGGACGTTCTTAAAATTCCTGATCCATGTTACAATGGTTGATCATTTGAATACATTTCTGTATTTAAAAACATAAACTATTGATTAATAGCTTTATATAAGAGAGACTATCACTCTCTCCAACTTTTTCAGTAAGAACACAAGAACTAAAAAGATAAGATATGTCAGACAAAATATTTGATCATGTGAAACCGGGCGTAGTTACCGGAAAAGATATCCAAACGATATTCAACCTCGCAAAAAAGAACCTGTTTGCGCTGCCGGCTGTGAATGTGGTCGGCACCAACTCTGTGAATGCTGTGCTTGAAGTGGCCAAATTGGTTAATTCGCCTGTGATCATTCAATTTTCAAACGGGGGCGCCTCATTTTATGCCGGGAAAGGACTTTCAAATGAAAGCGAGAAGGCAGCACTTGCCGGATCTGTAACCGGTGCTTTTCACATACACCACCTTGCCGGACTGTATGGCGTCCCGGTTATTCTCCATACCGATCACGCTGCCAGGAAACTGTTACCATGGATTGACGGATTGCTCGATGCAGGAGAACAACATTTTAAATCGCACGGAAAACCATTGTTCAGCTCCCATATGCTTGACTTATCCGAAGAGCCCATTGAAGAAAATATTGAAACCTGCAAGCGCTACCTGGAGCGCATGAGTAAAATAGGTATGACCCTCGAAATTGAACTGGGCGTTACGGGGGGTGAAGAGGATGGCGTCGACAACACCGGTGTGGACAGTTCTAAACTATACACCCAGCCCGAAGAGGTTGCCTATGCCTTTGAGCATCTGAAAAATGTGAGTGATCAGTTCACCATTGCTGCTGCTTTTGGGAATGTGCATGGGGTTTACAAGCCAGGCAATGTAAAGCTACAGCCCGTAATTCTGAAAAACTCACAGGAGTACATCATGAAGAAATTCGGAACGGATCCGAAACCGGTAAGTTTTGTTTTTCACGGGGGATCAGGATCGAGCCAGGCCGAGATCAGGGAAGCCATTTCCTATGGCGTGGTGAAGATGAACATTGATACCGACACCCAATGGGCTTACTGGGATGGAATAAGATCATACGAAGCAAAATACCATGACTTCCTGCAGGGTCAAATTGGCAATCCCGAGGGCGAGGACAAGCCCAATAAAAAGTACTATGATCCCAGAAAATGGCTGCGTGAAGGTGAGAAGTTTATGGTAGAGCGGCTGAAGACGGCATTCGAAGACCTGAACAACATTAACCGGAATTCTTGACCGGGAAACGCTTTGGCATACTCCTGTGTTCAGGGTTAATGGCCTATCTTGTGCTTCGGGGGATATTCGTTCCCATGCTGCACGATGAGATTGCCACTTTTTTCAGGTACATCCATATCCATGAGATATTTCCATGGTTTTCGGAATGGTCGGCCAACAACCATTACCTGAACTCATTGTTGTCCTGGGTTAGTTACCAACTGTTTGGATCATCCCCTTTCGCCCTCAGACTGGCAAACCTTATATTCTTCCCGCTCTATTTTTATTTTTCCTGGAGAATTGCTGGTTTGCTTAAGAACCCGTGGTTAAAATACGGCCTGCTCATCAGTTTACTCTTTGCCCACAATTTCCTTGAATTTTTCGGGACCTCGCGCGGGTACGGTATGTCAATGGCATTGCTGACGGGAGCCATCTGGTTTACGATGCTGGCTATGAAAGAACCAAAACCAAGGTATACTGTTTATGTGATGCTATCACTTGTGCTGGCAACCTATGCCAACCTTACCATCATGAATTCATTTATCCTCATAACAGGTGTGCTGGTGCTGACTTTGATTGTTCACGGTGAGAAAAGAGGCATCTTTACCCATACTTTTTTACTGCTTGTTGCAGGAATTGCTCCCATCGTTTTTTTCATCAAGCTCCTCTTTCGTTTGCAGG
>JBLRXC010000103.1:0-11069 GCA_047920975.1 Bacteroidales bacterium | reverse complement strand
ATCTGATATTACGAGCGCTGAAAATTTCCTGAATTCTCAGAAAAACAAGGATCCAAAATTCAGAAATACCGGATTGAACGATTACAGACTTGATACGCTGTCGCCTGCTATTGACATTGGGAGCCTGGAGATCATCAATTCATCGGAAATCAATATAATGTTTGATTTGAATGGGAACCCAAGGACCGCTGATGCCGGTCCCGACCTGGGTGCTCTTGAGTTTGTTACCGAATCAGGAAAAAAATAAAAATAGAAGATTGGATCAATTTTCTGCTTTTTCCCTGTTTTCGGCATGCATTGAATAGAGTTTCCGGAGGGAGTAACCGGCACCCAGTGAAACCAAAATCAATAATCCTCCTTCGATGGGAGATGCACCGCCGACAGGTGTTTGTCCGCCAGGATCATTGCCTCCATTGGGGAATGGGGGTGATTGTGATTGTAATCCCCCGGTTATAATCATGCCAAGAAGCACTAAAGTTATAAGGGCTTTTTTCATAGTATCCGGTATTGTATGAAATTCATTATGATGATCATGAGGCAAAGCAGGCATGCATTTCCGTGCCAAAAAAGCCAATGCTAATTCGTATCTGATTCACAAGGGATTAGTAATCAAACCAAATCGGAGAAGCTATCCGGTTTCGTAAAAATTATTTAAAAGCGGATAACAGGTTTACTTAAACGGATAGGAACAGATATCCACCAGGAATACCCGCATTCTACCAGAAAAAAGCATAAAGAAAAGCCAGGATGATGCAAATGATAAAAGCACTGATATTGAAACCTGCGCTGGTAGCAAATAATGACTTCGTCAGCCTGATTCCCTTTTCATCAGTTTTTCCCTGATTTTCAATTGAACTCACAGCCACTATGATCAGGGCAACGACAAGAAAAGTCAAACCCATCTGGTGCATCCATGGCAGGTTCGGAAACAGAAAATCAAAAGCCGAACCCTCAAACCATCCCTTATTCCCAGTTTTAAAAAAGAGGGCGGCAGGGATTGAAAAAACAGCACCCCAGATAGCTCCGTTGTTTGTGGCTTTCCGCCAGAACAATCCAAGCATAAAAATGGCGAGGATGCCGGGACTCACAATGCCGGTATACTCCTGAATAAACTGAAAAGCCTGCGGGATTGATCCAAGAAATGGCGCCATCAGTCCTGCGATCACAAGGGCGGTGGTCGCGGTGATCCTGCCTGCAGCTACAATCTGACGATCCGTGGCTTGTTTATTGAAAAACGGTTTATAGAGATCCATGGTGAAAATGGTGGCTGTTGAGTTGAGCATCGATGCCAGCGAGGAGACAATTGCTGCTGCAAGGGCTGCCAAGACAAGTCCCTTCAGGCCTGTGGGTATAAACTGGCTGATCAGCCAGGGGAAGGCCCGGTCATTGTCAATACCTCCGGCCTGGTTAATGAATGCCGGATCAACTGTTTGGGAAGAGAGCGTACCCTCAGGGCCTGTGTTCAGCACATAAGCCACAATTCCTGGAATAACAACGATTAGCGGGATCAACAATTTGAGAAAGGCTGCAAAAGCGATCCCTTTCTGAGCTTCCTTCAGACTTTTTGCGGCAAGTGTCCGCTGAATGATGTATTGGTTAAAACCCCAGTAATAAAGGTTGGCGATCCACATACCTCCTATCAAAACCGCCAGTCCCGGCAAATCCCAGTAGGCATCCGTACCATTGGGTGTTATGATCTCACCCTTGCTCAGGATCAAAGAAAATTTTTCAGGAACGGCCTGGTAGAGAAATTTAGCGCCTGCTATGATTCCTCCGTCAGGCGTCAGATGACCCAAAGCGATCACCGTGGTGATCAGACCTCCAATGATCAGCAGGGTTACCTGAACAACATCGGTCCATGCAACTGCTGATAATCCTCCCCACAATGAATAGGCTGCAGCAAAAAAAGCAAGTCCGATAATTGCATAAACAATAATAGAACCGTCACCAGTGCCTAAAATCGTATCCAGTGCTTTTGCGCCTAAAAACAGAACAGAAGTAAGGTTGACAAAGATGAACAGCGCGATCCAGAAGACTGCAAGAATCGACTTCAGGTTTGTACTGAATCGTTTTTCCAGAAACTCAGGGATGGTATATAACTTTTTCTCAATGAAAATGGGCAGGAGATATTTCCCAACGATGATGAGTGTTGCAGCCGCCATCCATTCATAGGAGGCAATGGCGAGCCCAATAGCAAATCCAGATCCCGACATTCCAATAAATTGTTCAGCGGAAATGTTTGCAGCAATCAGGGAAGCGCCAATGGTCCACCAGGGAAGCGATTTACCTGCCAAAAAATAATCCTCAGCATTCCGCTGGTGGCCTTTTTTGGTACGCGACACCCACAATCCGATGCCGATGATGACCACACCATAGGCAATGAATATGAAATAATCGAGGAATGAAAAACCAGCTGAATTCATATTGTTATATTAAGAATCAAACCTGTTTAATCACAGAAATTCATTGTCAGCGATCAGCCTATGATTTTCAGCCGGGCATATTTTAGCAGCAGCTGTTTCTGGCCTATATTTCTAAAAAATACCGATGCTTTCCTGTTTGCACCGGAACCTTCAATGCTCAACACCTTCCCATATCCGAAACGGCTATGTTCCACCTGCATTCCTGTCTGTATTCCTGATATATCCATATCTTCATGAACTGGTGAATTACCGGTATCATTCATTTTATGGGAAGTAATTTTTTTAAGGTTTTTGCGATTCATTCCACCATAGGCCGGGGTCACGATCTGTTGTCTCGTTGAATCCTTTAACTTTGGCTTCTGTGGGAATTCAATGCAAGAGACGTCAATTTCATCAATAAACCGGCTTGGCTCACAGATCGTCAGGTTTCCCCACCGGTAACGGCTTTCAGAATAGGTAATGAATAATTTCTGTTGCGCACGGGTAAGTGCCACATAAAAGAGTCGTCGTTCCTCTTCAAGGTCAGTTCTCGAATTCAGTGATTGTATTGACGGAAACAGATTCTCCTCAAGTCCGACAAGATACACATAGGGAAACTCAAGACCCTTGGCCGCATGCACGGTCATCAGTGAAACCCGGTTTGAATCATCTTTATCACCGGTATCTGCATCCGTAATCAGGGCCACCTCCTGCAGAAACAGGTCAAGCGTTCTGATAGCGGAGCCTTCCTCCATCTCCTGGACCGGAATCAAAGGAGTTGCACTTTCCGAATATTCTTTTAGCGCATTGAGAAGTTCTTCCACATTTTCAACCCTGCTGATTCCCTCCGGGGTCTTATCCTCATGAAGATTTTTGATCACGCCGGATGCATTGGTAATCAATCTGGCCAGTTCAAAGGCATTTTTTTGTTTCACCTGAACGCCAAAGGCCCTGATCATGGTGGTGAAAGCGTCAATCCGGCTCATCACCCCTGCATTAAGTCCGAGACGGAATCGTTCAGGATCAGTATACACTTCCCACTGAGATGTCTTAAAATTATCAGCAGCAATCACAATTTTCTCCTGTGTGGTCTGGCCAATGCCACGGGCCGGGTAATTAATAATCCTGCGCAATGCTTCTTCATCATTGTGGTTTACCACCAGCCTGAAATATGCAAGTAAATCCCTGATCTCCTTCCGCTGATAAAATGACAGACCACCATAGATTCTGTACGGTATATTTAACCGGCGCAGTGCCTCCTCCATGGAACGGGACTGGGCATTGGTGCGGTACAATATTGCAAATACATCATTCCGGAGCTGACGGTTCATTTTGGTTTCAAAAATAGAATTTGCCACCATGGATCCTTCCTCGTTGTCGGTTGAGGCTTTGATAAGCTGTATCAATTCTCCCGGATCATTATGGGTCCAGATTGTTTTCGTGATCTGATCCTTATTGTTTTTGATAAGCGAATTGGAGGCTTTAACAATGATTTGGGTTGACCGGTAATTTTGTTCGAGCTTGAATTCACGGGCATCAGGATAATCCCTTTTGAAATTGAGAATATTTTGAATATTTGCCCCCCTGAACGCGTAAATGCTTTGTGCATCATCACCTACAACACAAATATTTTCATCATTGGCTGCTAATTGTTTGATAATCATATACTGCGCATGATTTGTATCCTGGTATTCATCGACCAGAATAAATCTGAACTTTCTCTGGTATTTGATGAGGAGATCAGGAAAATCCCTTAAAATCATGTATGTATTCAGCAGAAGATCATCAAAATCCATAGCAGATGCCCTTGAGCACCTTGCCGTGTAGATCTTGTACATTTCTCCCAGTAAGGGCTTTCCTGCCATCTGATCCTGCAGTAAAACCTCTTCATTGGCATTGTATGCTTCAGCCGTGACAAGGTTAGATTTGGCTGATGAGATACGGTTCAGCACAAAACCGGGCGGGTAAGCTTTGTCATCGGCGTTCATCTCTTTGATGATGGCTTTGATCAGTCGCCTGGAGTCCTCGGTATCATAGATTGAAAAATTAGATGGATAGTTGATCCTGTGGGCTTCGATGCGGAGAAAGCGTGCAAAAATGGAGTGGAATGTACCCATCCAGACATTCTTTGCATCTGCACTTCCCACCAGGTTGATGATCCGCTCTTTCATCTCCCGTGCTGCTTTATTTGTAAAGGTAAGGGCAAGTATATTGAAAGGGTCAACACCGAGGTTGAGCAGATGCGCAACACGATAGGTCAGGACACGTGTTTTGCCCGAGCCTGCCCCGGCAATAACCATAACAGGGCCTTCAACGGCTTCCACGGCAAGCCGCTGTTCATCATTCAGTTGTTCTAAAATATCAGACACATCAAAGAATTTGGATGGCCAAAATTAAAGATAAATAGTCTCGCAGGGAAAGTCAGATCTGACAGGTTTAGAAAAGTTATTCACACGTCCTGATTATCAAGGCTTATAATCCACAGCATTGGAATTGAATTCCAATCCTTCGGTATCTTTGATGATCACCTTCACCTGACCCGGATGGGTTGCTGATTTCGACAAATACTCATCGTAATGACCTATCTCGGCTTCGCATTTCAGTTCCTCATTCACATTCAGAATCCGGGGGAACATGACTTTGATTTTTTCAGGTTTCAATTGAAAATTTTGAGTGGTTCTCAGTGAACTAAAGGAGATATAAGGTGACACAATCTTTAACGGCTTCTTTCCGGTATTTTTCACTTGAATCTGAAGCACTCTTGCATTTTCACCTTCTCCCGTAACTGCATAATTGCAGGTAATGGCCGCCTTTTTCATAGGTTTGTAAAGGATTGCTACCAAAACAATGATTAAAATGACAAGACCAATAACAGAGGCAAAAACTAAAAAGGCGGACTGATTATCCATAGCAGTTGATTTTGTCTGCCAAAGTATAAAAAAAACAGGCTCAAATCAAGTAAATTTTTCCAACACCCTTTTTACCAACTTTTCCAATGACAGAAACATCATCTATACCCTTATCTTTCAAACGCTTAACCATCTCATATCCTTCCTTCTCAGGGATCGAAATCAACAATCCGCCGGAGGTTTGGGCATCGCTCATGATCAATTTGGTGACTTCAGGAACATTCGCATCCCACTCTGCCACATCTGAAACAAATTCCAGGTTGTTCCTGGTCCCCCCTGGAATAATCCCATTGGCCGCCAGTCTTTCAACACCATCAATCACAGGTATCTTTGCCAGAACAATTTCAACATCCATCCTGCTTGCTACAGTCATCTCCCTCAAATGTCCCAGGAGGCCGAATCCTGTCACATCAGTACATGCATTCACAGGGAACTCTTTCATGATATCTGCGGCGGTTTTATTCAATTGGCTCATCACCTGAATGACTTTCTCTGCCTGGCCTGGTTCGGCCAGTTCACGCTTAACGGCTGTTGCTATGATCCCGGTCCCAATTGGTTTGGTCAGTACCAAAACATCACCCTCCTTCATGTTGCTATTGGTCAGTATTTTATCAGGATGCACGACACCAGTTACAGTCATTCCAAATTTAGGTTCTGTGTCTTCCACCGTATGACCGCCAAGTATTGAAATCCCTGCTTCAGCAGCTTTATCCTGTGCACCTCTCAGGATATCTTTCAGCACTTCCATTGGGAGCCGGTTATCAGGAAAACCAGCAATATTCAGTGCAAACAGGGGTGTGCCCCCCATGGCATATACGTCGCTCAGGGCATTGGCCGCAGCAATGGCGCCAAAGTGATAGGGATCATCAACAACGGGGGTAAAAAAATCAACCGTTTGAATAATGGCAATGCTTTCGTTGATCCGGTAGACTGCCGCATCATCTGAGGTCGCAAGCGAAACCAGCACGTTTGGATCAACAGGAACAACCAGGTCTCTCAAAATCTGTTCAAGGTATTGCGGTCGGATTTTGCAGGCACAGCCCATACCATGGGTGTACTGTGTCAGACGTATTTCGCCGGTTACCGCTCCGGGGACTGAAATGCTTTTGTTCCCTAACCGGTTCACTGCATCAGTGATTACAGATACAGCTTTTTCAATCTCCGTTTCCGTTGTATCTTTTCCGGTGGAAAACCTGATGGTGCCCATGGCATACCGGGTTGGAATATTCATGGCAGTCAGAACAGGCGATATGTCCACAGAGTCGGTATGACAGGCCGCACCGGCAGAAGCGGCGACCTGGTCAAGTTCAGATAGCAGGGTATTGGCTTCAATACCCGGGAAACTCATACTAAGGGTATTGGGAAGCCGGAGATCAGGATGACCATTGATTTTCACATCGGGAATCCTGCTTACAATTCCATCCTGCAAAAGATCCCGAGTCAATAACATCTGTGCCCGGTTTTTCAAAAGGTCCCGGCCTGCAATTTCGCAGGCTTTGCCGAGGCCAACAATCTCAAGTACATTTTCTGTCCCAGCTCTGCGGTTCATTTCGTGATCAGCGCCGTGTATCAGTCTCTGAAACTCTGTCCCACGCCGCACAAACAGTGCGCCAATTCCTTTCGGTGCATAGAGTTTATGCCCTGCAACAGAAAGCAGGTCCACCTGCATTTCGTTCACATCCACATGAATTTTGCCGACCGACTGAGCAGCATCGGTATGAAAAAGAATGTTGTACTGCCTGGCAACCTGTCCGATTTTTTCAACCGGCTGAATGGTCCCTACTTCATTGTTGGCATGCATCACCGAGATAAGAATGGTTTCCGGAGTAATGCTTTGTTCAATTTCAGAAACTGCAACCAATCCGTATTCGTCAACCGGCAGATAGGTTATTTTGAATCCTTCCTTTTCAAGAAACCGACAAACTTCAGTAACAGCAGGGTGTTCAACGGAAGTAGTGAGAATATGCCGTCCCTTGTTCTTGTGTGCAAATGCTATCCCTTTGATGGCCAGATTGTTTGATTCTGTTCCTCCACTGGTGAAGATGATTTCATCCGCATGACAATGGATCAGTGAGGCCAATTGCTCCCTTGCTGCCATCACTGCTTTTTTTGTCAGCACTCCATACCTGTGGACACTGGAAGGATTTCCAAAATATTCGAACAAATAGGGTTTCATGGCTTCAGCCACTTCGCTGTCAATGGGTGTGGTTGCGTTGTAGTCAAGGTAAATGGATTCCATTTCTTATAGTTACGCTAAGTTTGTTAACAGATTCATTTTTTTTATCCGGTGTCTGATCTTTGCAGCATTTTTCTCCGGATCATCCAAACGGAATTTCAGCGGATAAATACTTTCAGCCGTCCTCTTGGATAACCCGCTCAGATAAGCTTTGTCATAATAAGATAACAGAATAGCAGCTGCCATTTTAAAATCTTTTTTATCAAGTGCTTCCAATGCTTTTTTTGTATTCTGTCCTCCCAGTCTTTTCGCAATAAGGTCAATACTTAAACGAAGAAGTTCGGTTTGAATTTCACCGTATTCATTGACCAACCTGCTCACCCTGATTTTTGGTGATAGTTCAATAAGAACCACAGGAGCACTGCGCATTTTCCGGTACAGCCCTGCCGGTATCTGAACGCGTCCTATTCCCTGGCTTTCATCCTCAATCCAGGTGGTTTTTTCAGGGTCAAGCAATGAAATGACAGCACACAGGTTGTTTTCAAACTGTTCATTGGTAGGCTGGCGGTCATAACCTATTCCTCCAAAAGCTGAACCTTTGTGGTTAGCAAGTGCTTCCAGATCAATGATCTGCTCTCCCTTTTGTGCAAGTTCGCGGAGGATTAGTGATTTTCCACTTCCGGTCATCCCGCCCAGCACCAGGAGCTGAGGTGAGTTTGAAAAACTTTCCAACACATGGCGGCGATAAGCTTTGTAGCCTCCCTCCAGAACAGAAATCTGAAATCCAGCCGTCGCAAGGAGCCATGCCATGCTTTGGCTTCTCAACCCACCCCGCCAGCAGTGCAATGCAAGTGAATGCTTTGGTGCTGCTTTATGGGCTTGTTTGACAAAATGGGCTAGTTTTGGCCCGACGAATTCAAGTCCCCTTAAAAAAGAATCGTACCTGCCTGAATTTTTATACAAAGTTCCGGTGATCTTCCGCTCCTCATCGTCAAACAAAGGCATGTTGATGGCTCCCGGGATGTGACCCTGCCTGTATTCAGCAGGAGACCTCACATCCACAACAGGCAATGATTTAGATACATCAAGAAACGCTACCGGTGCCAGAAAATTCATGCTTTAAGCCCTTTGGGTGATCAAAATTAAAACAATATATTCAACCCAAAACCCGAAATTGTTTCCTACAATATTCAATGGCAGACCAAACGATATTTAAAGTGCGGTTACCAAAAAAAAATCATCAAACGGGTTCTGATCAGCCGCTCAAAATTTTGCTTTCAATGATATGATGAAATTTCTTCCCGGAGCAACGATGCCCGAGCTGTAAGGCCGGTATCTGCGGTCAGTAATGTTTTCAATCCCGCTACTGACCGATAGGTATTCGGTCAGTTGATAGAAGGCTTTGAAATTCAAGGTGAACCAGGATGGCGACCAGGGTTTTCCATTTTCATCAACTGCATACATATAAGCTTTCTGGATCTCTTCTACAGGCAGGTCTTCGTATTTAACACGGCCACTGTAGAGCGCATAAAAATCGAAATTGATCTTCTGGGTTGCGAAGGTCAGCCGTGAGACACCAAACCAGGGTGCTGCATGCCTCAGCCTGCTGAAGGATCCATCGTCCAGCTCCTCTTCCCCCTTCTGATAATTGACATTGGAGATAAAACCAAAGCCTAAAGGTAATTTGACCTCCAATCCCGCCTGCACTCCCCACACTTTTGCACCCGCAGCATTCTGAATGGCTTGCACACGACTCATCTCCCCATCATACAGCAGACTATCCATCCCATTCAACTGGTAATTACGACGCACCATCGCATCATTAAGCAGGGTATAAAATGCGGTCATGTCAACCTTTACCCTCTCTCCAAAGACCCTTGCTGCAGCAATCTCTGCATTGTAAGCATATTCGGGTGAAAGGTCCGGATTGGGAACAACCACGAACCCAGGCTCTGAGTCAAACACCTTGCCCATATCATCTACATTGGGAGACCTGAATCCGGTTGACAGATTTGTACTCCATGTCCAGTTTTTACTGGGTTTGACCACCATGCCAATACTTCCGGTCAAGGCTCCCTTTTTAATATGAGCTTCTGTAAAAGTGAAGGGATAGAATGTTGTATCAAAGTCGGCATTCAGGAAAAAGTAGTTATACCGTCCTCCTGCCTGCAGGGTCACTTTTTCAGTGATTTTATGGACATATGTAACATATCCTGCGTAAGATTCCCATGTTGATAAGGGATACCGTGCTGGTCCTGGTATTTCATTACCGGTTGCGATATTTTCATCCGTTCCTTCAGAATTCACATCATTATAAACGCCCTCCAGGCCATAATAAAACCGCCCTGAAGTTCCTGCCTCTTTCACAAAGTCGATATTCGCTGAATAGGCATTTACTCTCTCCGTCCGGTGTCTGCGTGTATTTGCATTGAAATTTCTGTCGTGGCGGCTCTCCCGGAAGTTCTGTCCAGCCAACCTGACAGACATCTGGGTGAACAATTTATGATCCGTTATGTGTGTGGCTGTAAGGTGATTCATCATCCATTCCTGCGGTCCATAGTGCCATTCAGCACTGCGGGGTAACCCATTCCGCGTTTGCAACAGCCTGTCGTAACGTGAGTAGTCGGAAGTAATAGAATAATGCAGGCCGTAAACCAAATCCCAATTTTCATTAGGTTTGAAACGGACTTTTTGCATCAGGTTTGATTGCGAATACCCGGTTGGGTTCTGAACCAGCGGATCAGGGTTGGTGATGACACGGTCAACACTATCGATGCGCAGGGTATAAAAAGTCCTCAGGTATTCATCCGGACCGTGTGAGCCCATCCGGAGATCATCAAATTTAAACTGACTGAAACTTGTAACCGTGGCCCATTTATTCCAACCAAGGTTGACATCGAAATGGCCTGCAATCTCATTATTAGCCGAAGAGTAGCGCGAAACAGCACTACCTGACACATCTGTTTTCCTTTCAACCGCCAGTTTTGGGGCGAGGGTTGAAAAGCTCATGACTCCGCCAATGGCATCGCTTCCGTAAATTACACTTCCGGGACCAAAAAGTATCTCGACCCGCTCTGTTGCAAACGGGTCAAGGGAGATCACATTCTGGAGATTACCACTGCGGAAAATAGCAGTGTTCATCCTCACACCGTCAATGACCAGAAGCACCCTGTTGGTCGAAAAGCCTCTGATCATAGGGCTTCCACCCCCAAGCTGGCTTTTTTGAATAAAAACCTCCCCGGAAACAGCCAGCAGGTCAGCGGTCGTTTGCGGGTTCTGCAAAGCCACGCTTTGCGGAGTCAGGGTTGAAATCTTTGATGGAATGTCTCTCCTGGATTGATTCCACCGGGAGGCCACCACCACGAACTGATCGAGGGTGATGTTGGTCGGTTGCAGGAAAATAATGAAATTAACCTCCTGAAGATCACTGAAACTTCTTGTTTTGTTTTGGTATCCGATCATCCTGAATTCTATTCTTGAGGATCCGTCAAACTCTGAAATGTCAGCCTGTCCGTTGATGTTGGTAAGTGCAGAGGCATTGGGGTTATCACTATAGATTGTCACCATCTCAATCGCCTTCCG
>JBLRXC010000102.1:0-11131 GCA_047920975.1 Bacteroidales bacterium | reverse complement strand
AAACCGCCTTGGTACGAAAGTCGTATGCCGGGTGGTGTGGGGGGACAGCGGCGCGAGCCGCTTCCTACCCGATTAGAATCAATTGCAAACCCCTCTTTTAAGCCTCGTAGTGGCGAAATTATTACGCTCTTCATTTGTCAGTTCCAATTCGTTTATGCCTATATTTGCTACGAAAACCGTGATCTGGTTGTGAATTTTCCCCTTTAAAACCGTTAAAAACTTTTAATCCCATAACCCCAAAGGTTCTGATAATTATTTATTATTTTGCCGGACAAATTATATCTGAACAGAGACACAGAACATGAGCGGACTGGATGAACAGGATGACCTGGAATTGCAGGAAAATGGTGATGAAAGTATTGCCGATCAGGTAAAGGTTCCGGATGAAGACCTGGCGGATGGCCACAAAACCATTCACTTGTCGGGGATGTACAAAAACTGGTTCCTCGACTACGCTTCCTATGTGATTCTTGAACGTGCCGTTCCCGACATCAAAGACGGGCTGAAGCCGGTGCAGCGCAGGATACTGCACGCCATGAAAGAGTTGGATGACGGCAGGTACAACAAAGTGGCCAACATCATCGGACACACCATGCAGTACCATCCGCATGGAGATGCATCTATCGGAGATGCCCTTGTGCAGTTAGGACAAAAAGAGTTGCTGATTGATACACAGGGAAACTGGGGCAACATCCTGACGGGCGACAGCGCAGCCGCATCAAGGTATATTGAGGCCAGACTCTCAAAATTCGCACTGGAGGTAGTATTTAATCCTAAAACTACGGTCTGGAAAACATCATACGACGGCCGGAAAAAGGAGCCTGTTGCCCTGCCGGTTAAGTTTCCCCTTTTACTTGCACAGGGTGTTGAGGGTATTGCGGTGGGACTTTCTTCAAAAATCCTACCGCACAATTTTACAGAATTGATTGATTGCTCGATCCGTGTGCTGAAAGGGGAGGATTTTGAACTCTTTCCTGATTTTCCAACCGGGGGAATGGTCGATGTCTCCAGGTACAATGAAGGCAGCCGTGGAGGAAGGGTAAGGGTGAGGGCAAAAATACATCAGCAGGATAAAAAGACCCTTGCCATTACTGAAATACCCTATGGCACAACAACCTCAACCCTGATTGATTCCATTGTATCAGCCAATGAAAAGGGTAAGATCAAAATCAGGAAGATTGATGACAATACCGCTGCCAACGTTGAGATTATCATTCAACTGGCTCCCAACGTTTCACCCGATCAAACCATTGATGCCCTGTATGCCTTCACCGCCTGTGAAGTGCCCATTTCACCAAATGTGTGCGTGATAGATGAAGGCAGGCCAAGATTTATTGGTGTAAAGGAGGTGCTGATCACCTCTACAAACAATACGGTGGATCTTCTCAGGAAGGAGCTTGAGATCAGAAAAGAAGAGTTGCTGGAACAATGGCATTTTTCGTCACTCGAAAAAATATTTATCGAAAAACGGATTTACAGGAAAATAGAAGAATGCGAAACATGGGAGGCAGTCATTGAGACAATAGACAAAGGATTGAACCCATACAAAAAGCTTTTCAACCGTGAAATTACTGAGGATGATATTGTCAGGCTGACAGAGATCAAAATCAAACGGATATCCAAATACAATGCTTTTAAAGCGGACGAACTCATCAAACAGATTGAAATAGAAATAGATGAGGTGAACAACCATCTGGAGAACCTGATTGACTATGCCATCAACTACTTCCGGCAGATCAGGAAAAAATACGGACCCGGCAGGGAACGGAAAACAGAGATCAGAAATTTTGACACCATTGAAGCGACCAGGGTAGCTGCTGCATCCCAAAAGTTATATGTCAACCGTGAAGAGGGCTTTGCAGGGACATCTCTCAGGAAAGATGAATATGTTTGCGATTGCTCCGATATTGACGACATCATCGCTTTCAGGGCAGACGGGACTTTCATTGTTACGAAAATTGCACCCAAGACTTTTATGGGAAAAGAGATTATCCATATTGATGTGTTCAAGAAAAATGATGACCGTACCATATATAACCTGATTTACAGAGACGGTCGCAGGGGGTCATACAGGATAAAACGTTTCGCAGTCACCGGGATCACCCGCGACAGAGAATATTCTGTAACCAAAGGAAGTCCTGATTCAAAAGTGATCTATTTCACTGCCAATCCTAACGGGGAGGCAGAGGTGGTTAAAGTTTTTCTTGCACCAAAACCCAGGTTGAAGAAATTGTCATTCGAATTTGATTTCAGTGAATTGGCTATCAAAGGCCGTGGATCACAGGGGAATGTGCTGACAAAATATTCAGTGAGGAAAATTGTGAAACGGGAGGAAGGAATCTCGACCCTTGGTGCTATGGACATCTGGTATGATGAAACTGTGAAAAGGCTCAACACCGAAGAACGTGGAAAATACCTGGGACCATTCAAATCAGATGACAGGATCCTTACCATTCAAAAAGAGGGCTACTTCAAGTTGATGAGCTATGAACTGACCAATCACTTCGATGAAGGGATGATGGTCATTGAGAAATTCAATCCCGAAGATATTGTTACAGCTGTCTATTTTGATGCAATCATTGGAAAGTTTTATGTGAAGAGATTCTCATTTGATGAAGATATTCTGCTCAACAAAAAGATTGATTTTATTGGTGAACAGGAAGGGAACTATTTACTGGAGCTGAGTCTGGATCACCGGCCTCAGATCATGCTTACCTTCCCTGATGATAACAAGGGTAATCCTGTGAGTGAAGAGATTCTCAATGTGGAGGAGTTTATTGGTGTGAAAAGCGCCAGGGCAAAAGGAAAACGGTTGACCCATAAACCAACCAATTCTGTCCGGTTCATTGAGCCTTTGCCTTATGAATCGATTGATGAGTCTACTGGAAATGAAGCTCTTGTTGATGAAAATCCTGAGCAAACCCCGGAAACTGAGATGAAGGAGATTGATAGTAAGAATCATCTGGAAAACAGCACCAAAAGAAAGAATGAGGATAAAAAAACCATTGTCAGAAGTGAAGATAAACCTGCTTCACAAATGACTTTGGAGTTTGAATAAGGCAATATAATTTGTTTGAAAAATAGAGAACTGAAAATGGATCATAAAGCTATTTTAAAGGTTTCTGACGGTGTAAAGTGGATCGGTGTGCTCGATTTCGACATAGTCACCTTTGATGTGGTGATGGAAACCAAATACGGCACCACCTACAATTCGTTTTTCATTGACGCTGAAAAAAAGACGATTGTTGACACCGTCAAAGAAAAATTCTGGAACACGTATTTGGCAAAGATCAAAGCGGTAACAGATCCGGCACAAATTGAGTACATCATTGTCAATCATACAGAGCCTGACCATTCCGGTAATATCCGGAACCTGCTAAATATAGCGCCCAAAGCGAAGGTTGTGGGTAGCGGCAATGCCATCCGCTATCTGAAAGACATGATTGGGCCGGAATTCCCACACATGGTTGTAAAACATGACCAAACGCTGGACCTTGGAAATAAAACCCTTCAGTTTATCGGGGCACCCAATCTTCACTGGCCCGACACCATTTATACCTACCTGCAGGAGGATAAAGTGTTGTTTACCTGTGATTCATTTGGCTGTCATTTTTGCCATGAGGAGATGTATGACGATAAGGTGGGTAATTTTGATGACGCGTTCAGGTATTATTTTGATGTGATCCTGAAACCCTTCAGTAAATTCATGCTGAAAGCCATTGAAAAGATCAAACCTCTTGATATTGAAGTAATATGTCCGGGTCATGGTCCAATCCTCCGAACCCAGTGGGAGAAGTATGTTGAGGTTTCAGGAAAATACGCTGCAGAAGCCCTTCTTTTCCCCCGGAATAGAAGGGTATATATTCCCTATGTATCAGCCTATCATAAAACCGGTCTTATTGCTGAAAAAATTGCTGAAGGGATAAAGAAGGCAGGAGATATTGAGGTAGAAGTGCAGGATATTGAGAATGTTTCCATCGGTGAACTGGAAGAACAGGTAACCCGGAGTGCAGCACTTATAGTCGGGTCCCCGACTATTAACCAGAATATTTTATTTCCGGTATATAAACTTTTCGCTTTGATCAATCCGTTAAGGGATAAAGGCAAGCTGACCAGTGCATTTGGTTCGTATGGATGGAGTGGAGAAAACAAGCATTTGATCGAATCCAATCTCAGAAATCTGAAACTCAATTTTTTCGGAGAAGGTGTTTTTGTGAAATTTTCACCTGACGAAGAGGATCAGCAGCGATGCGTTGATTTTGGCAAAACGTTTGGCGAGGCATTGCTTAAGGATGAACTTCAGGCGAACGAGACCGGGGATTAGTTTCTGGCTGACTTTGTTCAACAATATTTTAGTTGTTTTCCTTGTTTGGAGCTGATTTCATTTTACCGATTTGAAAATATTACTTTGCAACCATATTCCCATGCGAAATTTTCCTGGTTTACTGATTTTACTATTATTCACCTCCTGTTACCCTGAGTGGCGGCTGGCCAGGTCATATGTGAAATCGGAACAGGAGGTTTCAATATTGCTGTTACCTACCCATTATGTTTTCAAGACCAACCTCAAAACTTTTGAGATCAGTGGGCGGAATCAGATGAGCCGGGAGGAGCTTGATGCTGTACTCATCGACAAAAGTCTTTTTTTAAAGGACATTTCCGATTCCATCTTTCTTGAACATTTTATCAACAATATGATCCTTGAATTTGAGAACCTCGGTTTCAGGGTTTATTCAGGTAATCTGTTGGATAGTTTTTTATTGAAAGGCTCACCGGCTATTATCCTTCATATTGCACAGATTGAACTGGAGGAGCACTATGTAGTGCATGAAGACGAAGAGCAGTTTGGAGATTTCATCTATTATAAGAATTTTGATCTGAACGCCATTACATGCAACTTTTGGTTTGAGCTGAGTGTATTGAACGATCAGCAGGAACCACCACAGATTTTATTTAGTGCTGAGACGATCACTGATCAGCTCACCGGCTATTTCACAGAGAACCTTTTTACCGGAAAGGTGAATTACCGGTACCTCCTCAGCGAACTCAACCTGGATATCATTTACCGCTATGCCCGGATTTTAGGAGAACGATATGCAGGGTATACTTTTGACCACCTGATGAATCGCTATATTTCAATCCATAAACCTCCTGGGAAAAGGCCTCTTTATTATATGCATTACAGACGGTGGAACAATACCATTAGTCCTACAACCGAAGACCGGTTTATTTTATTGGAAGAGTGATCAAAGTATGATATCGGATCAGATTATTTTTTTTATGCAATAGAAAACCATGAGAGCAGTCATTCAGCGCGTTTGCAGAGCTTCAGTTACCATCGGTGGAATAGAAAAAGGCAGGATACCCAAGGGGTTGTTAATACTGCTTGGGATTGAAATTTCAGATGATCAAACGGATGTTGATTGGCTTGCCGGAAAGATTGAGCGACTTCGTATTTTTGCCGATCACGATGGAATCATGAACCTTTCAATACAGGACGTGAATGGCAGTGTGTTGATCGTCAGCCAGTTTACCCTCCATGCCAGTACAAAAAAGGGAAACCGGCCAGCTTACATTCGCGCTGCACCTCCTGAAGCAGCCATACCGTTGTATGAAAAGTTTATCAGGCGAATGAAATCCGGAATTTCCGGGAATGTGGAAACAGGTGAATTTGGAGCAATGATGCAGGTTGAACTGGTAAATGATGGCCCGGTCACCATCATCATTGATACGAAAATGAGGGAATAGTTATTTTAATTTTTCATAAAAAGCAGCCTTTTCAACCACAACCCTGGTATGGGTACCAATCCCGATCAGCCCCTTTTCATCCCAGGCATGCACTTCAAAGTTAAGTTTATTCCCGGTAACCTTCCTGAGATAACTTTCCCCCTTCACTTTTCTGCCTGTGGGCGTGGCTTTCAGGTGTTTGATATGTATTTCAACGCCAACAGTAGTATAGCCGTCCGGGATAAATGACAAAATACTTTCCATGGCGACACTCTCCAGAAGAGCGATCATGGCCGGTGTGGCAAACACATCTACCATGCCTGATCCAAATTTCAGGGCAGAGTGGTCAGCACTTACGATCAACTCTTTTTCGTGTCTTATTCCGGGAGGTATCTGTACTTCAGTCATTGTATCTGAAAGTAATGGATTTAATCAAATCAGGATGAAGGCTCAGATAAACCGGACAGGTTAATGCCGACCGTTCTATGATCTTTTTCTCTTTGACAGAGTAATCGAAGGGTGGTAATGTCAGTTCGATCTTAATTTCTCCTACCCTTCGTGGATCCGAAGCCATAATTTTCCATATGCTTGCACACGTTCCATCAATGTTAAAGCCATGTTCACGGGCCGCAATTCCCATAATGGTCATCATGCAACTGCCCAATGAAGATGCAAGTAAATCAGTGGGTGAAAACGCTTCTCCCTTGCCTTTGTTATCTGGTGGAGCATCAGTGATCAACTGGTTTCCTGATCTGTTATGGGTGGCCTGGGTACGTAATTCACCCAAATAAGTTGTTCTGATGGTTTCTTCCATTGCATATAAATAGACAGATGCAAAAATAAAAAAATCCCGATCTCCAAGAAGGAAGACCGGGACCAAAAACAAGAGGTTATCAATTTACTTTTTATCAGGACTGTCTTTTTGAGTATCGGTAGTTATGCTAGCAGTTTTTGTCTCTTTTTTGTCGCTGCAATCACTTTTGCCAACGGCTGCAGATTTAGATGAGCAACATTTTGAACTCTTTGCACCATAATCTGCGCACCCCTTATCGCTTTTCTTTTCAGCTTTTGGAGGATCATCATAAACCACCTTGTCAGTCTGGTTCGGGCTAACAGTTTCAACTGCAACGACTCCTCCAAGAAGGAAGGCGAAGATTCCGAGCGTTAAAAAAACTTTTTTCATACTTTTATTTATTATTTGTTTATCAATCTTTGTTATCGCTGCAAATATACGTTTGAATTGACCAATGTAAATGTTAATGAGTTGTTAATAGCTGTTAAAAATTTGTTAATGAATTATACATATGTTTATATCTGATAATTTTGACCAATGAAACGAAAGGTTATCCGGCTTATTGTTATATTTTCATCCATATCACTTCTCGCTGCATTGATAACACAATTGCTATGGGTGCAGGATGCGTTGCGTTTGAAGGAAGACTTGTTTGCAAGTAAAGTTGAACTGGCCATGAACAATGTGGTCAATCAGGTATTGACCAATGATAACTTCAGAAGGGGCATTGCTTTGGATGATACAGTGGGATTTATATCACCATATAGCAGGATTTTTGAAGTTTTAGACCCATTTGTTTTAGATTCTCTGCTGCAATCGGAGTTTAAATCTCTTCGGGTTGGGGGCCAGTATGTTTATGGTGTCTACAATCAGGAAAGTTCAGATTTTGTTATGGGGAATTTCAAGGGTTATGAGGATTTTTTGATTGCCTCTCATAATCATGTGTCTCTTTCATGCCTGTGCGAAGAGGATGTTTACTTTTTTGCAGTTGATTTTCCAAAGAAGCAATTAAAAATCTTAAGTGGAATGGTCCTTTTGCCGGTTATGTCGGGATTGTTTCTGATGGTGCTTGTGTTTAGCTTTTTTTTCACAATTTATGCCCTCTTCAAACAGAAGAAACTGGAAGAGATGAAGACAGATTTTCTGAATAACATGACCCATGAGTTTAAGACACCTATTGCTACCATTCTTGTTTCAAGTGAAATATTGATGCAGGATAAAATTGCATCTTATCCTGAAAGGGTAAAAAAATACGCAAAAATTGTTTTTGAGGAGAATGAAAGACTTAAAAATCTTGTAGAAAGGGTTTTGTTGATAGCCTCCATGGAAAAGGAGAATTTTAAACCCCAACTGGTGTTGTTGGATGTCCACAGTGTTTTGCAGGAATGCCTGAATAATTTTTGCGTGCAGGCATCCGGAAAAAAACTCAATCTGATCCATGATATGACAGCCGGAAATCATCAAATCCTTGCCGACCGACTTCATGTTTACCATGTCATCAACAATTTATTGGATAATGCTTTTAAATATTCTCCTGAAAACCCGGAAATTGTTGTTAGCACGAAAAATGAGGACAACCACCTGTTGATAGAAGTTCAGGATAACGGCATTGGAATCAGTCATGAGAACAAAAGTAAAATTTTCCAAAAATTCCACAGATTACAAAGAGGCGATGTCCATGACGTGAAAGGGTTTGGTATCGGACTTTTCTATGTGAAATCAATCCTTGAAAAAATGGGAGGCACCATTTCTGTTGAAAGTGAATTGAACAAAGGAAGTAAGTTTACTGTTAAATTTCCATTGTCACAATAAAGTAATTACATCCGGCGGATGTATTAAGCTCGTCAACATTTGAGAAGGAAAGGCCAGCAGCGGATTTTATTGGTTGAAGATGACCCTAATTTAAGTATGGTCATTTTGGATTATCTGGAGATGATGGACTACAATGTCACATCATGCAAGGATGGTGTTGAGGGTTTAAGGGAATTCAAACGGAATAAATTTCATCTTGTCATTCTTGATGTAATGATGCCGCGCAAAGATGGTTTCTCTGTGGCAGAAGATATAAGAGCTTCCGATCAAAAAACTCCAATCATGTTTCTCACTGCAAAAAACCTCAAGGAAGACAGGATCAGGGGTTTTCAGGTTGGATGCGATGATTATCTTTCCAAACCATTCAGTACTGAAGAACTGATTCTCCGTATCCGGGCTGTTCTCAAGCGGTGTTATTCAAAAAATTATGATGTTGATTTGCATAAACTTGAAGTTTTTTCCATTGGAAAATATGTCTTTGATCCTGCCAATATGACCCTTAAGCTGGGAAAGGAGGAGCATACCCTGACCCGAAAAGAGGCGTCACTGCTTCAGTTGCTGTGTTCCTTTCAGGATAAATTATTGCCCCGGGATACTGCCATGAAAATTGTTTGGGGTGAGGATGGCTATTTTGTTGGAAGAAGCATGGACGTTTTCATCTCACGGCTAAGAAGATATTTCAAAAGCGACCCTGCCATCAAGATCTCCAATGTTCATGGAGTCGGTTTTAAATTCGAAGTGAATAAAAATTTCATAGCAGACCAGGCTAATCTTCATCCCAGCGAATGATGAAATCTTTTTCCGCTTTTTTTTCTTTTGGCATCACTGCCTGAGGTTTGGTTTGAGTGGCTGTTTTTGTTATAGTATCTTTTTTGACCTCATCCCAGTCAAAAACAAAATCCGGCGAACCAGACACTGTGTAAATACTTTCCCCGGAACTATTATCTTCCTGTTTCCTCCGGCCGGTAATCCATCGAAATTCATCTTTCATGACTTCTGTCAATTTTTCTTTTTCTGAAGCCAGGTCGGATGCTATTTTTTTTCTCACCTCCTTTGTGTCATATCGTATGGTAGGGTTGTCTGCAGGTCCGGTCATACTTAAAAAAAGTTTTGTCTTGTCCCCCTCAGTCTCTTTTTCAAAGATCCCTGGAATCGGTTCTGAATCCTTTGGGTTTTTTACCAATAATTCTGAGAGAAGCAACTGGAAGTGATAATCCATTATGTTGTCGAAGTCATGTGTCCCAAACAATGAAAGATTCAATGTATTGGAATTGATCTCCATCTGGGGGAAAAAGATAACCCTGTTTTCGATCCTGATGTTGTTTTTAAGGGTTGAGAACCTGATGTGTTCCAATGCTTCCTGCTTTACATATCTTGAAAGAGCAAAAAGCGGAGTATACCTGATAAGCTCACCGTTGGTTATTGTAATATCAGCAAGCGAATAGACACTGGCAGGATTTACATAAAGTGAAGGGGTAAGGGTTGAATGGTAATAAACCTTTGCCGAAACATTGCCTTTCAAATGGGAGTCTGTGAGATTTTCCTGGCCGAAATTTCCAAAATCATAAAACAGCTTTCTGATATCAACATCTGTCAGAACTGCATCACAGGTCAGCAGGTAGTTATGTTCATTATGACCATCAATAGTGCCGTTTAATGTTACCAGCCCATCCATGGTATGGAGGGAGCCTTCCCTCACACTGAACATTTTATTTTGCTGGGATAACATACCTCTGACTTTTTGGCCCGAAAATTTCCTGAACCGAAAAGATTCAACGTTTACATTCATATCGAAATTCAACCGGTCTGAGATTTTCAGGTTATAGGGATCGTCATCATTCAGTTCATTGTGAGCCAGCAATTGATCCAGATGTATGTGATGCGAATTCACCCTGGCCTGAACGAACAGTTTTTCATCCGGCCTGAAGGTATAAGGAAGGATGTTTCTCAGGAAGCCGGTCATACTGAAATCACTGTCAGAAACCTTCCCGGAGAATGCATCAATCACCAGGTCTTTGTTACTAAATCTGAAGGTTCCGTTGAAGTTTGAGTATGCAAGCCGGTTATTTTTCACTGAAAAATTCATGTCTCTGAAACTCATGGTCCCTGAAGTTCTGCTTGAAAGAAAATCCTCCATCGTAAACTTCCTGAAATCCTTCAATTTGTTCGAGAATGTCATCTGTATTTCCAGGGTTCCATCGATGGTTTTCAGATATTCTAATGGATAGATGCCCTTCAGTTCCCTAAGATCCATTATTGAATTTAACTGAACACTCACTTCCGGACTGCGGAAATCACGTATGTCAAGGTTCCCTGAAATGGATCCTCCACGGATATTGGCCTTAATGTCCCGGAGTTCAAGTGAGTAAAACTTTTCTTCACGTTTGCCTCCATTACTAAATTTTCCAGTGAAGTTTACTTTATCCATTGTAAAACCGCTTCCTGGATTCAATATAGTTCCATGATCAAAATTAAAAGCGATATTCAGGTCCGGGATATTTTTCCCGGTAATTGGGCCCTCAAGGGTTGCTACAAAATCAAAATCTCCGGTGATCCTGTAATCGGCCAATGGATCAAGTAACCCGGGGGGAATGAGGTTGAGAAATGAAACCAGGGAGGTTCTGGCTGAAATAATTTTTAGGTCGAGGTTTTGATGCTGTGCCCGGGTAACAATTTCACCGGAAATATCGAACTTCATTCCGTCACTTTTAATGGTTCCAGTGCGTGCTGTTAACTTCTCCGAAGCATAATTATAAGAGAGATCAAGGGTAAGGTCCAGCTCTTTATCCTTCATGATGG
>JBLRXC010000101.1:0-11384 GCA_047920975.1 Bacteroidales bacterium | reverse complement strand
GAAAAAACTGAACCTGACACTTGAAAAGAGAGTTGTGGAAGAGTTGAAAAAAAGAGAGAAACAACAACAACTGTTGATTCAAAAGTCGAAACTCGAATCCATTGGGGAACTTGCTGCAGGCATTGCCCACGAAATCAATCAGCCGCTCGGAGGCATATCAATGGGACTGGATAATATTTTATTCAAGCTCTCGTATGGCGGTGTCTCCGAAGAGTATTTGAAGACTAAAATTGATGCGCTGTTCAAGGATATTGATCGCATCAGGCAGATCATCAACCATGTCAGAATTTTTTCGCGCGATCAGAAAAACCTGGTTGATGAACCAATTAACATCAACGAAGTCATACAGGATACCTTATCGCTGATCACCAAGCAATACCAGAATCATAATGTTGACATTGCCCTTGATCTTGAGTCCGGGTGTTGTCATACAACTGGCAATAAATACCGGATTGAGCAGGTGCTTTTAAATCTTTTATCTAATGCTAAATATGCAGTCGATGAGAGGTTCAGGCAACTTAAAACAGGGTATCAGAAAAAAATTGGGATCAGAACGCATACCAGTAATGACTACATTGTTGTAGACATTACAGATAACGGGATTGGAATTCCCGAAAAGTATATCAATAATATTTTTGATCCTTTTTTCACTACCAAAGAGGTTGAGAAAGGAACAGGTCTTGGGCTTTCAATTTCTTACGGAATCATCCAGGAGATGAAGGGAAGTATTTTGGTTGAAAGCAGAGAGAATGAGTACACGAAAATGAGTATTCATTTACCAAGGATTGAATATCATGAATAAATAATAGTGATGGAGAAAATAAGCATTCTTGTTGTTGATGATGAAGCCAGGGTTCGGGATGAAATCGCCGAATTTTTGATGGAAAACAAATATCAGGTTTTCAAAGCGACACTCCCTTCAGAGGCTTTTGCATCCCTTAAAAAGCAGAGCATTGACATCGTTATTCTCGATATCAAACTTCCTGAAATGGATGGGCTGTCTGCGCTTGAGATCATCAAAGAAAATCATCCCGATGTAGAGGTAATCATGATTTCAGGGCATGGTGACATGAACAGTGTGATAGAAGCTATGCGAAAAGGTGCAGCTGATTTTTTCCCAAAACCTTTCCGGCTGATGGATATCAATCTTGCCATCCAGCGGACTACAAGGTATCTTCAACTCCAGACCAAATATAAAGAACTTGAAAAGAATTACTCACTGATCTCAAGTGAAATTCAGAAAAGCATTGGTCATCAGTTGATTGGGAAAAGTAAAGAGATGCGCAATGTCATCAGCATGATGGCAAAAGTTGGCGGTGTGGAAAATACAACGGTACTTATCACTGGTGAGAGTGGTACAGGAAAGGAGCTGGTTGCCCGTGGAATTCATTATATGAGTAATAGGAGTAAACAGACTTTCCATTCTGTGAATTGTTCTGCCATTCCCGAAACGCTTTTTGAAAGTGAGTTTTTTGGCCACAAAAAGGGGTCATTCACCGGAGCGTTCGAAAGCAAGGCTGGTTGGTTCGAGATCGCTAACAAAGGAACACTCTTTCTCGATGAAATCGGTGACATGCCCCTGAGTCAGCAGGCAAAGTTGCTTCGTATTTTAGAAGAGCGCAAAGTATCGCGGGTGGGGAGCCATGAAAAAATAAATGTGGATGTAAGGGTAATCGCGGCGTCAAACCAGGAGTTGATGAGAATGAGCCAGGAGAAGGAGTTCAGGTTAGACCTCTTTCACCGGATCAGCTCATTTGTGATCCATTTGCCTGCTCTTCGCGACAGGAGAGAAGATATTCCCCTGTTAATCAAGCATTTCATTGAGTATTATTCCATGTCTTTGGGGAAAAGAATTGAAAAGGTGGACCCGGTCATTGAAAAAGAGTTGCTCAAACATCCATTTCCGGGTAATATCAGAGAGCTGAGGAACCTGATTGAGAGGGCCATTATCATCAGTGAAAACAAGATGTTATTGTGGAGCGATTTTTTGCCGGGTAAAACAGAGCAGCGGGTGGATGTTTCAAATATACATGAAAATGAACAAATATGGGATCTTGAAATCGCTGAAAAGCGATTGATTATCCAGGCATTGGAACAATCACAGAACAATAAATCCAAAGCAGCAGACCTGCTGAATATTTCCTGGCAGTCTCTCGACCGGAGAATGAAAAAATTTGAACTATCCTGATATACCAACAATACAGTACTGATTATTCTTTTACTGATTGACTGATCAATACAAACTTTTAAACAGGTTATCTCTTTAAATCATACAGGGATGAACCTCAATACAAAACTTTTCACCAGCTTTGGTTAACGATGTTCAGAAATGAATCCCGACTATATCCATTAACTTTGGGAGAAAGATCATGATTCCTGTGATTGCAGCTCCGACAGCGACAATTAAAACAGCCCCTGCAGCAGCATCCTTCACAAAACCTGCTCTCCTTTGATATTCAGGTGAGATAATATTGGTGAGTTCTTCGATAGCCGTGTTGATCAATTCGGCTGCAATCACCATACCAGTGACTATTATAACCGCAATCCATTCGAAGTATTCTAATTTCACCCATATCCCTGATATTATTACTACTCCTGCAGCAAAAAGGTGAATGCGTAAGTTGACCTGCTTCAGCACACTGTGCCGGATGCCCTGATAAGCATACCTGAAACTCCAAAGCCTCTGGAAGGCCCTATTTTTAAAATGATTCGATTTGTCTTTCATAGATTGGGTTTTATCGGTTGGTCATTTGACTTCTGAGAATCACTTGCTAACACTTGGAATGAAGTTATTGGAAATGTTTAAGCAGTGCCTGAAAATTCTCAGCCGAGCTGAGAAAAAACAGAATGTCATGCTCTTTGAATGTGAAATCCTCTTCAAGTCCGGTCATAAGATTGCCTGAACGGCTCAGACCAACGAGAATCACATCATTATTCCTGAAAGAACAATCCCGGATCTTTTTCCCGATGAACTGAGAATTATTCCGAATCTGTACATAATGGACTTCCGGAAAATTTTTCTTTTTTGCAGCATCAGGAAGGTCCCGGTCATTCAAAGAAAGCGTTCTGAACATTTCGTATTTATCGATTCTGATCTTTCGGATCAGTTTTTCGATCTCTTCGTGAGGCACCATATATTTATTCAGAACACGGGAAAAAATTTCAACAGAGGTCTCAAATTCCTCCGGAATCACCTCGTCGGCTCCCAGATCAAAGTAATACTGCATATCCTGAATGAATCTGGTTCGGACAATGATATGCAGGTGCGGATTGAGTTCTCTTGCTCGCTGAATAATCAGCCTGGTATCGGATGGATTGGGAATAGTAACGACAAGTACGTTTGCTGATTTTACATTGACATGATTGAGGATAGTTGCCTGGGTGGCATCACCGTAATAGATAATCTCTCCCTTGCCAAACTCTTCCCTCACCGTATCCGGATTCATCTCAATGATCACATGAGGAATGCCTGCATGTTTGGCTGCAATGGCAACGTTCCTCCCATTTACACCATATCCGACAATGATCGTGTGTCCTTCGATATTTACCTCTTCAACTTCTTTGTAATTGCGCAATCCACACCTAAGCTTTTGAGGAAGAGGCCACCTGAGCATCCGTTCTGCCAATCTTGGGGCAAAATCAATCACAAATGGGGTTAAAGAGAGGGTGATTACAGCAGAGGATAAAAACAACTGATTGTTTAATTCCGACAGCAGGTTGTACCTTATGCCAAATTCGGAAAGAATGAATGAAAATTCACCAACCTGGCTCAAAGCTAAACCTACAATCAGTGCTGATTTGAAAGGATATCCAAGAATGAATGCCACAAGCCCTGTCAGAATTGTTTTCAACAGCATTAACCCTATCGCTGTCGCTAAAACAAGTACAGGATTTTCAAGAACGAAACGAATATTGAGCAACATCCCTACCGAAACAAAAAAGAAGCTAATGAACAGGTCGCGAAAAGGAATTACATTACCGAAGGCCTGTTCACTGTATTCCGACTCGGAGATCACCAGGCCTGCAATGAACGCTCCGAGTGCCAATGAAAGACCAATGCTGGAACTCAGCAGTGCAGCGGCAAATCCAATCACAATAATGGCCAGCAAAAAAAGCTCACGGCTTTGTGTACGCGCGATCTGATGAAGAAATTTAGGAATAATAAATTTGGCAAAGAGGAAAGTAATGGTAAAAAATCCTATGATCTTTAGTAGAATGAAGACGAGCGACTGACCTGATGATTCTGCCTCTCCGGCAAGCAAGGGGGTGACAAGGATCATTGGGACAATAATGACATCCTGAAAAATGAGAATTGATACTGTAGTTTTTCCATGAAAAGTACCTAACTCACCCCGGTTCTGAATGATCTTCATCACAATGGCTGTGGAACTTAAGCCAATCAAAAAGCCAATAAAAACAGATTCATTCCATTGATTTCCTGCCATATATGCAATAAAAGCCGTGAATACAATGACCAACCCAACCTGTAAAAATCCACCCATGAGTACAGTTCTCCGCGCATTTATCAGACTTCTGATGGAGAACTCAATACCAATGGTAAACAGGAGAAGGACAATTCCAATTTCAGCAAGCAATTCAACATCATGAATATTACGGATAAGTCCAAGTCCGTGAGGGCCGGTGATCACTCCTGTGATCAAAAACCCAATGATAGAAGGGAGCTTTAAACGGTTGAATATAAAAATGATGATGATGGAAAGGGTGAAAATAATCAGGACATCACGCAGCAGTCCAAATTCCATTTGATTGCTATTAATGATTTTTAAACAGACACAAAATTAAGAAAACGTTGCAATTTCGAGGTCAGTTATAGCGGAATATGGTTCCTCTGAGATCAACATGGTCAAAGTCCCCAAACGGATTGCCCTGGTAATAAACTACGAGGGCATCTACCCAGTCACCCTGATAGTGGCGCTGAAGAAGACTTTCAGTCAATATGATCTGGGTATTCATACCGCCATGAGAACCCTGGAAAAAATCGAACCAACTCTGGTACAGTTGAAGCGAACCGGGTCCGTTGTAACCAGAACTCTCAGCCAGGTTGATGTACAGGGTTGATGCCCTATCGGTAATTTTTATCTCCTTTAATTCAATGGAGAGGTTGCTGAAGTACCTTTTTGAAAGCTGCTCCAGGAGGAACTCAATTTTTTGATCAAGGGTGATGTTACGGCTGATCTGCACATAGTGATCAATAACAGCAAAAGTTTTGTAAATACCTGAATGTTTTATCTCTATATCACTTGCAATATAGAGGGGAAAAATCTCGTCCTTTTGATCAGTGAAAGACTCCGGAGAACAGCCCCAATACACTGTTGTGGCGATCAACAAAAGAAAAACAATAATTTTTGGTTGCATGTGGCAAAGGAATTTATTGCATACTGAAACTTTGAAAAGAAGAACAATTTTTTGCTTGCAATTGTTGTAATTTGGTCAACCAACTTTTTGAACAATCACCTGGGATAAGACAAATTTTGTATGTCAAATATAGATTACAGGTTATAGCCGGATGGATTGGACCTGAAAGAAAGTACCTGTCATTTGAAAAAGTAAAAGCCGGAATGATCTTTCCTGCTTTGGCTTAAATTATAAGAGAGACTGATGCTGTCAATCAGATATTTAAAACCTTTTTTCCCTGATTCTGGCCTTTTTCCCACGAAGTCCTCTGAGGTAGAATATTCTTGCCCTGCGAACTACGCCATATTTGTTAACATTGATCTCGTCAATGAAAGGGGAGGAGACGGGAAAAATTCTTTCAACACCAATATTTCCAGATATCTTCCTTACAGTGAATGTTTCCGAAGGTCCTGTGCCCTTTCTCTGGATCACAACACCCTGAAAATTCTGAATTCTTTCTTTGTTCCCTTCAATGATCTTATATTTTACAGTGATGGTGTCTCCTGCGCTGAATTTGGGAAATTCTTTCACCTGCACCTGATCTTCAACAAAACTGATTAATGCTTTCTTGCTCATTACCTGAAATATTAATGTGATTCTGAAAATGGGTGCAAATATACTGCTTAATTTTTCATCTGTGCAAGTGAATGAGAAAAAAATTATTCCTGATCATTCAGCATTTCAGGGCGCCTTGACCTGGTTCTTGCCAATGATTGTTCGAACCGCCAGTTATCAATGGCTTTGTCATTTCCTGATAAGAGTATGCCGGGAACTTCCATCCCTTTGAAATTGGCAGGCCTTGTATAAACCGGCGGTGAAATTAATCCATCCTGGAATGAGTCAGATAGTGCTGAGGTTTCATCATTCAGGACTCCCGGAACGAGTCTGGTTATAGCATCGGTTATTATGGCGGCGCCAAGTTCACCTCCGGAAAGTACAAAGTTTCCGATCGAAATCTCACGCGTAATATAAAAATGCCTGATCCTTTCGTCAATTCCTTTGTAATGACCACATAAAATCAACAGGTGGTGCATGGTGGATAGATGGTTGGCCATTTGCTGGTCAAATAATTCACCATCAGGACTCATGTATATAATTTCATTATATTGAGTTTTTTCTTTCAGAGAGTCAATGCACCGGGCAATCGGTTCTATCATCATGACCATACCTGAACCCCCGCCATAAGGATAATCATCAACGCGTTTGTGCTTGTCAACAGCATAGTCGCGGATATTATGCAGTGTAATTTTTACATGTTTTTTCTCCTGAGCTCTTTTGATGATGGAGTTTTGGAATGGCCCTTCAAACATTTCAGGGAAAATGGTAAGGATATCAATGTGTAGCATCACAGACTGTTAAAAACCCGGTGCAAAATTAATCATTTCCCCAATGCAACCCTGCCGGTTAACGGATGTCTTAAAAAAAATGTGTTATTGCCTCTTCTGGTTCAGCAGGTGAACATTTGGGATGTTACAGCGTTCAACAATTTAATGATTCTTTTTTTCATACTTTTCCTGCGATTGGGTGTATCTTTGACAAAAATATTTTGCCAGGCAGGCGTTATAAATAGAAGCATAAATTTGATGAAGTCATACAGATGAAAAAATTATTTGCGTTTTTTACTTTCGTTTTTATCAGTTTGTTTGCTTTTTCGCAAGTGGCACCCAACCGTTACTGGGTGAAGTTTACTGATAAAAACAATACCCCATACAGTATCAGCAACCCGGAAGATTTTCTATCCCAGAAAGCCATTGACCGGCGCCTTGCACACGAAATTCCAATCATGGAGAACGATTTGCCTGTTGACCCTGTTTATATTCAGGGTGTTGTGAACACAGGGGCAACTTTACTGAATACATCCAAATGGTTCAATTCAGTGACAATTTTCACATCCGACCCATCCGTTATAGCGGCAATCAATGCCTTGCCATACGTAGTGTCGGTGGAAAAAGCGGTGCCCAAATCCAATATCTTGAGGGAGAAGTTTGAAAAACCTTTTTTTGAGCATGAATCCTGGGCAAAAATTCCGGAAGGTGACAAATTAAAGACAGGAGCTGCCGGTATGGCTTATAATTACGGTCTTGCATACAACCAGATTGATATGTTAAATGGTATTCCGTTGCACGATTTAGGTTATGATGGAGAAGGAATGACCATTGCTGTGCTGGATGCTGGTTTTTTAAACACAAATACAATTGCAGCCTTTGATTATTTGTGGGATAACGGAAAAATACTAGGCTATAGAGATTTTGTCAGCCCTGCCAATCCTGATATATTTGGTTCGCACTCGCATGGAACCAGTGTATTGTCAACAATGGGAGCCAATTTACCGGGACAAATGGTGGGTACTGCCCCACAGGCCAGTTATTGGCTGTTAAGATCGGAAGATGGTTCCACTGAGTTTTTGATTGAAGAGTTGAACTGGGTTTCTGCAGCCGAATTTGCCGATAGTGTTGGTGCCGATATCATCAACTCATCATTGGGATATACGACTTTTGACGACCCCACTCAGGATCACACCTATGAAGATATGGACGGTAATACAACACCTGTAACTATTGGTGCAGATCTGGCTGTATCCAAGGGTATGATTGTGGTGAACAGTGCTGGTAATTCGGGAAGCAGCCAATGGTTGTACATAGGAGCCCCGGCTGACGGAGATAGTGTTTTTTCAATCGGAGCTGTAAACAGTAGTGGGAGTTATGCCTCTTTCAGTTCAATAGGGCCTACCTTTGATGGCAGGATAAAGCCCAATGTGGTGGCACAGGGGCAGGGTACCACAATCATCAGCGCATTTTCAGGAGATGTAGTTACCGGCAGCGGAACCTCTTTTTCCTCTCCGGTTACTGCCGGTATGGTCGCATGCCTTTGGCAGTCCTCACCATTGACACGAAACATGAACGTGCTAGAAACGATACAAATGACAGGTTCTCATGCTTCCAACCCCAATTACCAGGTCGGATACGGTATTCCTGATTACTTTATGGCATTTAATCTGATCACGGACTCAGGACCCGAGATCAGAAAAGATCAGTTGTTGCTTTATCCAAACCCTTTTCAGGATCAATTGACAATATCTTATAACCACGATCACGGATACCTCAATTTTTTACAAATTACAGACTTAGCCGGAAAGGTTGTTTTTCAGACTGAATTAACCAATCACCCGGGGCTACAACATCGCATTGAAGGGCTTGACCGGTTAGCGCCTGGTGTTTATTTCCTGAAAGCAGGATTTGGTAATCATTTGATAACACAAAAGATTATCAGAAATTAAAAGTAGTTTTCTTTTATTTCAGATTAACCGAAGACTTATTGAAACCCCGCAGATAAATAGAAGTGATCACCTTCTTGGTTGAAAATGGAAATTGTCCTTTCATCATCCAATCATAATATTGAGGTTCCTGCAGAAAAACTTTTTCAACAGGTCTTCCCTTGTACTTGCCAAAATTGAAAACCTCCTCTTCTTTTTCATTGAATATGATGTGTCCAACCAGGTCAACATTTCGTGTATGATATGAAAAAGCGGACAGAGATGCAATGTCATTTTTGATCGGGTAAGTGACATTACCCTCTTTGTCTTCAAAAGGAGTCTCTTTATACCGCTCAAGTTGGGCTTTAAGAATTTCATAAGTGGCAATAGTATCAGCCTCAGCACTATGCGCATTGAGCAGCTCTTTGTTGCAATAAAATCTGTATGCTGCAGCCAGGTTTCTCGGCTCCATTTTATGGAAAATATTTTGAACATCAACGATTTTACGGTTTTTCAGATCAAAATCAACACCAGCCCGGAGAAATTCCTCCACAAGCATGGGGATGTCAAATTTTATGGCGTTATATCCGGCCATGTCAGCATGTCCTATGAATTTTGAAAACGAGTGAGCAAGATCTGTAAAGAGAGGTTCGTTTTTCAAATCATCATCAGAGATACCATGCGTTTGAAATGCTTCTTTTGAAATGGGTATGGTAGGATTTATTCGTTGTGTAACGGTTTCTGTTTTGCCATCAGGCATGACCCTGATCATACAAATCTCTATGATCCGGTCTGCTGTGACATTCAATCCTGTGGTTTCAAGATCAATAAAAACGATGGGTTTGGTCAGGTTAAGTTCCATAGTTTGAAAATTAAAAAAAAGCCATTCCGGTTTTAATTGCAAGTAGTGAGAAAGGATTCCTTTCCCCGGAATGGCTTAAAACTTATCGGTAAAAACTACTCATTCAATGTTGGATGAATTCCTCTCTATACAGATCGGTTTTCATCAAAATTTTCCAGATATCCCGCTAATTTCTGAAGGAATAACCCTCCAAGTGCACCGTCAACAATTCTGTGGTCAAATGCCAGTGAAAGGATCATCATATACCTGATGGCAATTGTATCACCTTGTGGCGTTTCAATGACTACCGGTTTCTTTTTGATTGTGCCTACGCCAAGAATTGCTACCTGTGGCTGGTTAATAATTGGATCGCCCGTAAGGTTGCCAAACTGGCCAAAGTTTGTAATGGTGAAAGTGCCCCCCTGTATTTCCTCAGGATTGAGTTTATTGTTTCTTGCCCGGTTGGCCAGGTTATTTACATCTTTGGCCAGTCCTGCAAGATTTTTCTGGTCTGCATTTTTAATCACCGGGACAATCAGGTTACCATTTGGAAGTGCCGTTGCCATACCGATGTTGATTTGCTTACGTTTGATGATATTGTATCCGTCAACAGAAGCATTGACCAATGGAAGCTCTTTAAGTACCCGTGCTGCTGCTTCAACAAAAATTGGTGTGAATGTGAGTTTTTCTCCTTCGCGCTCCATGAATGCATCCCTGATACGGTTCCGCCAAATTGTAACTGCCGTCATATCCACTTCATGATACATGGTTACGTGAGGTGACGTGTGCTTTGAAATGACCATGTGATCTGCAATCAACCTGCGCATTCTGTCCATCTCCATTACTTCATCTCCCTTTGCTGCAGAAACCCTGGGAGCCTCTGTAAGATCTGGTCTGGCTGAAGGTTGCGCAGAAGATTTATCCGGACTGGTCGGCCTGTTTTCTATATATTGAAGGAGGTCATTCTTTGTCAGTCTTCCATCTTTTCCACTTCCGGAAATGTTTTCCAACTCCTGTACAGGGATTTTCTCTTTTTTTGCAATGCTTTTCACAAGCGGGGAGTAAAATCTTTTAGAATCCGAATAATCCTTTGCACTCAATTGATTCTCTGATTCCAGTGGTTCAGATGCCTCATCAGAAGCCATCGTTTTCTCCGCTTCACCTTCTCCTTTGATTTTCTGCCCTTCTTCGTCAACGGTCTCCTCACCTGCACCTTCTCCGATGTCTACCAATGCAATGACAGCCCCAACAGGAACCACATCTCCTTCGTTGAATTTCAGTTTCAATATTTTCCCATCTACCGGAGAGGGTATTTCTGAATCCACTTTGTCAGTGGCAATTTCCACTACGGGAGTTTCCTCTTCGATGGTATCTCCCTCTTTTACGAGCCATTTGGTTATTGTGGCTTCGATGATGCTCTCACCCAGCTTGGGCATAATAATTTCGAATGCAGCCATAATGAATTTCTGCTTGATGCTAATATATTTTAGAACAAAAGACCAAAAGAATAGTTTGGCAAAATTAGCAATAATTTCAGACCAAAAAGACAGGTGGCGAAGAACAACCGGATCAGTTTCGGCCAAGATCTTTGAAGCCCCGCAGGAGGACCCGCAGGTCGTTGGTGATTTTATAATCCCTGGCATAGAGAAGATTTAGCCTCTCAATGTCTTCATTGGTTAGCTGGCCTGCTTTCATAGCGTCAGTAGGATTCAGTATGCCCTTCTTCAACCCGGGCAGTTTGTGTCCGCCTGTTGAAACCGATTGTTTAAATCCCACCCAGGTTTTTTTTCCAATAAAAACAAGGATGAGGTTCCATAAAAATCCAAACGGCTTTTTAATGGTAAAGAGAGCCAGGGGTATCAAAGGAACTAAAAG
>JBLRXC010000100.1:0-11433 GCA_047920975.1 Bacteroidales bacterium | reverse complement strand
GGGTTGTATGGTCAACGGAGCTGGTCTTGCCATGGCTACGATGGATATTATCAAACAATCGGGAGGTGAACCTGCCAATTTCCTTGACGTTGGAGGATCAGCAGATTCAAAAAGAGTTGAAGAAGCATTCAGGATCATTTTGAAAGATCCGAACGTGAAGGCCATTCTGGTTAATATTTTTGGCGGAATTGTCCGTTGCGATCTTGTGGCAAAAGGTGTGGTAGATGCCTGTGAAAGGATTGGAAAAATTGAAATTCCGATCATCGTCCGACTTCAGGGAACCAATGCAGTAGATGGGAAAAAAATCATTGACGAATCAGGTCTTAAGGTTCATTCAGCCATCAGGCTTCAGGAAGCTGCAGAGAAAGTTAAGGCAGTATTGGCTTGATTGTGAATCTTGCTTCTGTGATTAGGGGATGATAACATTCAACGAACGCGGTTGAACCTTTACTGTTAATTTTTTACCGAGTTTTTTTGGCTCCCCGTCAATATTAACCCATCGGTTTCTTCGGGTTTCAACAATCGCTTCCCTGGCTTTGTAAATTTGCAGAAACTTGGATTTATCAATTTTTCTCCAGTAAAGAAGCCCTGCCAGTAATGGAATCTCTATCAAAGGTGGTTTCTGCATGACGGTTATATCAAGCAATCCATCATCAATACTGGCATCCGGAGCTATGGTGGTTTTAAATCCAAACTGATCAGAATTGGCAAAAACAATAAATAAAGCCCTGGTTGTTACTATCTGGTTGTTGAGCTCAAGGATGTATTTTTTTGGTTTGTATCCAGGATAAACTTCAGCAACGACCTTCAAATAAGCTACAAAACCACGGAATCTCTCTTTTGCAAACCTGTGCGCTACCAGTCCATCAAATCCAATCCCGGCAATGCTTACAAAAATATGGCCGTTGATGGAACCGGTATCAATTTTCGTTGTTTTCCCTGCATTGATCAGGTCGATTGCCTTTTTATGATTCAGTGGGATTTTCAGAAAATGAGCCAGTCCATTTCCTGATCCGCCAGGAATAATCCCAAGCGAAACATTAGTCCCAACAATTCCTTGTACTACTTCATTCACTGATCCATCACCTCCAACAGCAATCATTATATCTGCTCCGGCATTCGCATAATGACGGCTTATTTCTGCAGCGTGCCCGGGCCTTTTCGTAAATTCAACGATGTAAGAATATTTCCGGGTATCCAGACTGTTGCTGATCGTCTCATCAATACTTTCCTTGCTGAAAATTCCTGATTTAGGATTGACTATAAAAACAATACGTTCCATCTTCCCGGACAAATAGTTAAGCTTAAGTTCTCATCTTTAAGTTTGTTCCGGCAAAGGTAGAGAAATCAGCCATAGGTTAACCAAACCTGTTCAAGAGCAAATGTATGAATAGATATCTCACTTACTTGATTTCCTGAGCACATACAGTGCTTCTAAGGCGCCTGTGAACTTCTGGCCATCCTTATCAAGATAATTAAGAATATTTTCCCCAACAAAATAATGGTTCACGGGTGACAAGCCCATGAGCGTGATGATGTTGCCTTCCTCATTCCATGCAAATGTGCCACTTGTTTCTGTAACAGCCTCAGTGCCTTTACCAGGGTATTTTGTCATTATAACGAACCTGTTTGCTGGTTTTAATTCAATCTCCGTTTCAATCCCTTCACAATCAGCACAGGGCAATATACCTCTGTATACTCCATAATAATCCAGTGAATTGCGTGCATTATGGCTGTCTGCTATAAAATATCCCCTGATGCACAGATTAAATTTCAACGACTTGAATTGTGCGTCCACACCAGTCTCATGCCATGCATCTGGCCATCGTTCAAAATCAGGATTGACCCAGCATTTTCCCCGGCTCAGTACAGGCGACGCATAATCAGGTACAAATGTCTCAACCGGCATGGGCAGCGTATCACCATCGGTGGTGTACTTCATCAGAATAAAAAAATCAGTGCCAGCATTAAAGGCTATCTCCTTTCCGAGATCAATAGAATAGTAGCCTGCATAACTGAATCGCGTTTCTCTGACAGATTTCAGCAATCCTGACAGTTGATAACTTACAGTATCAAAATCACTATATACAGAGGCTTGAACGCGCGTGCCTGGCTGGTTAACAGAGGTGGCAATGCGGGTTAACCTCCCCGTCTGATGTGCAGTAAATTTCACAAGGCCATAACAGACAGAATCACCAAACCCAAATGAATGGTAAGATCCCAAAGTATCATAGTACAAAATCCTTTCATTGGGATTAAAAGGCGTCCATCCAGGCCAGACTGCATTGTGGTTGAGAATATTTTTGTCCTGATAAGGGACATAAAAAAAACCGTTATCACCGAACCTTGTCCCCAGGCTGTTTTGAGCTATCCATGCCCCACTGCCAAAACGTGTGCGAAGTGTATCATTCCAGCCAACAAGAGTCACGACATGATTAATCCCTTCTTTATGGGCATAGTATATATTCGAAATGGTGTCGTGCCTTTCCTTTCTGAAATGCATCATTGAATATACCGGCCCACGGCTAAGAATCAATTGTTTGATCAGTACCGGATCGTTTGGCAGATACCAGGCTTCTGATATAAAAAATGGAAGTTGCAGAAGGGATGAATAAAGGGTATCTGTCTCTGGATTTTGGATGACCGGTCCATGTCCTCTTGAAAAATATGCTGTAGCCATCCTGTAATTTCCATTGGAATTCCGACCTTGATTGAAACCATGAAAAAGCTGCATGTGCCTGTCTGAAAGCGGCGGATCATCAAATCCGGCTGTTTTCCGGAAACTTTCAACTGTGGAAATCGCTGCACTTGCCCAGCATCCTCCTGCAGGTTGTGATCGCACCTTTGCCAGTCTTTCTGTATCACGCAAATCAAATACAACAGGTAAAACCCCTTCCTTACCCCATGAAAAATCAAAGGGTAACGGTTGAGCTAATGATCCGTTAGAAATCAAAACAACAACCCCCAGAAAAAACCACTTTTGAAAATTGTAAATCATAAAAAGTCCAAAGATAAAGGAAATGCAAATATAAATTTATAAACACTCCATAATAAATCATGTGTAATCAATGGGTTAAGAAGTTTTTCAAATTTATCAACACCTTCTGAACCTCCCTCTTAAATGAATATTTTTGTTCACAATCAATTGCAGTTAAATCGAACAGCGTTTGGAACAGATGATTCATGAAACGCGGAAAGAATATGAAATTTCATTATGCATCAATTCACTCATTTACACGTACATACACAATACTCAATACTTGATGGAGCAGCCAATATTGATCAGCTCATTCAAAGAACCAAAGAGGCGGGAATGAGTGCACTTGCCATCACTGATCATGGAAACATGTATGGTGTATTGAAATTCTACACTGCAGCAAAAAAAGCCGGGATCAAACCGATTATAGGATGTGAGGTATATGTTGCAAAAGAGAGCAGGTTCAAAAAAGAAAAGAGTCAGGGTAAGCATTATCACCACCTGATACTCCTGGCTAAAAACAAAATTGGATATCACAATCTGGCAAGACTGACTTCGTTGGGATACCTTGAAGGATTTTATTACAGGCCCCGGATAGACCGGGAGATCCTTGAAAAATACAGCGAAGGAATCATTGTCTCTTCAGCTTGCCTCGGTGGGGAAATCCCTCAGGCTATTATGAATCAGGGAGAAGAGAAAGCCCAGGAGTCAATAGACTGGTTCAGGTCTGTATTTGGGGCCGATTTTTACCTTGAATTGCAAAACCATGGCCTCCCCGAACAAAAAACCGTGAATGAAGCAATGCTAAGACTTGCAGTCAAAAATAACGTGAAAGTGATTGCTACGAATGATGTGCACTATATCAACAAGGAAGATTATGATGCACACGATATTCTGGTCAGGCTAAATACAGGAGCCGACATCAATGATACCAAAGAGGATATGCATTATTCAGGCGAAGAGTATCTCAAGACCCCGGAGGAAATGGAGGTACTGTTCACTGATTTGCCGGATGCCCTTGCCAATACACAGGAAATTGTTGATAAGGTTGAGGATTTTGAAATAGAGCATAAGATAATTCTCCCTGTTTTCCCTCTTCCGGAAAATTTTAGTGATGAAGACGAATACCTACGTCACCTCGCATATAACGGGGCTAAAAAGTTATATACTGAAATCAAGGAGGAAATCAGGAAACGGCTCGATTTTGAATTGTCGGTTATCAAAAATATGGGATTTCCCGGATACTTTCTGATCGTTCAGGATTTCATTAACAAAGCCCGGGAAATGGAGGTAATCGTCGGACCTGGTCGCGGGTCAGCTGCCGGATCGCTTGTTGCCTATTGTACCGGTATTACTACCATTGATCCGATCAGATACAACCTGCTTTTTGAACGTTTCCTCAATCCTGAACGGATCTCCATGCCGGATATCGACGTTGATTTTGATGATGCAGGCAGGGACAAAGTGTTGAAGTATGTTGTCGAAAAATATGGCAAAAACAGGGTCGCACAGATCGTAACTTTTGGCACAATGGCAGCCCGGTTAGCCATTCGTGATGTTGCAAGGGTCCTCAAGCTCCCTCTACCCGATGCGGATCGCATTGCCAAATTGGTCCCAGAAAAGCCCGGAATCACTCTCAGGAAGGCTTACCAGGAAGTTCCGGAACTAACTGCCATTAAGAGAAATGGTGATGACCTGGAGAGAAAAACCCTCCGTTTTGCAGAGACACTGGAAGGATCAGCAAGACACACGGGTACACATGCATGCGGTGTAATCATTGGCCCTGACGACCTGATCAACCATATTCCGCTGGCGACAGCCAAAGATTCGGAACTGATGGTAACGCAATATGAAGGAAAACTGGTTGAAAAGGTGGGTATGTTAAAAATGGATTTCCTCGGTTTAAAAACACTCTCCATCATCAATGATGCGGTGAAAAATATTTATAAAAGGCATGGTGTTAAAATCAATATTGACACCATTCCGTTGGATGATAGCAAGACTTACTGTCTCTATCAAAAGGGTGAGACCATCGGGACCTTCCAGTTTGAGTCGGAAGGAATGCGAACCTACCTGAGAGATCTCAAACCGAATAATCTTGAAGACCTTATTGCCATGAATGCGCTTTACAGGCCGGGTCCTATGAAATTTATCCCTACCTACATCAACCGGAAGTATGGTCGCGAAAAAATTGAATATCCTCATCCAATGCTTGAGGATATTTTAAAGCCGACTTACGGAATCATGGTTTATCAGGAACAGATCATGCAATCGGCACAGATCATGGGTGGATTCACACTGGGAAAAGCAGATGTACTCCGCCGGGCTATGGGAAAGAAGAAAGCTGAAGAAATGGAAGCCATGAAGGCCGAGTTTGTTGAAGGTGCCAAAGTAAGAGGTGTTGATAAAAAAAAGGCCGAGGATGTTTTTCAGGTGATGCTCGAATTTGCCAATTATGGATTCAACAGGTCTCACTCGGCAGCATATTCAGTGATTGCATATCAAACTGCGTATCTCAAAGCCAATTTCCCGGCTGAGTACATGGCAGCGGTTCTGACCAATAATTTGAATGATATAAAAAAAATTACCTTTTTTATCGATGAAAGCCACCGTCAGAATATTGATGTGTTAGGTCCGGATGTAAATGAAAGCCACCTTAATTTTATGGTTACCGATAAGGGAGTGATCCGGTTCGGATTGGGTGCAATCAAGAATGTTGGTGAAAATGCTGCTGAAAACATAATCCACGAGCGGGAGGAAAACGGCCCCTACAAATCAATCTTTGATTTTGCCAAGCGGATTAACCTGAAATCAGTAAACAAAAGAAGCATGGAAGCACTTGCCATGGCAGGGGCTTTCGATTGCTTTGAGAACACGCACAGGGCTCAGTTCTTTTTCCGGGAGAATACCGATGATTCGATCTTCCTTGAAAAAATTGTAAAACACTGCAGTGATTATCAACTTCAAAAAAACTCATCACAGGTTAGTCTTTTTGGTGAAGGCGGGGAGATCACATTTCTGGAACCTCCTCTTCCCGTTTGTGCACCATGGACAAAACTGGAACAATTAAAAAATGAAAAAGAGGTAACAGGATTTTACATGTCGGGACATCCGCTGGAAGATTACAAAATTGAGATTGACCAATTATGCAATATTACCATCAATGATCTGAAGAACAACAGGGAGCACTTTAAAAACCAGAATGTTGTATTTGCAGGTATATTGACCTCCGTTCAGAATAAACTTTCGCAGAAGGGTCTACCCTATGCTACGTTCATGATGGAGGATTTTACTGATTTTGATCAGTATTTTCTCTTCTCCGAAGAGTACCTTAAAATAAAGCATTTTTTACTGGAAGGATCTTCACTCCTCGTAAAGGCGCGCATCCAGGAGAGAAATCAAAAGAATGGGCAATTGGATGCCCGAATCAGCAGTATCACTTTGCTTTCGGAGGCACTTGACAGAAATTGTAAAAAAATCGTTGTTAAAGTAGCCCTTGAGGCAATCACTGACGACCTTGTAAGAAGATTGGATGAATTGATAAAACTTTCTCCCGGTGATTGTAGCCTTATTATTCAGGTCCGCGACCCTGGAACAAACATTGAAGTTACACTCCCCTCCGCAAAAACCAGGGTGGCCCCTTCATTATTTGTGCGGGAAATCTCTAATTTAGAGGGCATTGAGTATGTTCTTTCATGATTTTCAAGTGGAAAGCCCCGTTTGTTGGGTACTGTAAAATACAGTAACGACTATTTTATCAATATTGCTGTTAAAAACCTCAGGGATTTAAAAAAAAATATACTTTTGTCCATATTGTAAAACACATTAATATTAGCGGATATGGCTTTAGAAATAACCGATGCAAATTTTGACGAAGTCGTTCTTCAGGAGAAAGAAAAACCTGTTATTGTTGATTTCTGGGCAGAATGGTGTGGTCCCTGCCGAATGGTAGGGCCTATCGTGCATGAAATAGGACAGGAATATGAAGGAAAAGTGATTGTCGGCAAGCTCGATGTTGACAGCAATCCGGGGGTTTCAGTTAAATTCGGAATCAGAAATATCCCCACAATTCTTTTTTTTAAAAACGGTCAAATCGTTGATAAACAAGTAGGTGCAGTTCCAAAACAAGTCCTTGTAAACAAACTGGAAGCGCTTTTATAAAAGAGATAACCCCTGGTAATGAAAGCATCCTTGGCCACCAGGGTATATTTGAAAGGCCATAGTTTGACTAAAAGAACATGAGTTGATTAACCATTTAGATGCAAACAGGCTTCAACAGTTTGGCTCGCTTGAGTTCATTGCCAGGCAGGTAGTTGAAGGTTTTATTGTAGGCCTTCATAAATCTCCATTTCATGGGTTTTCAGTAGAGTTTGCCGAACATCGCCTCTATAACTCAGGTGAATCAATAAAGCATATCGACTGGAAATTATATGGACGCACAGATAAGTTATTTATCAAAAGGTTTGAAGAGGAGACCAACCTCAGATGTCAGGTAGTGATTGACACCTCTTCATCTATGTATTTTCCGGTAAAAGAAAATCTCTCTATTGACAATCCCAACAAGATATACTTTTCGGTGTATGCTGCTGCATCCTTGATATATCTCTTTAAAAAACAACGGGATGCTTTTGGAGTTAGCCTGTTCAGTGATTCAATCGGGTTGCATACACCCAGCAAATCCAGTGGTGTGCATCAGAAGTTCATCTATGGAGAACTGGAAAAGTTGTTGAATCCTCCTCCACTCAGCGCGCGAAAGAAAACCGCTGCAGCTACCGCCCTGCACGAAATTGCTGAAAAGATCCATAAACGCTCACTTATCATTCTTTTCAGTGATATGATAGAAAATGAAACCTCTGCAAATGAGCTTTTTTCAGCTTTACAACACCTGAAGCACAACAAACATGAAGTGATCCTTTTTCATGTAACTGACAAGAAGACCGAACAGGAATTTGATTTCGAGAATCGTCCTTACAAGTTTATTGACCTCGAGAGCGGTCATGAAATCAGGTTAACACCACAAGAGGTCAGAGATCTGTATATCAAAAGGTCTTCTCAATTCATCAAAGAACTCCAGCTCAAATGCGGACAATACCGGATCGAATTCGTTGAAGCTGACATAAGGAAGGGATTTGAACAAATTCTTCTCCCCTATTTGCTAAAAAGAGAGAAACTATTTTAAATTAAAATAAACAGGATGCATCTTTCCTGTAAAACAATATTAACTGACACATAAAACCTGTTATGCCGGTTGAAATGCTTTTGTTCATCGAACTTAAATGGGTTGATATCATTGATATTTTCCTTGTAGCTTTCCTTCTGTATGAGCTTTACCAACTTTTAAAGGGAACCGCAGCCATCAACATATTTTTTGGGATTGTTGCATTCTACCTCCTATGGAAGCTGGTAGATGCACTTGAAATGAAACTTCTCAGTGAAATTTTTGGAGCTTTCATCAGCGTTGGGTTCATAGCGCTTATTGTAGTCTTTCAACCAGAGATTCGTAAATTTTTACTGATGCTTGGTACACCCGGCTTCATGCAGAAACGTAAAAACCGTTTTCTTTTCTGGAAGTTTGATATGAACAATCAGGATGAATCCATCATTGACAAAGTCGTACTCGCCTGCAGGAATTTAGCGGAAAAGAAAACAGGTGCGCTCATTATTCTGGCCAACAAAAGTGCCCTTGAACAATATGTGAACACAGGTGAATTTCTTGATGCCTACGTTTCAGAAGCACTTCTAGAAAACATATTTATCAAAAACAGTCCTTTGCATGACGGGGCACTGATCATCCATCAAAACAAGATTAAAGCCGCAAGGTGTATTCTTCCCGTTTCCAATACCAAAGAGATTCCTCCTTCCCTTGGACTGCGACACCGGGCCGCCGTTGGTGTAACTGAGAACTCTGATGCATTGGCTCTCATCGTCTCAGAAGAAAACGGATCCATATCACTCTCATGGCAGGGAAAACTGAACTATGACATAAAACCCAATCTCTTGAAAAACATCATTATGGATAACCTGACCCGGTAAGTGGCTGGATTTTCAGGGAAGCACTGGATAAAAACAAAAATAAACCTTTGATTTTGTGATTAATATTTGGATTTAATTCTATTTTAGCAGAAAAAACAGATTGTGTAAATTATTTTCTAATTTTGACTTGTCAAAATAAAATCGAAGGCTATGGAACTCACAGCAATCAACGCAGTATCTCCCATTGACGGACGCTACAGGAAAATGATCGAAGGACTCTCCTTTTATTTTTCAGAAGGTGCACTGATCAATTATCGTTTGTATGTTGAAGTTGAATATTTTATAGCGCTTGTAGAGCTGGGGTTACCTCCACTCAGGGATTTCGACAAAACCTCGTTCGAAGACCTGCGTCGTATATGCAGGGATTTTGGGTTTAAAGATGCCGAAGAGGTCAAAAGAATCGAAAAGATTACCAACCATGATGTAAAAGCCATCGAATATTATGTGAAAAAAGAATTTGAACGGCTGGGGCTGGCTCAATTTAAGGAATTCATTCATTTTGGGCTAACCTCACAGGATATAACCAATACAGCACAGCCTTACGCTCTCAGGCTGGCCTGTGAAGAGAGTCTGTTTCCACAGTTGAATAAGGTACAGAATAAGTTGAATGCCCTGGCAAAGGAATGGAAACACGTCACCATGCTGGCTTATACCCATGGACAACCTGCATCCCCTACCAACCTTGGAAAAGAGATCAATGTGTTCGCTGAACGGCTCCGGCAGCAGATCAGATTACTAAAATCCATCCCATTTACAGGCAAATTTGGAGGTGCTACCGGAAATTTCAATGCACACTTTGCTGCATATCCCGATATTAACTGGCATGAGTTTGCCAATGAATTTATGAAGAAATTCGGCCTGACAAGACAGAAAGTGACAACACAAATTGAGAATTATGATTTCCTCGCTGCTTTTTTCGACAACCTGAAACGAATCAATACCATACTCATTGACCTCAACAGAGATATCTGGACTTATATCTCAATGGGGTATTTCCACCAGCAGATTAAAGCCAGCGAAACCGGTTCTTCTACCATGCCCCATAAGGTGAATCCAATCAACTTTGAAAATTCAGAGGGAAACCTGGGAGTCGCCAATGCTCTTTTTGAGCACCTTTCAGCAAAACTGCCCGTTTCAAGACTCCAGCGCGACCTTACCGACTCAACCGCAGGAAGAAATATTGGAGTTCCTATCGCCCACTCCCTGCTTGCCTACAAAATGCTTGTCAAAGGTTTGGACAAACTCACACTGAACCAGGAAAGGATTGATGATGATCTGAATAAAAACTGGGCGGTCGTTGCAGAAGGCATCCAAACCATCCTGCGTCGCGAAGGATATCCCAAACCCTATGAAAAACTGAAAGAACTTACAAGAACCGGAGAATCAATCAATGAAAAAACCATTCATGATTTCATAAAAAAGCTAAAGATTTCTGAAAAAGTAAAATCAGAGTTGTTACAAATCACACCTTTTAATTACACTGGGAAGTCTGCTTAACCACAATTAACTAATGTTCAGGAAATATCTCCGTATTTTATCCTACATCAAACCCTATGGTGCATATGCAGGCCTCAATATCCTTTTTAACCTACTTGTAATCCTGTTTTCTTTGGTTTCTTTTGTGATGCTGGTTCCATTTCTGAACCTTTTGTTCGGCATTGAAAAACTCGTGGAAACAAAACCCGAACCTGCCTTCAGCCCCGATGCTTTGCTGCAGTACGTAAATTATATGATCAGTCAGGTCATCATAACCTACGGAAAAACTGAAGCACTTGTTTTTATTTGTATTTTTCTCTTTACAAGTTTTTTCTTCAGGAATCTGTTCCGGTTTCTCGCCATGTTTTTTTTGGCCAATGTAAGGATCGGTGCAGTGAAAGACATCAGGGACAATCTGTATAAAAAACTCCTGATATTGCCTTTGTCTTTCTACTCGAAAAGGAAGAAAGGTGATATCATCGCCCGAATCACGACAGATGTGCAGGAGGTTGAATATTCAATCATGAGTTATATTGAAATGATTGTACGTGATCCAATCACTGTTATAGCCTATTTTGTGACCCTTTTCGTCATGAGTCCGCAGCTTACGCTTTTTGTCATTATCATCCTGCCCATCACCGGTTTTATTATTGGATGGATTGGGAAAGCACTCCGCAAAGAGTCCAGAATTGGACAGGCACGCTTTGCAGGGCTTTTGTCTATTGTTGAAGAAACCATATCCGGGTTGAGAATCATCAAAGCATTCACTGCCATTGACTTTTCGAATAAGCGGTTCATGCTTATGAATAAAGACTATTCAAAGACTCTCACCTGGATCTACCGGACCCGGGATTTATCATCTCCACTCAGCGAATTTTTATCCTCAGCTGTCATCATTATTGTCCTCTGGTATGGAGGGAAGCTTGTTCTTGCTGAGGATCCCGGTA
>JBLRXC010000099.1:0-11446 GCA_047920975.1 Bacteroidales bacterium | reverse complement strand
CGCTACAATGTGCTGCATCATATCATCGGCCCTGCTCCATTCAGGCTGAAGGAAAAGCTTACAATCCTTCCTGAGGCGATGAAGATTCTTCTCAGCCCAATCAAAATCTCCCTTCGACTGGATGATCACTTTGTATTCATCTGCCCTTAAAAAAATCTCTTCAACCGGCGGACTGAACTTTTTAGGTGACAGGCAAATCCAGTTCCACTCACCCGTCAATGGCCTTGAACCGGAAGTTTCAAGAAACAGGCTGAATCCTCTTTTTTTCAGTTCCCTGCAAAGGTAGTCCATGTTATACAGCAGAGGTTCGCCCCCGGTAACAACCACTGACTTTGAGGGACATGATTCAATTCTGCGGATGATCTCATCTGTTGCTGTCAGTGGCCATATGGCAGCATTCCACGACTCCTTCACATCGCACCAACTGCAACCGACATCACAACCGCCAACCCTTGTGAACCAGGCAGGTTTTCCGGTATGGTAGCCCTCACCCTGAATGGTGTAAAAATCCTCCATCAGCGGCAGTGCCAATCCTGATTTGAGTAGTTCCAGGTCTGTCATAAATTAATTTCTTGCCGGTGGCGCCAGGTCAATAATTTTTTTAAGATCCACAACAAATGCTGCCTGTTCAATCTCCTTCCGACTTTCGGAGGATATGGCAACCCGTTGGGTATCCAGCCATGCAATACCTTCCGTCTGGTATCCTTTCATGCGGGGAAAATTGAACCTGTAAATGGCCGGAGATTCAAGGGAGTTGCCGGTGAATCCTTTGAATAACCAAATAAAGGGAACCCGTTCCTTGTAACCAATCAATACGAGATTACCGGTATGATCACTGTAATCTGCCCCGGTAACAAGACCGTCAGTGTTAAAATCCGCAATGGGACTTATTTCATATTTACCGGGAGTTTTGGGAAGTTTATACATCCTGGTTCGGCCGTCATTCCGGTTTCTTGTGAATATAATCAATGAATCGCCATACGAAATCAGCGATTCGCAATCAAAATTGTGGTCCCGGTTATCTGCATCAAAACTGGTCTGATCAAAATATGAGAACCCTATCACATCTGCATTGACAGTCACTTTCTTTGCATCAGTGATTTCTGCCTTTTTTATTTTATAGATTTTCAGGTCACGCCGGTTACCTCTGTTGTTTCCAAAATCGCCAATATAGATATAGGATTCATCCTGCGAAATATCCTCCCAGTCAATATTCTTGCCATTTGCAATGGTGACCCGCTGGGTTATTTTGCCTGTTTTGGGGCTGATCCGGTAGATCTCGGGCAATCCGCCACTGTCATTGTGCGTCCAGATGTCATCCATATAGTGGATCAGGCCGGAAGTCTCCTCAACCTCTTTTGGAATAGCACTGAAATGATCTGCCATTGCAGGGTAATCAATGATGAGTACAGGTCCGGATTGCGATAAAACGACCAATCCGTACAATGCAAGTGAGACTAAAAAAAAGAAGTGAAAGAAAAGTCTTTTCATGATTTTATCTCAGGTTATTGATTCAGATGTTTACTGATAGATCTCTTTCTTATATGCCTGCATTGTATTCACAAGCAGCGATGCAATGGTCATGGGGCCGACTCCTCCGGGCACCGGGGTTATCAGGGATGCTTTTCTTGAAACTGCATCGAAATCAACATCCCCAATCAATTTAAATCCTGATTTCGTATCCTCCGATAGAACCCTGTGAATCCCAACATCTATCACAACAGCACCCTCTTTCACCATATCCTTTTTTACAAACAAAGGGGATCCGATCGCCACAATAAGAATATCTGCCTCCAGTGTAAGATCTTTCAGGTTGGGTGTCCGGCTATGACATAAAGTTACTGTGGCATTACCCGGATAAGTCTTTCTCGAAAGCAGTATACTGACCGGAGACCCGACAATATGACTGCGCCCGATGACTACCACTCTTCTCCCGTCCGTCTCAATCTTATACCGCTCAATCAGTTGCAGGATACCAAAAGGTGTTGCAGGCAGGTACGACGGCAGGTTCATAGCCATCCGTCCCCTGTTCATTGGGTGAAACCCGTCAATATCTTTGGCCGGATTGATATGCTGGATCACTTTGTTTTCATCGATGTGCTTTGGGAGTGGCAACTGAACGATAAAGCCGTCTACTTCGCGGTCATTGTTCAGGAAACCAACCAGATCAAGCAACTCCTTTTCTGTTGCATCTTCTGGTAATCTGTATAGGGATGAAGTAATGCCTACTTCCTGACAGGCTTTCTCCTTACCGGCAACATAGGTCTCACTCGCCGGGTCATGACCAACAAGAACAGCCGCAAGGTGGGGTGGATTCTCATTACTGTCAATAATACCCGCTACTTCGGCTGCTATATCCTGTTTAATCTGATTTGCTGTCGCTTTTCCGTCAATTAGTTTCATTTCTCTGTTCTCTATCCTCAGTTCGATGTTTGAAGTTTGAAGTTGAGTTCACTGTTCTAAGTTTCAACCATGCCTTTAGCTTTTGGCTTTTAGCCTTTTGCGAGTTCTAGCCAGCCGTTAGCATTAAGTCCTTAGCTGTTCTTCAATAATTTATCAATTTAACCATTTAACAATTGCCAGTTCTCAACAAGCAACGAGCAACATTTTTTCAGTTCACATTTATTCACAATGTTGCACATTGCCCAGCCTCTCAGCTTTTCCACGCTCTGCTCTCCGCTCTTCGCAACCAGCAAGCAGTCCCCTACCTCCGCGGCATATTCTTCATATTGGCCATGGCCCGCATCATATTTTTTCCTTTCCCTCCCGACATCATTTTCATCATTTTCTGGGTCTCGCCAAACTGTTTGATCAGTTGATTCACCTCCTGAATATCCGTTCCACTACCCATAGCGATACGCTTCCGGCGGCTACCGTTCAACAAACCGGGATCATCTCTTTCGGCAGGGGTCATGGAATAGATAATGGCTTCAATCCCTTTGAAAGCATCATCATCTATATCCATGTTTTTCATAGCTTTTCCCATCCCGGGTATCATTCCCATCAGATCCTTCACATTGCCCATCTTCTTGATTTGCTTGATCTGGTTTAGAAAATCGTTGAAATTGAACTGGTTCTTGGCAATCTTTCTTTGCAATTTACGGGCCTCTTCCACATCAAACTGCTCCTGGGCTTTCTCAACCAGAGAGACGATGTCACCCATACCCAGGATCCGGTCGGCCATTCTTGAAGGGTGGAACTGGTCGATGGCATCCATCTTCTCCCCTATCCCGACAAATTTGATGGGTTTGTCAACCACTGCCTTAATGGTCAGAGCTGCACCACCACGGGTATCTCCATCCAGCTTGGTGAGCACCACGCCCTCAAAATCCAGCCTGTCGTTGAAGGCTTTGGCGGTGTTGACTGCATCCTGGCCGGTCATTGAATCCACCACAAAGAGGGTTTCCTGTGGGTTTACGGCCTGTTTGATCGCTGCAATCTCATGCATCATCTCCTCATCCACAGCCAGACGTCCGGCGGTATCTATGATTACAACATTATGACCAAATTCTCTGGCATGCGCGATGGCATTTTTGGCGATTTTAACAGGCTCCTTACTCCCTTCTTCGGTGTAGACCTTGACCCCGATCTGCTCACCCAGCACTTTCAACTGATCTATAGCAGCTGGACGATACACGTCACCGGCAACCAAAAGAGGGTTTCTTCCGCGTTTGGATTTTACAAAATTGGCCAGTTTGGCTGAAAAAGTGGTCTTACCGGATCCCTGCAATCCCGCAATCAGAATGATCGCCGGATTTCCTTTCAGGTTAATGTCCTGTGAATCTGAACCCATGAGTAAAGCCAGTTCATCATGGACAATCTTCACCATCAACTGGCCTGGAGATACTGATGTAAGAATTTTCTGACCAAGCGCCTTTTCCCTGACAGTATCTGTAAATTCTTTTGATATTTTAAAGCTAACATCGGCATCCAATAGTGCCCTTCGAACATCTTTCAACGTTTCGGCAACATTCAGCTCTGAAATATGCCCGTGCCCCTTCAGAATCCTGAACGACCGTTCGAGTCTTTCCGATAAACCTTCAAACATAAATTTTTCAATTTTGAGGGGGCAAAGTTAACTAAAATTGAGACTTTGGAAACGACTTTACCTGCCGCCAATCACCAACTTGTTTATGTAGTACCTATCAGAAAATCCTAAGCTTATAAAATACAAGCCTCTGCTTAATTCCGAAATATTTATTGAGGCCTCTCTCCCTGTAAAACCAAAATTTTCAGAATATACTTCTTTCCCCGTCAGGTCTCTGATCACAACCATGGCAGCGGTTGGTTTTATTTCAGGTATTCTTAAATGGATTATGTCACTGGTCGGATTCGGATAGAGGGAGAAGGAATTGGCATGACTGTCCTTCACAGCGTTGGTCGGATCATAGATCAGAATCAGAAACTCCGGATGGTCAATAAACGGGTTCCGGTTGTTCTGGTATGAATAGATCACATCATTGCGGTTGATCTCAAAGGCATCGGGTGGATCATCCTGATGCCACTGGTATAGGGCAGAAAATTTCCCATGGTGTGGCTCTGGGGCAGAATTTACCCAGTCAACCACCTCCAGGTCAAGTTCCCCATCGGTTCCTTCATACCTCACCATCATGTAAAAGATCATTCGGGCCACATCGCCTTTCACTTCGTCCCGCGGCTCCCACGAACTGGCAGTATAATAACATCCCGTGGCTTCAGGGTGCTGAACACCGCCATTGTCAAAGTCTTTATTTCCACGGTCGCTGTTGACCGATGCATCTGTAGGGCGAATGTGGTGAAGATCGGTACCACAGGGTGGCACATCTCCAAAATCACCATGCGATTTGGCCCACACATGCTCCCGGTTCCAGTCATCGGGTCCGCCGCCAAAGGTATTTTTGTCCTGCGAACGCCCGGTATAGAGCAGAATCACATTGTTGAAGTTGGCCGGGTCTTCATCGGTCTCCTTCAGAATGTCCTTGATAGCTGCATATGAATAGGTTGTATGGCCTTTGATGATTTGGTGCAGAGCATCCTTCAAATCTTCTCCAACCAGTCCGTCAGCACTGTCGTAATATCCCGGGGGAATTTGTGTAAGAACACGTTGTGCCAATGAAAAAATCAGCAGAAAAACGAGAAATCGGATCATCAGAACAATTTTGAGCAAAGTTAGCGATTATCTTAGCAACCCTGTCGGTGAGGATTGGTAAACTTTTCGCAACCTGACAACGCTGAGATTCAGTTTATTTCATAGCATTTCGCGGTGACTGCGTCATACATGAAACAAAAATCTTTTCAGATGATTGTATAGTGGGCATAACCGGGTGCCAGGAATTGCTCCTGGATCTCCAATGATCACTACACCTTGGGAGTAGACTTCATTTGAGAATTCATTTACTCTGCCTGTGAATAGGCCATTTCCTGTTGTTTGAGCAGTTGGGCAAGGCCGAATTCGAGGGTCTGGAGGCGGGCAGAGAGCCTGGCAATCTCGTGGTCTTTCTCATTTTGCAGCCTTTCACTGACTGTCTCCAATTTCCTGGTTTCCACTTTCAGTGCTTCAATTTCCCTATCTTTCTCTTCTTTAAGGTTTTTAAATTCCGCATCCTTCTCCTCCCTTAACTCGCGCAGGGCCTCAACGACAATGCCTTCAAACCCTATAACGGTGAGTGTCATAAAACCATTGGCATCTTCGCGTATCCATTCAGGGAAAACTTTTTCCACCTCCTGGGCGATCATACCGGTGTAGGTTCCATCCATATCGCCTTGAGTAGTTGGATCAATCCATTGATAACTTACGCCGCGCAGGGCAAGCAATTTATCCAGCGAATTTTCAATGGTTTGAACATTCTTTTTGAGCCTGGCATCAGAAAAGATAGTCCAGGAACTGCTCGTAGGTTTGGCAGCCAAATCGGAGCTGAGCCTAAGCTGACAGGATGCAGGGTCAGTTGTTCCAATCGAAATTCCCTGATTCACCGCAAGGTACCCTGCCGGTGGCGGATTGCTTACCATATTGGATCCGATTCCCACACCACCGCTTGAATAAACTCTGAAGCGTGTAGTAGTGCCTACCACGACTCTCAGGGCATTTTCATCCTCCGTTTAATTTATGGTTAACCTGTCAGAAGGATTTGTTGAACCTATACCAACGCTTCCGCCACTTGTGATTCGCATTCGTTCAGTATTTTTGGTACCAAAGGCAAGAGAATTATTGGAGCGGTTAAAAATGGTTCGGTTACCGCCGGAAACATGAATGATTTAACAATTTTTTAACACTTTTCTACCACATAGGACAGGTTTGTCCTGAATATCTGTTTATGATGGCATTTATTCTATGGTGTTTCACGCAATGCTATAATCAATGAAGCAAGTCCATCTTCAAGGATGTTTCCTGAGAACCAATTAAACCTTTATCAGAGAAGAAAATTCAAAAGCCATTGGGAAGGCTCATTACCATGAGCGGATCAATGCACCCCTCTTTGGTTCTTTAGCCCCCTGATCTCCTCTCTCTGGGATTCCACCTTGATTTCAAGTTCCTGAATGGCCTTAACCAGCACAGGGATGATGTCGGCATAATATACACCAAGCCGCTCAGCATCCACATAATGTGCTGCACCGGTTTCACGGTCAATTATTTTTTCTTTGGCAGCGACAACTTCGGGGATAACTTCTAAAAGATCCTGTGCAAGAAAACCAAGCTTCTGCCCCTCTTCCGGCCGGTCTATCCACTCATAAGAGACCGGACGCAACTGCATCACTTCTTTCAACCCGTAGCTGGTGTCGCATATGTTGGTTTTTTCCCGTTCATCGGAAGTGTTGATGGTGCCGTTGGCTGCATAAACAGTACTCCAGCGATATGCAGAGGTTCCCAGAGTGACTGTATTATCGGTAACCGGTTTAAAGTAAGTGGTCCAGAACACGTAATAGAAGGTACCCGGTGATTTTAAAACAAAATCGCCGGTTAATACACCAACTGAAGGATAAGAGCCGGCAGAGCCGAATTCCCAGGAGTTGCTCCTGAAATAGTTGTCGTTGCCGAGCAGGTGCATACCCACACTGCCTTCATGTTCGGCAACAACAACCATGCTTAGCGGTGTAGCGGTTCCAATACCAATCCGGCCGTTCTTGAGCACGGTAAATGCATTCTTCTTGTCCAAAGAAGAGGTTCCGATGCCTATTTCAAATAGTGGATCTGCGTTCTCCCATGTTGAAGCATTTCCATTTCCGACATTAAACCGGCCCAAAGCAACGGAATTGAGCGCAGCAGCAGTGGTTGAAGTTCCCATGGAAGTAGCGAAGTTACCCGGCGCTTTTGAATTATTGCCCCAGGAGGTAGACCCGAAACCCATCGCATTGGTCTGAAGACCCCAGGAAGTAGAATAATTTCCGGAACCAGTTGTTTCGAAACCCCAGGCCATAGATGTATTTCCAAGCGCTGTGGATTGGTAACCCATGGCTGTGGAGTTGTTGCCGAGTGCAGAAGATGAGAATCCAAAAGCTGTGGAGAAATCTCCAAAAGCAAAGGTTTCATTTCCGAATGCAGTGCTGCGGAATCCATCTGCTATAGTGTTGGTTCCCATCGCTGTAGATCCGACTCCGGCCGCGATGCTATATAAGCCTGTTGCAAAAGAATATGCTCCGGTAGCTTCGGTAGAGCTACCCATGGCAACCGAGTAATCTCCTGTAGCCATGGCGTCGAATCCGAAACCGGATGAATAGTTACCAATACCTGATATATTCCATTGGCTTACTGAAACACGACCGGCTCTGAAAGCGGCTTTGTCAGGATACCACAGCATCCTGGTGCCCTGACCTTCAGCCGGGGTGATACCTGCACCGGACCCCTTAAAAGACCCCTCAAAAAGAACATTCCCATTTCCTCCAATTGTCTCAATAGTGTGGAAAGTTGCAGAGGGGGTATTGGTCCCGATTCCAACGTTTCCAGTGCTTCTGTAAATATTGTTTCCATTTTGGATCCACTTGCTTCCGGTTCCTGTAGCTAAAGCCACCCATGCACTTCCATCGAAAATGAAAAGGGATCCCGCCTGTGTGTCATAAACAACCAACCCTGCTGCCGGACCTGGAATTGCATTTCTCTGAGTTGTTGTCATACGTGGTGGAAGAAATCCTTTGCCGGTGGATTCAACATCCAGCATGGCAGATGGTTCAGGGGTTGCTGATTCACTTGCGGATATCACAATACCCTGAGAATAAACAGTTCCAGGTAATATAAAAAGCAGAACAGCTGCCATCAGATAAAAAAAAATTTTAGTCATTTTCAGTAGATTTAAATCCTTAATAAATTTTATTCAAAATAATCCTATGTCTCAAAAAGGATACTGCAAGGGAAAACCTTTTCAACAATTTTCCATCAGGATGGTTCATATAGCAAGCGGGTACGGTCAAATTAAACCACACTGGCAATACAAAAGTCAACTGCTCTCTTTCAGACTTTCATTCCCATGCCAGCATTTTTTTCCCGTTTTGAGAAACCATATTTTTCACAACACGCTGAATTTATGAACTTTAGGTCTTTGTATGGTTTTTGAATGTTCCTCATTGCAAACTAAAGCAAGACGGGAAGGTAAATATGAGTAAAGAGACAATAGTACATCAAATCAGCGACTTCTACTTCATGGTAAAAAATCAGCAGGATGGGTTTTATTGGGTCATTAACCTCGAAAACCATTACGGCTCATTCATCCTTGATAAAAGCAATCAGAATTTTCTTCCACCTGAATACAAGGAGGATCAGAAATCAATGGTAATTATCCAACCCAACATCTATTCATAAATTTTTTTCATAGCTCTCTTTATGAAGCGAAAAGATTCAAAACCTTTTCGCTTTTTTTGTACATTCAGTAAGAGATAATAACTTGGTCTCAGCTCAGCGCTTTCAGGTATAACTGAATGAACTCTTCGTATTGCCTGCGGCGGTATTGAACGATCCAGCGTGGATGCGGCAGAGGAATTACTTTCCTGAATAAACGCTCCTTTTCATTTAGCTGTTGAAGGAACCGGAAATTCTTTCCCATGCCCAGGCAATAGCAAACACTAGTGTCAACATGAAAACTGCAAATGATTTTCAGCGACTTTAGGATGAAGGGATAAACAACTCTTTGAAGTTCTTTATCGTCATAATAGTTGTAATTGATGCCCTCTTTCATAAATCCAAGCGGACAGACAGCCTGGATAAGAAACCTGGAATAAAACACAGATGGACCTCCAAATGTATCAATCATATCGTAAATAAATCCTGCCGAAGGTTCTGTCACCTGTTTCATTTCATTGGAAATCCCGCATATATCCTGCAATTTCACTGGATCGGTGAACGGAATGCCCGTTGCACCACCACCCAAACGTCCGGGATTGATCCCGAGAATAAGAATCCGCTTCCCGTTATCAGAAAAGTAAAGGTCATTAAAAGTTTTTGAAAGACCAAAAGCAACCGGATCCTGGAATGGATTCATGACCAAAATCCCTTCAGGAAGTTCAGTATCCAACTCCAGGGCTCGGTTAAAATTGTTTATTTGCTCTGCGAGGGTCATGCCGGCAACGCCCTTTGAATCCGGATCACCATTCTCAATAACGTGCAGTTCTGTGCCGTATTAGAACGGCCAGAAACTATTATCGTTCCATATCTGTTCCTTCAGGTCTTCATTGAGCCTGTGCAAAAGCCTGTGATGTCCGCTCTCCCAATCGGCAAGCATCTGATAAGCCTCTTTCTCCATTGGGTCGGTGGCCTCTTTGGCACGGTCGGAATAGATCTTTACTGCCCTTGTCTCAAAATCCATTGCAGCAGAAATCGCTGCTGCTTCAAAACTTGCGGCAGAGATCTCTTTTTTGATATCATCCGACAAAATCTTCATTACCGTCTCCTCATTGGGATCCTCTTCATGGGCATCGGGTTTTAGAAATTTATGATCGGAAGTGTAAGCCTTAAACTGTTTTGATAAAAACCGGATGTGTTCATCCTCTTCCTCAGCCATCATCGTAAATATTTTCCTCGCAGCCTCGCTTTTGCTCTGGGCTGCAACAGTGGAGTAAAACGCTTTGCCCCTCTTTTCGAGCAGAATGGCTTCTTTCAGAATATCAGTGGGTGATTTTGACATATTTTATAAATATTATTGATCCCATTACTTTTTCAGTTGGCAAATATAGCAATTCTAAGAGTTAAAATGCACTTCCAAATCCTTTTTTAGCAAAAGAATTCTGTGCTCATCTACTATTCACTACCTTTGTAGCCCTAAATTGAATCCATTGAGCAGTTCCAAAGAAATTCTACTGGCCGGTTTATACAGGTATTTCGCAGGACAGCCGCCCACAGCGATGAAAAAACTGACGGGATCGGGATCAAACCGCGCCTATTACAGAATAACAGGAAACAACACCAATGTTATAGGAACCATCGGTGAAGACCTTCACGAAACAAAAGCCTTCCTTTACTTTTCTGAACATTTCCGGAAACGGGGACTGCACGTTCCGGCAATCCTTGCAAAGGATGAAAAAGAAAACATTTATCTGCAGGAAGACCTGGGAAATATGTCACTTTTTGAACTTCTGGAAAAGGGGGAGAAAGACAATGAGTTACCCGGAAATATCAGGACGCTGTACAAAAAATCGGTAGAGGAACTGATCAGGTTTCAACTGGATGGCGCTACAGGGTTGGATTACAGTTATTGCTATCCAAAAGATAGATTCGACCGCCTGGCCATGATGTGGGATCTCAATTATTTCAAGTATTACTTTTTGAAGCCTTCAGGCGTCCATTTTGATGAACAGAAACTGGAGGATGACTTTGAGAGGCTATCTGGCTACCTGTTAACAGCAGATTCAAGTCATTTCATGTACCGCGATTTTCAGGCAAGAAATATTCTTGTTCACGAGGGCAAGCTCTGGTTCATTGATTATCAGGGAGGCCGGAAGGGAGCCTTGCAATACGACCCCGCATCATTACTCTTTCAGGCCAAAGCAAATCTATCTAATGAATTTCGTGAGGAGGTACTTCATTATTACCTTGATTTACTTTCAGCGCGACTAACCATAAACAAAAAGGAATTTCTCGATCATTATTACGGATTTGTATTGATCCGAACCCTCCAGGTCCTTGGTGCCTATGGCTTCAGGGGCTTCTTTGAACAAAAACCACATTTCATGGAGAGTGCCGGATTTGCACTCAGTAACCTCAGATGGTTGCTTGATCATAAGCAACTCGCGTTAACCCTGCCAAACCTTAAACAATACCTCCAGGCACTTGTATCCAAAAATCCCGGATCAGAACCGCCAAAAACAGGACTCACACTTGAGATTAACAGTTTTTCCTATAAAAAATCCGGGATACCAAAAGACCCTTCCGGACATGGCGGCGGCTTTGTGTTTGATTGCCGGGCTCTGCCCAATCCAGGCAGGTATCCTGAATATGCTGAAAAGACAGGAAACGATGAGCAGGTTATTCAATTTCTCTTAAAAG
>JBLRXC010000098.1:0-11602 GCA_047920975.1 Bacteroidales bacterium | reverse complement strand
CATAAAAGCCTCCTATGCCGGGATGAATCAGTATGTTCATTTATTATCCAACACCGGTATTGGCTTACCAACTGACTTGTGGGTGCCCAGTAACCGTAATGTGCCTCCGCAATTTAGTCGTCAGGTTGCATTGGGTCTTGCAAAAGACCTAAAGAATAAAAACTTTGAGGTATCATTGGAAGGTTATTACAAAAAGTCGGACAATGTATTGACCTATCGGGAAGGAGCAAACTTCCTGCTGATCAATGATCCGGCAGAAGCGGAACAAATTGCCTGGGAATCCAATGTAACGTCCGGCCAGGCATGGGCATATGGATCGGAGTTCCTTATACAGCGGAAAACCGGAAAATTTACGGGTTGGATTGGATACACGCTATCATGGGTTCAATGGCAGTTTGACGAGATCAATTTCGGTAAAAAATTCTATCCCAGGTACGACAGAAGGCATGACATCTCTGTAGTAGGTATATATGAACTGTCAGAATCAGTAGTATTTTCAGCCAACTGGGTTTATGGTACAGGAAACGCCATTACGCTTCCAATCGGAGAATATATGCCATTTCCGCATCAGATAAACGAAAATGATTTCAGTTACATGTATTGGGGCTATGTGAATGATTACGGAGAAAAAAACAGTTTCAGGATGGCGGCTTACCACCGTTTTGATGCCGGTGTTCAGTTTATCAAGCATAAGTCGAAAAGTAGCCGAACATGGGAGGTCAGCGTTTATAATCTTTACAACCGTAAAAATCCTTTTTTTTATTTTATCGGATATAACAAAGCAGATCAGAGGGTATTGAAGCAAATATCCATTTTCCCCATGATCCCATCTGTTTCATATTCAGTTAAGTTTTAAAAGATTTGCCATGAATAAATTAGTTTACGGCTTTCATGCCATTTTGCTTTCGACATTATTACTCCAGGCATGCGAAGATGTTGTCAGGAATGATGATATTTCAGGAATACAACCCAAACTTGTTGTTTTTAGCTACATTTCGCCTCAATCGGATAGCATCATCGTGCGCGTTACACTGTCAGAAACTTTAGGTAACCCTTCATATTACTATGAGCCTAAGTGGGTCGACAATGCTGTTGTGACATTCATTGCACCGGGTTTTCAAACGCTGGCAGTTCCCTATGATTATGAGAATCGGTTTTATACAGCTTCATTAGATAATTTTCAGGTTGTTTCAGGTCAAAGCTATGAGTTGCAGGTAACAACTCCTGATGGATATCATACCATTGGAAAATGTCAGATTCCTCCGTTGAATACCTCCATCCGCATGACAGCATTGGTTTTAGTAGAGGGTCAGTATAACTCCGGATACAAAGTACGCGTTGAATTTGATGATCCGCAGGGAAGTCCTGACTACTACAGGGTTGATGTTACCGCATTGATAAGTGAACAATATCCGTGGCAACCTCCTTATGAATGGGAAACCCCGGTATATTTCAACTATGGTGAATCGTTGATTGATGTGGGTGGCAGAGACGGGAAAACATTTGTTCTGGAGGGTGAATTTTGGACATACGGCGCTATATATGATGGGGAAACGATCATTAAGGGATTAAGATTGACGCTCCTCTCAACCGATGAGCATTATTACAGGTTTCACCGTTCACTGGAAAACTATCAGGGTGATAATCCATTTGCTGAACCTATTCTCATTTACTCTAACTTCACCGATGGACTTGGTGTATTTGGAGCCTACAATAGTTCTCAGTTATATCATCCTGTGAATGAATAGATTTGACGAAATCTGGTAGATTATATGTAATTTCGCAGAACTAAAAGAGGATCATTGAAAAACAAACTTGCCATCTACTTGCCGGTAATTCTTTCGATTACCCTGATTGCCGGTATATTTCTGGGTCACCGGTTAGTGCCGGTAACTTCTCATCCCCAATGGTTTCATGTAAAGATGAACCGTTATGATAAGCTGAATGACATTCTTAATTTTATAGAGAAAGAGTACGTTGATTCTGTGAACAGGGCAGATATCATTGAAAATGGGATCAAAGGTATTCTCAACCAGCTGGATCCTCATTCGCAATACATTAAAGCCGAGGACTTCCAGGAGGTAAACGACCCCCTGACAGGAAGTTTTGAGGGTATTGGCATTCAGTTCCAGATTGAACGTGATACCATACTTGTAATTCATGCAATTCCCGGTGGTCCTTCTGAAAAAGCCGGCTTACTCGCCGGTGACCGGATCATTAAAGTGGATGACACACTGGTAGCTGGTGTTGGAATTGACAACCGGGGTGCTATGAAAAAACTCAAGGGAAAGCGTGGATCAATTGTTAAAGTATCCGTCTTTCGGCGGGATTTGGATGAACTTCAGGAATACCTTGTCACCCGCGACGTGATTCCAACTTATAGTGTGGATATTGCCTACATGCCTCTAGAAAATGTTGGTTATATCAAATTGAACAAATTTTCTGCCACCACATACAAAGAATTCAGAGAGGTTGTCCAAAAATTGTCAGATCAGGGTATGGTTCAGCTGATTCTTGATCTGAGAGGAAATGCCGGAGGATATCTGCAGGCAGCCATTGATGTTGCGGACGAATTCCTTGAGAAAGGGACATTGATTGTCTTCACCGAAGGACGAAGACAACCGCGGGAGTCGTTTTATGCCACAGGCAAAGGAAGTTTGGTAAATACCGGGTTAATCGTATTGATTGACGAAGGTTCCGCATCGGCCAGTGAAATCCTTGCCGGTGCTATTCAGGATAATGATCGCGGAATGATCCTGGGACGGAGGTCCTTTGGTAAAGGCCTTGTTCAAAGACAACTTGATTTAGCAGACGGGTCTGCTTTAAGGCTTACGGTTGCCCGTTACTTCACTCCGACAGGCCGCAGCATTCAGAAACCCTTCAGGAAAGAGAATGGTTTTGAAGAATATTATGCATCTGCCTACCATTCATATGATGCATCAGAAGACAGCATAGCCAGTATTTCTCCTGATGATACGCTCCGGTTCATGACTCCCGATGGAAAAATAGTTCTCGGTGGGGGTGGAATTTTGCCCGACAGCATTATTTCTTTGGAAGAGGGCAGTCATTATCAGTTGTTCAACCGCCTCTTACGGAGAGGACTAATATTTAGGTTTGCTTTTGAATATACCGATCAAAACAGGAAGGCTTTGCAAGTCTATTCCCATTTTGAATTGTTCGATAAACAATTTGAAATTACACCTGTTTTATTAAAGGAGTTTGGAGATTATATCCATCAGAATGGATTTGAAACCGATGAAGATGCATTCAGAGCTTCATCAGACCGTATTAAAACTATGTTAAAAGCATATATCGGACGAAATTTATTTGATAATGAAGGATTTTATCCCCTTTATCTAAAGATTGATCCGGTTTTTAAAGTTGCAATTACTCTTTTTGAAAGCAAAGATTAACAGCAATTTAAACATATATTCACCTTAAAATTAGTTTATTATGTCATTCGAATTACCCCCACTGCCTTACAAAATGGATGCGCTGGAACCCTTCATCTCAAAGCAGACGCTTGAGTTCCATTATGGCAAACATCATCAGGCTTACGTAACCAACCTGAATAACCTCGTTCCGGGGTCAGAATTTGACGGGAAGTCGCTTGAAGAGATCATTAAGAAATCAACCGGTGGTATTTTCAATAATGGCGCCCAGGTCTGGAATCATACTTTTTACTGGCATTGCCTCACACCCGGTGGCGGTGGCGAGCCCAAAGGAACTGTGCAGGATGCTATCGTTGCATCTTTTGGTTCTTTTGCTTCTTTTAAAGAGCAGTTTACCAAGGCTGCAGCTACCTTGTTCGGATCCGGCTGGGCATGGCTTGTCAGGGATAAAGACGGCAAACTGAAGATCGTTCAGGAAAGCAATGCCGGAAATCCTCTCCGGGACGGGATGACTCCCCTGCTCACCTGCGATGTATGGGAGCATGCTTATTATCTGGATAAACAAAACAGAAGACCTGATTATATTTCCGATTTCTGGAACCTGGTGAACTGGGATCAGGTAAAAAAGGGAATCTGATCGGAAACTGAAGCAAAGCCAGTAGCAGAATTTCCACAATCAGAATTGGAAAGCACTATTCAACTGTTACCGATTTTGCAAGATTTCTTGGCTGATCCACATTGCAATCGCGCAGCACCGCAATATGGTAGGATAGCAACTGGAGCGGAATGGTTGCTACCAAAGGTACAAGTTGCTCTTCCGTTTCGGGGACTTCTAGGACAAAATCTGCCAGCTTTTTAACCTCTTTGTCGCCTTTGGTAACGACAGCAATGATTTTGCCTCTTCTGGCTTTTACTTCCATGATATTGGAGATCACCTTGTCATAAGTTCCTCTGTTGGTGGCGATCACTACCACAGGCATTTCACCATCGATCAGCGCTATGGGGCCATGTTTCATTTCAGCAGCGGGATATCCTTCAGCATGAATATAGGAGATCTCTTTGAGTTTCAATGCTCCTTCCATGGCCACAGGAAAATTATACCCTCTGCCCAGGTAAAGGAAGTTACGCGCATAAATGAACATTTTTGCAAGCTCTTTGATCTGACTATCTAACTTTAGGGTCTCCATTACCTTTTCAGGAATTTTTTCAAGCTCATTCAGCAGCAGGTGAAAACGGGATTTTGAAATGGTTCCTTTCATCTGTGCAACCCTCAAAGCCATCAGGGTGAGTACGGTAACCTGAGCGGTAAAGGCTTTGGTTGAGGCAACTCCAATCTCAGGTCCGGCATGGGTATAGCTTCCGGCATCCGTTGCGCGGGCAATTGAGGATCCCACCACATTACAGATTCCAATGATGGTGGCGCCTTTCGATTTGGCCAATTCAATAGCGGCCAGCGTATCGGCAGTCTCACCCGACTGGGATATGGCAATTACAATATCATCTTCTGACAAAACCGGATTGCGGTATCTGAATTCCGATGCATACTCAACCTCAACCGGGAGCCTTGCCAGATCTTCAAAAAGATACTCTCCCACGAGGGCGGCATGCCATGAGGTGCCGCAGGCTACAATGATGATCCTTCGTGCATTGACAAATTTCTGCTCGTAATCGCTGATTCCTCCAAGCTTGACAAACCCTTCCTTAGCATTAACCCTTCCACGCATACTGTCAAGGATGGATGTAGGCTGTTCAAAGATTTCTTTAAGCATAAAGTGCTCAAAACCACCTTTTTCAATCTGGGAAAGGTTCATCTCAAGCTTTTGAATATATGGTGTCTTGACCTTATTTTTGATGGTCCTGATTTTGATTTTTTCACCCTTTTTTACCAAAACAACCTCTTCGTCATTGATATAAACTACATCCTGTGTGTATTCAATGATAGGGGCAGCATCGGATGCAAGGTAAAAGTCATCCTTACCAATTCCCACCACAAGTGGGCTTCCTTTGCGGGCAGCCACCAGTATGTCAGGCTCATCTTTCGAAACAAGGACAATGGCATATGCGCCTACCACCTGATTGAGTGCAATACGCACAGCTTCTTCCAAATCAACATTTTCATGAATTTTAATATCCTCAATCAATTGCACCAAAACTTCAGTGTCTGTATCACTTTTAAAATGATAACCACGTGATTTTAATTCTTCTTTTATGGATGAATAGTTTTCGATGATTCCGTTGTGTATGATGGCCAGGTTTCCGGATTGCGAGAGATGCGGGTGGGCATTTTCATTATTGGGTTCTCCATGTGTGGCCCAGCGGGTGTGAGCGATACCAATGGTTCCCGTAGTGTCTTTGCCTTTTACAAAATCTTCCAGGTCAGAAACCTTGCCCTGCCGCTTATACATGTTAAGTTTTCCGTTGAGCAGTGCAATTCCGGCACTGTCATACCCCCGGTATTCTAGTCGGTACAACCCTTTCATCAGGATCGGGAAAGCTTGTTTGGAGCCAATATATCCTACTATTCCACACATACAATTTTCAGTTAAAATCGTGCAAAGTTAACCCATTAATCAGGAAAAAACCTAAAAGTTTACTGGTTAATTGATCCTGGTATAAATCACTTCGAGCCTGAGATGCCCACTTTGGGACGGTTCTGAACCATATAAAACCGTTTCATTGGCTCTGATGGATTTCCCGGTAGGATAGATAACGAGGCCAAAATCAGTTTCGCCATTGATCATGTTCTGGCTATGAAGAGAAATTCTGAACCAATATGAACCAGATGTATTTTGTAAACTTCCTCCAAAATATCCATCACCCTGTAGCTGGTCAGGAAGGAATTCGGTTAATTTATTTTCATTGAATTTAAACATCACAAGTCTTTCAGTGGGACCGAAATACTCTGAGGACTCCATGGTCTGCAAAACAAGCCTGGCTTCATTGATAATAATGTTACCTGTTGCTGCCAAATCATTCAATCCAGGTATTTTGATCACTGTCTGAACTCCCCCGAGACCCTGAAGATATAACTTTTCTGAACCAAGTGTTGTGTCTCCATTGATGACCTGATTGATGAAATTTTGATCAGTACTCAATGAATAATCATGTTCATACCTGGCAACTCTTGCGTTATTTGAATTGATGATGAACCTGAAAGTCCGTTGCGCAGAATCAGGATCTGGTTTATAGTAGATGGTCAAATCAGACCGGATATCGAGAAGGTCAAAAGACAAAATCGCTCCTTCACCAGCTGTTTGCGCATGCTCAGGCCTGATGTATATCCCTTTGAATCCATCTTTAAAGGCATCGTTCGATGCAAAATATTGCGGATCAAGGGTAAAAATAGTTTCGGCAAAAGTGTTATCAAACGGAATTCGTAATGAAGCTGTAAGATAGGATGTGTCATTCACACCTCCGGAGGTATCAATGACCATTTGATCGGATAAGTCAGGGATAAAATTATAATTGGCAAATAGCTTGGAATCATCAATGGTGAAAAAAGCATTGGACCAATAGGTGCTGTCAATATAAAAATCTTCCGTTACCGGGAAAACCCTGAAGTTCTGCTGGGTATTTAAATTACCATATGAGCCTTCGTAAACCATCGAAAAGATTATCGAATCACTCACCGGATTGGTACCAAAATCAGGATTAAGCGATGCCAGGCGCAAATGCATAAAAAGACTGGCATTGGTAAGTCCAAATGCAGGTGTTAACATACTTCCAAGCTGGTTATAGGAGAGTTCATCTGAAATTACGGAATCTTCAATTTGTGAATACCCCAAAACCGACAGGGTAGTATCAAAGCCGACAAAAGGTTTGCCATCCCCCAACAGGTCAAGACCGATGAGTGACTCGGGTTTTTTTGAACATCCAATGACTATGAAGAAGATGACCGAAATGAAGAAAGCTGTTCGGACAGTTGGATTTGTTTTCAAATTTTGCCTTTTTTCAAATATACTTTAAAACTGATTTTTGATCATCTTATTATTCCATTTTCAGCACCTGATCATAGAATTCATTATAGGCGCTGATGTAGGTATCAGGCGAGGAATGGATAAGCAGGGGTTTGGAGCTTTTTTCAAGATACGCTTTCACCTGTCCATTGATAGGATTCTCGCCAATGATCAGTGCATCAGAGAAATCAATGGCGGCTTTCATGAGGTTCACATAATTGGGATTCTGATATTGCACGAGATCTTTATTCGTTATTCCATCTGTCTTGATCTTTTTTGCAAAATCTGCCTTAAAAGTTCCCTCAAAATCATCATTGTAAAGTGAATAAATGACTTTGGCGTCAGTAAAAACAGGATTATCCTTAAAAGCTTTTTTGATATAGATCGGTATCACGCTTGTCATCCATCCGTGGCAATGAACGATATCGGGTGGCCATCCCAGTTTTTTAACTGTTTCAAGAACACCTCTTGAAAAGAAAATAGCCCGTTCGTCATTGTCATCAAAGAATTTATTGTTTTTATCAGTGAAAACGAATTTTCGTTGAAAATAATCATCGTTGTCAATAAAATAGACCTGCATGCGCGCCTGCTGAATAGAAGCCACCTTTATGATCAGGGGGTGATCATTGTCATCAATGATGAGATTCATACCGGATAACCGGATAACTTCGTGAAGCTGATTTCTTCTTTCGTTAATGGCACCGAATCTGGGCATAAATGTTCTGATTTCCCTTCCTCTTTCCTGGGTACCCTGAGGGAGGTAACGGGAAATTGTGCCCATGTGGCTATCGGGTAGATAAGGAATGATTTCCTGAGAAATGAACAATACCTTAACTTTTTCCATTGTTTATATATTCATTTTTAAAGGATTGCAAAAATATAAAAAATTTTCCTTTTGATTGGCATAAACTTATGATGAATTTTCCGGATTGATGACTTAAAATGGGCAACTTCATTATTTGATGCGCTGATGACGATTGATAAAATTCCCGGGCCTCCTTTGAACCTTTCTTTGATCAAAGTATTGGAGTTATCTGGTTTAATCATAAAATAAGCGTTTTGATCACATGGTATCAAAAAACGAATAAACTGAAATCAATGCGAAAGTCCCGGTCTTTGAGGCTTGATCCTGAACAAAAAAATCCATCTTTTGTTTCAGGCTGATACACAGGTTTGCAATCAAATAAAACATACTATGAATATTTCTACGATCATACCTAAAAACCTTACGAAGACAAATGAAAAATCCAAAAAACTAACGATTGCCATCATCATTGCATTTTTCATTTTTTCTTTCCTTCATTCATCACTTTTAACCGCTCAGTCATTTGTATGGGTAAAGACATATCCTGTTGACAGTTCTTTCAATTTTTTATCTTTGAAACCATTGGTTGTAAAAAGCTCTGATGACCGGATGGCATGGATATGTCATTATGAGAAAAAGGAAATTTACGGTGTTCGCACCCTGGGAGATTTTTTTATACAACTGTATGATGATGAGGGAAATTTTATTGACAGAACCAAAATCACAGGCAAAGCCGGGCCTGGAAATGCCCGGTTCGACTCAGGGGGTAACCTCATCCTCTCTGTTCATATTCGTTCGGAAACCACATTTTCAACCGGAGATACGCTTCACTGGGACGGAAATGGGATCAATATATATCTTGTTAAGTTAAATCCTGAACTGGAAGTGGTTTGGTATAAAAACATGACAGAATCCATCGTTTACAATGACGATCTCAGAATAACTGTGGGTAACAATGATGAAATTTACACCGGATCGAACTATACCTCCGGAACCAGGATCCAAAGATTTTCTGCCGGTGGTGTCCTCCTCAACCAGGTTGATCAATTTGATGTCAACATACTCTCTGCAATGGATATAGATGATAATGGAAATAGTTTATTGTGATGATGATCACATCTATCTTGCGGGGGCCTTAATGACCGCGACTCAGTTCGGAGACATATTGCTGGATGGTCCTTCATGGGGTTTTGACTTTTTTGTGACAAGAATGAATGCTGCAGGTGAGTTCCTCTGGGCCACGGAAGTGCCTTCCCAGCAGTTTATTGGTGATGCTACTGTCGGGAGTGTGATGTTCATGGCTGCAGATGATGATAAAAACATTTACTTATCCGGGTTTCAAAGGGGAGTCATTGACTGGGGAGGAGGTTTTACCACGGTAGGTAATAATCTGGGGTACGATATTCTTACCTTGAAATACAGTCCTGCAGGTGAAATGCTGAACGCCAAAGTAGCCGGCGGAGGCCTTTACGACTGGGCTAATTCTGTTACAACGGGAACCGGCGGAAGTTGGTATCTTGCCGGTACTATCTGGGACGGGGCTGCTTTTGACACCATCAATATCAATGTTCAGGGTGTTCGTCCATTTATTGCCAAAATTGATTTTGAAAGCACTTCAACCCGGATAGCCAGAAGTGATGGCTTGCCGGCAATTAGTGTTTACCCGAATCCGGTTACCCGGTTTTTGTATATTTCTCACGCTGATCAAATCAATAAAATAGACCGGTTCATGATCTACAATGAGATGGGTGAATTGACCATCCTTCAGACTGATAACCAGCTATCCTGTGTGGATATGTCTTCACTTCGAAATGGACTCTATTTTGTGAACATCTTGTTTCATGATGGCAGCACATCGGCCATTAAGATTGTTAAGCGATAATTGGTAACAGTATTGCTCACATAGCCGAAAGAGACTGGCCCGGCCGGGTCATTCCATATAAAAAGGAAACAAGAAAAAATTTTTTCAATAATAAAATTTTGTAATTACCTTTGCCGCCTTCATTGAAAGATGTTCATTCGATCATGGTACCATAGCTCAGCTGGTAGAGCAACGGACTGAAAATCCGTGTGTCCCTGGTTCGATTCCAGGTGGTACCACTGATAGTCAATAAGTTATGGAAACAAAAACTCCAATTATTTCATAATTAGTTGATTAATCACTTTAGGGTTTAACTTAAAAAGTTCTTTTTTTCAATGTTTTAGGCAAAATGTTTACTAATTGTTTACTAATTTTTAAGCAATGTCTAAAACAAATCCGACCATCAAAATAGTTCTACGGGACTATAAAAAAAAAGACGGTTCTCAAAGTATTTTTTTGAGATTAACGATTGACCGGAAACTTACATATTTCCCGGTCAATATTTGTGTGAACCCAAATCATTTTAAATCTGGGACTGTTAGCCGGTCTGATCCTGATTATATTTCAAAAAATATTTTAATTGACCAGGCTTTCATTAAAGCAAAAAAAGTCATTTATGATCATCGCATTCAGGAAAAGATTATAACCCTGGACAGGTTCCGTAGAGACTATTTAAACCATGTTTATGGCAGTGAATCATTTTATGACTTCTACGAACAGCAGTTAGAGCTTATTAAGGGTACACTGTCACCAAATACAGTCAAATGCTACGTCAGTCAGTTGAAAAAACTGAAACAATTCAGGCCAAAATTGACATTTAGTGAAATTACTCTTGACTTTATTTTAGCTTATGAAGGATTCATTAAAAATAAGCTGGGAAACAATAAAAACACTGTATCCAAATCAATTACCTTTATCAAAGGAATGTTAACAAGAGCAAAAGATAACGGGTATATTGAGGATAATCCAATAAAGGGTTATAAATTCCAACGAATACCAGGGAACAAAGAATTTTTGACATTGAATGAATTAGAAAGACTTGAAAAATTTTATGCTGGAAACCATAATTTAAAGCCAGGTGAGGAAAGTGTATTAAAGTGTTTTCTTTTTTGCTGTTATACAGGTCTTAGTCTGGTTGATCTGGAGCTTCTAACACACAATAAAATTAAAGATGGTATTTTATACTATAGCAGACAAAAAAATGGTAAACCTGCTATAATGCCTTTGATTCCAGAAGCAAAGGCGCTTATTCCACAGAAATATTTTGATGAACAACCTGTTTTTAAAGTTTTTTCAGGTCCGGTAATGAATAGATATTTAAAAAAAATAATGAAGCAAGCAGGAATTGATAAAAGTATTTCCTCGCATTGTGGACGAAAAACTTTTATCAATTTGTCATTATCAATTGGAATTCAATTACCTAATATCTCCAGGATGGTAGGCCATTCAAGTATGAAAACAACAAGTGATTATCTCAACCAGGATATTGAAAGGTATACTCAAGAAATGGCAAAGTGGCAGAATAGAAAGCACAATAACAGTAGTTTTGAAATCGGATAATTCCGGTCGCAAATGGCATTATTATTAC
>JBLRXC010000097.1:0-11631 GCA_047920975.1 Bacteroidales bacterium | reverse complement strand
CCCATTCCCTGTGCATCGCTGAAGCTGGCACTGCCGTTGAACACTATATCGCTCAGGTTCACATAGTAGTATTCTGTTGGCTCTCCGATGTTGTCATCCAAAATCGGAACAGTTATCGTCAGCGTAGCTCCGCTTACACTGCCGGCCGGGAACGTCAGCGTGCCAGCCGTTGTGGTGTAGTCGCTGCCTGCCAATGCCGTACCGTCGGCTGTGGTATAACTCAAGGTCAATGCATCCTGGATGTCTCCGGTTAAAGTCACCGTGAAGGTGGCATAACCCGGGGTTTCCTCGGCTACCGTCACATCGTTGATGGCGATAGTTACTGCATCGTTGTCAAGTATCGTACCCGTGCCGCTGTCGCTGGTGTTGCTCGTATTGCCTGAGTTCACCGTGGCAGTCAACGTGAAGGTCTCGGTATCTTCTGCCAGCATATCTTCTATGGTCGGTACTACAAACGTCAAACTCGTTGTACCTGCCGGTATCGTAATATCTCCCGAAGTCCAGGTGAAGTAATCCGTACCATTGTACGTGTACTGGATCGGTGTCTGTGTATAATCATCGTTGGTCGTCGTTACATTCGTAAAGCTCGGGGTGAAGGTTACCGGAGTGCAGGCGGCGTGGTTCAGGGTGATGGCGAAGTTGAGGTTGTCGCCTTCGGTGGCTGAGGTGTCGCTTACCGAAAGCGTCGGAGGCACGACATTCACGGTAATGGTCTGTGTGCAGCTTGAGCTTGTGTTTCCGCAGGCGTCGGTGGCCGTCCAGGTGATGGTGGTAACACCAACCGGATACGGAGCATTCAGCGCCAGTGCATCGGAACGCACACCGCTGAAAGTGATGGATTCCACAGCGGTACAGTTGTCTGTTGCCGTCGGGTTTTCTATGGTAACATCTGCCGTGCATTCACCTGCCGTGGCGGTCACTGTGATATTTTCCGGACAGGTTATCTCCGGAGGTGTAGTATCCACTATCGTAATCACCTGCACACCTGTTGCTGCATTGCCACATTGGTCGGTAACGGTCCAGGTGCGGGTGACTGTTCCGGTGCCATTGCAACCGGCGAGGGAGACCACATCGCTGTGTGTCACGATTTGATTGGTTCCTCCACAATTATCCACAATATAGGTCACATTGCCGGTCAGGGTTAAATTTTCGTAATCCTGCCCGCAACTGATAGTAATGTTGGCCGGTGTATCAAAGGTCGCCGGTGTATCATCGTACACCGTGATGATCTGATGGCAGGTACTCACATTGCCACATTCATCAATGACCGCATAGGTGCGGGTAAGGGTATAGCGGTTCGAACAGGTCTGATCTGTAATCACATCACTGACATGCTGTATAGTGATGCCTGAACTGACTGAACAATTGTCGGTCACCGTTCCGCCAGCTAAAACAAAGGAAGCATAATCGGTAGCCCAGGCAGGTACCTGGTTCGTACACTGAACGGTTATATCTTCCGGACAGGTAATTACTGGTGGAGTGATATCGTGTACTGTGATGATTTGCATACAGACTGAACTGTTTTCGCTGGCATCGGTGGCTGTCCACGTGCGGGCGATGGTGTAGTTGTTGGTACACGAACCATCTGTTCTGACATCGGTCCAGGTTACGGTTGGTTGGCTGTCACAATTGTCAGTTGCGGAGGCATAACCTGTGTTATCCGGATGAGTGGATGAATGGCAGTTTACCGTAATATTGCCGGCACAGGTGAGCGTGGGAGCGGTTTTATCGAGGGCTGTGGCTGTAACCTGTTCACTGGTGTTGTTGTTGTAATCGGATTCGGGCGTTGTAGTTGAAACCGATGCGGTGTTGGTGATGGTTCCGCAATTATCGATGGCTATCAGGGCTTCAACCAGGATATTGGTGGTTTGACCCGGATCAAAGGTTCCTATAATAATTTCATTGCTGCCTGCAGGCCAGGTATTCCACGATTGGCCGTTGTTGCCCGAATAGCGGGTGAGTGTTATCCCTTCTCCGGGCATCTCCATGGCGGCAACTGTAAAGGCCGTGCTGGGCCCTGCGTTCGTAACAGCCAGGTTGTATTGTATGGTTCCTCCGGCAACTATATCTGCTGCGTTTGTCACCAGCGTTTTTACAATGGTAACATCGGCCAGCCGGGTAACCGGAGTGGAGGTGGCAGAGGTGTTGTTCTCCATGTCCCTGTCAGGGGTTTGCGTACTGACTGTGGCGGTATTGGGCACATTGGCGGTTACCGATGGCAGAACCGTTCCACGGAGGTAGATGGTTGCCGATGACAGCCTGTTGACCGTGCCGATATTGAGGCTTCCCGTCCAGGTGGTCCAGGGGTCTGAGCCGGTTGATGAGTATTCAGGATTTGAAATGTAAGAAACATCAATAATATCGGTGATGACAACATTGGTAGCGTCATAATTATTGTCAAGGTTGTTAACCGTCAGGTTATAGGTAATGGTTTCTCCGGCGATTACGGAAGCGGGGCCGGTTTTTGAAATAGATAAGTCAACCGATTCATCCAGCGGAGTGCTGTTGGCAGAGGTATTGTTTTCTAAATTGGGGTCATTTGTACTTGATGCTACTGAAGCGGTATTCACAACCGGATTGCTGGCATTGTCGGTGATGTTACCACTCAGATAAATGTAATAATCGCCACCTGAAACCAATGTGCCAATATTGAGCGAACCTGTCCAGGCACTCCAGCTCACATTGTCGGTACTATACTCAACGTCCGAAATTGAAGTTGCATCAATAATATCAGTCACTACCACATCTATGGCATCACTTGGGCCATAATTGTGAACGGCAAGGCTATAACTCACCGGGGCATTCTTTTCGAGAGGCGATGTATTGCACACTTTCACAATGCTTAAGTCGGCACTGGTGGTTACCGTTGTTGAAGCGCTTTCCGAAACTGTTTCAGTCGCATTTCCATACGAGTTCCATTCGGCGGTTACCGTATTGGTAAAGGTTCCGGTGTAATCACTGTCCAGCGTGGCACGTATCCATCCTCCGGTTACTTCGCCGGGCTGCATAGTGCCTACCGGAAAAGTTCCCGGCCACGGGAACCAGTTTTCCCCGGTATAGGAGTATATCCAATTGGTCAGGTCCATGTGGGTATCAGTAACATTTACATTATACGCCACACCGGGGCCTTCATTGGTCACCCAAATTTCAAATTCGATCATTCCGCCGGCCACAACCGGTGAATAAGTATCTGTAATTTCTTTGGTGATGGTGACGTTGGCATCGTGGTTTACCGTGGTTTCTTCTGTTGCACTGTTGTTGGTTGTATTAGGGTCGTAGGTATCGCTTTGCACTGTCACCTCGTTAAACAAAAGGCTTCCCTGGAAAGCCGGATCTACCTGTGCCGTAATTGTCATGGTGGCAGTGCTCCCTGCAGCCAGCGCCCCCATTATCCAGTTGGGTGTGATCCAGCTTCCCGTTGTCACGGAGAAAGTAGGATTGAGCAGGCTGGCAGGCAAATTGTCGATAACCAAAACATCGGAAGCTGAAGATGGTCCGGCGTTGTACACCTCGATGGTATAAGTCAGGGTATTCCCGGAAATGACCGGTTTTGGGTCGCTGACTTTGGTTACGGAAAGGTCGGCAACCGGCACCGGGATGGGTGAACTGGTGTCCGTGTTGTTGTTCTGATTGTTGTCGGTGGAGGTGCTGGTTACCGTGGCGGTATTGACGTAGTTGCCCGTTGCCAGGACGGTGGCAACAATCTGCAGAGTGGCCTCTGCATTGATGGCCAGGTTGCCCGCGTTCCATGTGAGGGCGCTGGTTTCGCTGTTGTAGGTTGCACCCTGGTTGTTCGACACATAGCTGTAACCCGAAGGCAACACATCGGTAACCTCCACGCCGATGGCCGACGCCGGGCCATAGTTGTGCACGGTAAGGGTAAAGGTCACATTGCTGCCTACATAAGGTATCAGGTTGTCGGCCGATTTATAAATGGCTACATCGGCAGCGCCGGACTGCACGGTTTCGGAATCGGTGACGTCGTATGTACTGTTATTATAGGTATAGGAAACAGTGGCTGTATTGGTGATGCTTCCGGCATCAAGATCTGAAGCGACTACGGTATAGTCTGTCGTTAAAGTCGTCGAAGCGCCGGGAGCCAGGCTGGCAATGGTCTGGTTCAATCCGGTCAGCGGATCGGTTACCACAACATCGGTCAGGGCTGTGGTTCCGTTGTTGGTTACAACAATATGGTAGGTAATAACATCTCCCGCCTCGTCGTATTGCGTTTTTCCAGTGTAACCGTTGATGGCATAAAGCGTTTTTTCAATATCCAGGCAAACATTTTCAATGGTAACAGAAGCGGTAACCGAACATCCCTTGTTATCAGTAACGGTTACCATATAAGTTCCTGCTGCCAGGCCGGTAGCAGTGGCAGTGGTCTGTTCCGGTTCGGTGTTCCATGAATAAGTATAAGGTGCAAACCCACCCGTATAGGATACCGTAGCTGAACCATCGGTGGCGCCGCACTCCACGTGGGTGGTGTTGGCTGCCGTTACTTCGGCGGTCATCTGCGAAACGTAGATGGTAAAGGTGGCATCATCCCATAAACCATCGGGGTTTTCAACGCGGTAGTTGATGATAACAGTACCATTGTAACCTGCAGCAGGTATGAAAGTATATTTACCGTTATAAATAAATTCATCAAGAAGTGGGTCGTATTCGCCAAAAACCAGATCGCCCTGCTCAGTGTCGGGAAGGGTTAAGGGCAAAAATTCTGCATCGGGGTCAACTCCTGTATCGTTTGTGGCAACAGAACCTGAAATCATTGTTCCGCAGGTTGTTGCGAAATCATCGTTGGCTATGGGTGAAGCACAGGTTGGTGCCAACAGGGTTACAGAACCAATATCATCACATAGATCGGCATCGGTGACGGTTACAGTATACGTGCCGGGAACCAATCCAGTAAGGTATGGGTCAGTTTCCTGACCTGTGGGGATAACTCCACCATTGCTGGCTGTCCATAAATAGGTATAAGGTGCAGTACCGCCGGTAACCACGGCGTAGGCTTCGCCATCATTGGCCGGGAATGCGGTTCCACCGGTGGTTTGGGTACAATTGATATCCACCCCGGTTACACTGGTAACCAATGCCGGCGATATACCCACTGTCGCGCTGAGGATGGCCGTGCAACCCCATGCATCGGTGACCAGCACTGAATACGTTCCGGCTGAAAGTCCGGTGGGGCTTTGAACACTTTCTTGTCCTGCAGGTATTGACCCATCTGAAGTGGTCCATAAGAAAGTGAATGGTTCAACTCCATTGACAATAATGAGTTCGATGGCGCCGGTTGCCGGGCCTGTGCAGGCGCGGGTGTTTCGTATATTGGCATAAAGCTCTATCTGCGTGGCAGGTTGCGTAATGTTGATGGTACCCGTGGCAGTACAGCCTTTGGCATCGGTGACCGCAACACTGTAGGTTCCGGCAGCCAGATTTTGGGGATTTTGTAAGGTGAATCCATTCGACCACAAATAGCTGTATGGAGCCGTGCCGCCAGACGGTATGGCAGTGGCAGAGCCATCGCTGCCGCCCATACAGGTGACATCGGTACCCGAAACATCAACAGTAAGCAGGATGGGTTCAGTTACCGTGGCGCTGGTGGTTGCTATACAACCGTTGGCATCGGTAACGGTGACGTTGTAGGTGCCTGCGCTGAGGCCGCTAATATTTTGGGTGGTGGCAATAACCGTTGGGTCAACCCCTTTAGTCCACGAAAATCCGTAGGGCAGTGTTCCACCGCTAACTGTGAGGGTTATGCTGCCATCGTTGCCTTCGTAGCAGGAAATATCGGATGCAAGGGCCGATAGCTCGATTTCGGTGGGAGAAGTGATGGTGTAGGTGGCTTGTGTGAAGCAATTGTTTGCATCGGTTACAGTCACAGTATAGGTGCCGGCAGAAAGGCTGGTACGGTCTTTTGTGGTTGGGCCATCGCTCCATGTGTATGTATATGGACCGGTTCCGCCTGAAACGGTTAAGGTGATGGCTCCCGTTGAAGCACCAAAGCATAGCAGATTGGTAACCGACCCTGAAACCATTATCTGCGTGGGCTGGGTAACCACTGCCGAAGTCTGGGCAGCACAGCCGTTGGCATCGGTAACGGTTACGTTGTAGGCGCCGGCAGTTAAGCCTGATGGATTTTGTTCGACAGATGAGAACGATGGATCGCCGGTTTTTGTCCAGGCATAGGTGTAGCCGGTTGTCCCTCCACTAACTGTAAGTGTAATGCTTCCGTTGGCCGAACCGTAACAGGTAACAGGGCTGGAAACTGCCGAAACGGTAAGTAAGGTTGGTTCACCGATGGTAAATGTTCCTGTTGCCTCGCAACCGTTGGCATCGGTAACCAATACGCTATAGGTACCAACGGATAAATTTTCAAGATTTTGAGTGATTGCCCCGTTGCTCCATTCGAAGGTGTAAGGCAAAGTTCCTCCGGTAACGGTCAGTTCTATTTCCCCATCGTTACCATCGAAACAGCTCACATCAGTTTGAAAACCAGAAGCAAAAAGGGCAGCAGCCGGCTGATTTACTGTAATGTTATTTGCTGCATAAGTGCAACCCTTTGCATCGGTGATGGTCACAGCATAGGTACCTGCTGATAAACCGGTAATATCTTTGGTGGAGGCAGTGAAGCCGCCGGTGCCTGTCCAACTGTAAGTGTATGGGACTGTGCCTCCGCTAACGTCAAGCACAATCTGTCCGCTTGTGCCTCCATAGCATTTTACATTGGATACGGTAGGTGTTGCGCTTAACGCTTCTGCCGGTTGGGTAATGATTATGGTTGCCGATACCTGACAATTATTGGCATCGGTAACGGTAACGGTGTAGGTGCCTGCCTGCAAATTGTCCGGATTCTGAACGGCGGAACTGTAGCTTGCCGGACCGCTCCAGTTGAAGGTGTATGCCGGCGTACCGCCACTAACCAGTAGATGGATGCTACCGGTGTACTGACTATGGCAGGCTACATCCACTTTGGTGTAATCGAGATTAAGCGGATTGGGCGACAAAATTATAACCGATGCGCCTGATTTACAACCATTGGCATCGGTTACCAGCACGCTGTAGGTGCCGGGAGCCAGGCCGGTTATGGCATGAGTGAGATCATTAGTGGTGTGAGTAACACCATTGCTCCATAAATAGGTATATGGTGCGGCGGTAGCCGTTGTTATTGTAGCCGTTGCGCTGCCATTATTATCACCGGAACATAAAATATCCGTTTTCGAAGCAATGACTTCCGGGCCATTGCTGTCGCTGATGGCAAAGGTGGCTTCGGTATCGCAACCTGCAGCATCCATTACTATCACACTATATACTCCCGATGGCAGGTTCAACCGGTCTCTGGTAGTTACACCATCATTCCAGAAATAGGAATAGTTGCCCGAACCGCCTGAAACGGTCAGCGTTATGGCGCCCTGCGACTCACCGCAGGCTGAAGGGAAAGCAGTACCACTCACCACCGGCCGCTGATTTACAAAAACTTCCACTTCGGCAGTTACCACACATCCGGTTGAGCCGGTTACGGTTACAGTGTATGTTCCATCGTTGGCCGATGTTACATCGTAAATAACCGGATTAGGGTTGGACGAAGTAAAGCCGGCGGGGCCTGTCCAGGAGTATGAAACGCCACCGGTGGCATAGAGGTATAGATCGGCTCCTTCGCACACCGGCCCGACACTGGCTTCAGCCTGCACTTCATTTACATAAATGGTTCGGCAGGTTTCCTCACTGGTGCCGCAGATATTCTGCGCCACCACACACAGTTCAAACTCCCCGGGAGGGGTGTCATTCCAGTCAATAATAATCTCAGAAGTGCCATTCCCTGTGAATGTGGGTAGAGGATCTGTTGGTTCAACTTCAGGCGATATCCTTGTCAATGCCCATTCATACCAGGTAACATCCGGGTCGGGGGTGATGTTGAAGACGCTGTACGGGTCATTATTGCATACGTACACGCCATCGCAACCCAAAGGTTCGGTCAAGGTAAATGTATTCAACCAGGTACAACCATTGGCATCGGTAATGGTAACTTCGTAAATACCAAAAGGAATTCCCAGGCGGTTTTTCGGATTGCTGCTGCCGGGCATATCGAGCCAGTCAAAAGTATAAGGCGCGGTGCCGCCTGTAACAAACAGGCTTATGCTGCCATCTTCGGAACAGGTGGGTTGTTTAACCAAAAAGGTTGCTTCCAGCTCAACTGGTTCATCAATATTGAAGCTGACAACTGTTTCGCAATAAATGTCAAAATCGTCAGAAACAGTAACCGTGTAGGCGCCGGGAGCCAGGCCTGTAATATCTTTGGTGGCAGCCGTAAATCCATTTGGGCCTGCCCAGGAATAGGTGTATGCCGGGTTTGGACTCACGCCCGGGGTGCCTCCCGACACGTAGAGAGTTATGGTTCCGTCGTCAGCACCATTGCAGGTTACATTGGTTTTAACGCCGTTGACAACGATTTCGGGATTTTCAAAAATGGTAAAGGGTGTTGAAGGGCTGTAACACAAATTGAAAGGATCTTCAAAAGCCACGTAATATACTCCTCCACCAACGGCAGACGGGTTTTCAACTTTGTTGTTTTCTGTGGCAAACTCATCTGTGTGCCAGGTAACATTAGTTCCTGACGGAGCATTACAAGGATTGAACAGGGTCAGGTCGATGGTTTCTCCCCAACAGATATTGTAAGTGGTGGAGATGGTGTTTTGGGGAGTGATGACCAAAACAGCCGTGTTGTTGCCGCTTTCCGGGTCAGGCTGAGACCCCTGAATGGTAGCAATATTTTTATAATCATCGCTGCAAAGGATATCTAAAGTAATGGTTAAGGTAACATCTACATCTACAGCAAGGTTACCAATTGTCCATACTCCTGTTCCGGGAACATAAGTTCCTGTGGATGCTATATGTGAGACATAACCAAAACCGGAGGGCAGCAGATCATTGACCACCACATTGGTAGCGGGATCTTCGCCCAGATTGCGTGCAGTAATCGTAAAGGTGATCTGATCACCCAGATCAGGAGTTACATTGGAGGCTGTTTTTAGTATGCGCAAATCTGCCGTTGCCAGTGGCCGAACGGACACGCCGCTCATAGACCAGTCGTCGCTGCCGGATGCTGTCCAGCTAACCGTTGTAGAGGTTCCAGCTCCACCCGGTTTCGTTGTTCCACCGCCTCGCATCTCGCTGCCGGTGGGCAGGTTCCACCTGAGCGTTTGACCTGTGCCAACGCCGGTGAGGTTTTTATTTCTGATCGCTGCCACATTAAACACCAGGTCGCTGGATCGTGAAGGTACATCCAGGGTGGGTGTTGCGGTTTTGGCTCGTAAAGAGGCATAAGCGCCCAATGGTGTGGTTTGGTTTACTCCGGTGAAGGTCATCGCACCGACGATGGCTCCCTTCCCGATAGCTCCGCTAAAAGTGACAACAACATTAAAAGTCCCTGATGGGGGAGCAACCATATAATATATGTGGGTATAGGCATTTTTAACCGACATTTCTTTACCTAAAAATGTCATGGCCACCCCGTTGTAAGTAACAGATGTAACATCTCTTTCTTTATTCGAAACTCCAACCAGCAACAAGCGGTCGCTGCCCGATCCTGTGGTGTGCGACAGTGTGATGGAAGATCCCGCCGTTGACGCAGCAGAACTCGTATTGTCCACCACTACCTGCGCCATTATACTGCCTGCCGAAAACAGGAAGATAATCCCCAAAAGAAGAATTAACCGGGCGGTTTTCCTGAACGGGTGCTTTGTCCGTTGCTGTATTTTTGTTTCCATGTTGCGATGGTATAAACTTTTCATGCGCTGCTTTTCTTTACTAAATGCCAATGCTGTTGTTCCAAATGTTAGTTGCTGAATAAGGGCTGCGTACCCCCTGCCTGGCAGAGTGTGATGGTTGCACTTGCACTGTTGTTGCCGGGTTTGTCATCATCCACGTTGCCGGTAATGGTGGCCGTATTGATATAATCGCCGCTGGCATTTACCACCACATCAATCACCAGGGTTTCGGAATTACCGTAGTTTAGTGTGCCTATATCCCAGTTACCGATGCCTACGTTGTATTCGGTAGTGCCCGAAGCGGTGTGCGATACGTATATGTAGCCCGATGGCAACAAGTCCTCAACCTGCACCAGTGTGGCATTGCCGGGCCCGTTGTTGGTGGCCGTGAGGGTAAACTGTATGGTTTGGCCGGCATAAGGGCCGGGAAAATTAACAGTTTTAGCGATGGCCAGGTCGGCAATGGGAATGGAGTTGATGGAAACGGCGCCGATAGACCAGTTAGAAGAACGGGTATGGCTGTAACTCATAGAAGTAGTAGTACCTGAAGTGATAACTTTTGTACTTCCGGCTGAATTGTGCCGGTCATCGGCAAGGCTGCCAAATTTCCATAACTCTGTCTGACCGGAACCAATAGTTAACAATCCGTCTCTGCTATCGTCCTGTGATACCGCGCTAAATACTATACTTCCCGGTGCTGTTGGAACATTGCTTACTGTAGGTGTGTTTGAACTACCTGTTGCCAATGTAAACGTATTCAAAGGGTTAACCATATCAACATTTGAAAATGTAGCCACACCCATAGCAAAACCACGGTTATCACTAACTAATGTTGCAGATATAGTGGCTGAACCGGCCGGAGGATCCACCATGTAAAAAAACACCACCCGGCTGTTTCCATTAACAACATTTCCTAAAGGTTCAAGAGGTTCTCCATCAAACGTGGCAGCTGTCACATCATTACGGCTGGTAGTTACGGCAACAATCATTACTTTATTGGCCGCAGTTCCCGGGTCATAATTATTTATCGAAATGGAAGTGGCTGTTGTTCCATTTGCAATTGTTGTAGAGGTGGAATTTACAAAATTCACCTGGCCAACAGAAGTCAAACTTCCAAAAACCACCAAAACCAGCATCAACAATGCTGGTTTCAACAGGCCGGATAAACCTTCCGGGATAAAGGTCTTTATCGTTGGATGTAATATCTTTTTCATGATCGTATATTTTTTCATTTTCATGATCTGCTTTGCTGCTATGATGGTTTAATGGTTGATGACTCCGGGTTGTTGTGGGTTGGGAAATTGCTCAACCAGGGTTACGCTGGTGGCAGCGGTGCAGCCGTTGGTATCGGTGACCATTACCGTGTAGGTGCCGGCAGGTACATTGGTCAGGTCTTTGTTGCTGACCTGGACGGATGGAAAAGTACCTGGACCGTTATAACTCCAGCTATAAGTGTAGTTGGCTGGCGCCGGACTGTCAAACGGGGTGCCGCCATTGACCGTAAGGGTAATCGATCCGTCATACCCATTTTGTTGTGCATCGGGCGGACAACTGGGATCGGTTTTCTGCACGCTAAGGCTGAGGGCCGGCGGCTGGGCAAGGGTCACGCTGAGGGTGGCCGTACAATTGCGGGCATCAGTAACGGTTACGTTGTAGGTGCCGGCGGTGAGATCGCTAAGGTCTTGGGTGCTGGCAGTAAAGTCAGGTGTGCCGGTTTTGGTCCAGGTGTAGGTGTAGGGTTCGGTGCCACCGGTTACGGTGAGGTCAATACTTCCGTTGTTACCGCCAAAGCACAGAACATTTACGTGGGTTTCGCTCAGGCTAAGAGCTGCTGCCGGCTGTGTGATATCAAGGTCGCCCAGGGTTT
>JBLRXC010000096.1:0-11756 GCA_047920975.1 Bacteroidales bacterium | reverse complement strand
CACGTTTTTGCAAATCAGTTTATTTTAATGATCAATGGAAATGATTCTACGGATTGGGTAAATAAATTATTTCAGTATATATGTGGCTAAAGCTCCCGGCGAAAGTTGCGCCGGTATAAAATCCTGCCCCTTTACAATGCCAAACTCCCTCGTTCTTCGTGTATCGTTAAGAACAATAAGTACTGTTTGGTTGTCGGGTGTGATAAAGGCCACGTTGGGCAAACCCCTTACTACATCGGAGTCGATACGAACCGAACCCGGCCTCACAAATCTGGAAGCATGAGCAATGGTATAATAGGCCACATTTCTCTCAATTTCGTTACCGTCAATGGTAATTGCTCCCAGACAGCGCGTGCATCCGCCGGGAGTGTGGGGTTTCTGTTCGGGGTCGGCAGCAAGATTCCATTCCAGTATATTGCGGCACCAGTTGCGTGTGGCACCTACGATCAGTTCCCTTACATGCCATGCCATATCATTGGGAAAATCCTGCGGATGACCCACCCACTGTTCTGTAAAATAGAGATTCTTATCCGGGTAGGCTTCATGAACTTTGCTGATATCATCAACCCTGCCCCCGTAAAGGTGAAAAGCTGTTCCATCTATATATTGCCTGGCCTCTTCGTCTGCAAGGACTTCCAGAGGATAATCGATCCTGTCGGCATTATGGTCGTAAATAACAATGCGGGTGTTGATTTGATGTTCGCGAAAAGCGGGCCCAAGACTTTGCCTGATAAAGGCAGCCTGTTCGTACGCCTTCATGAGCAAGCTTGGATTGTTGCCCGGATGAAGAGGTTCATTCTGTACCGTTATAGCATCAATGGCAATTCCTTCCTGCTGCATTGCCTGGATATATTTTACGAAATACAGGGCGTATGCATCATAGAATTCAGGCTTCAGGCTGCCACCAATGGAGTGATTGTTGGTTTTCATCCAAAGGGGGGGTGTCCAGGGTGAGCCCATGATCTTCATTTCGGGAAAGATTTCAAGAATCTCTTTCAAAACCGGCACCAGATGTACTTTCTCCATCTCAATGGAAAAATGGGTCATGTCAGGGTCAGTTTCTCCAACGGGTAAATCACTGTAGGTGAATACGCTATCACTTAGATCGGATGCACCTATACTCAATCTGAGATAACTAATGCCTATGGAGTTGCCTTTTGTACCAAACAGTTCTTCAAGAACAACACGCCTTGCATCGGGGTCCATTTCATTTAATAAGCGGGCACTTCCACCAGTTAGGGTATATCCAAACCCATCTATGGTCTGGAAGGTGTTTTCCGGTTGGATCCGGATGATCGTCCCGGAATAATCTTCAGGTAATGTTTCGATCAGGATGGATTGCTGTTGCTCAAAGAGAATTCTTTGATCGGAAGTGGTGAGCCATACTTCCGCGGTGCTTTGACCTGTGCCTGTGCCACAAGCGTTTAATGCAATCAGGGTAAAGCTGATTAAAACGATGATTCTGGTGCGAATTTCCATGTTGTTTTGAATTTCTGAGTCAAAAAATAACCAGGGCAATCCTGAGAGATCACAACTCTCCGCTTTTACAAGTGGAGAAAAACTGTTATATCAAATGATAGCCCTGGTCCTTAACTTTCACTGGCTGAGCTTACAGCCCGGCAAAACCATTATTGTTTTACAAACTCATAGGTTCCGGTGGCAAAATCATTAGCTACCTCAACGGTTACATCATATGTTCCACTCTCGGTAATGCAAACTAGGTTTTGTCCGCCGCCGTTAATGAGCGTTGAAGAAAGCTCTTCAGGTTCTTCACTACCCATATCCACATCCCAGGGTGAAATAAATTTCAAATCATATCCGGCAGAAAGCGGAGCAGTTACCTTATAAATAAACGGATGCTCATAAGTCATTACGAACTCATCCCGATCATCCCAGTTGTCCCAGTGGAACAGCTTCATATTGTAACAATACCAGCTAACCAATGCAGTTTCAAAATTAATGCTGAATTTGAATGCCTGATCGTAAGCTACAGTAAATTCTGCGCCACCCAATCCAAAGTTTATAACACCGGAAGGTTTGTCCGCACCCGGGTTATCTGTTGTGCCAAGTGCTTCTTCAAGACTGTAGGCGGTACCCGAACCGTCAGCCTCACTATTGAGGGAGTAATTTACAGATGTCTGAAGTGCATGATGCACCTGGCTTTCAAACACATTACCGTTTTTATTAAGCTCGGCAATCATAACGCCATTGGCAAACAGGAATAAAGCATTGGGTGTTTCCCCGGGGGGCTCCACACTGTCATCAAACTCCCATGAGAACACGTAAGGATTACTGCTAAGATCCATGGTTACGATATGAGGTCCAAATTCAGAGACCACGATATCCTCAACATCATATCCTGCATCCGGGGCCTGCGATTCCATGTAAATATGATTGGGCGTTCCCACGATTTTTTTCATGATGTAGTCCCAACTTCCATTGGCACGGAAAATAAAACGGGGGTCCTCATTTTCATCATCCATGAAAGCAACTTTACCTTCCCAAACTCCATTGCCAACATACTCCAGCGGATTATCACCGCCCCATCCACCAGGCACACCGTTTCCAACAAGACTCCATTTTTCAATCTCCAGGAATTCGTAGGTGTTATTGTTAAAATCTGCTGTTAATCTGTAGGTACCTTCACCGGGTGATGCAATCGGGTTTCCGTTTTTAATAAGATTACCATCAGTACCTCCATAAACTATTGCCTGATCCGAAGGAGATGTCAGAAGGGTAAAAGTTCCTGCAGCTTCGAAAGATGTGTAAATTTCAAATACATTGGAAAGGTTTCCTTCGGCATCCAGCAAAGTCCTAAGGGGTAAAGCATCGCCTACCACAGTACCGGCTTCAGTGGCACTTCCTGAAAGATAAAGGGCTGTTGGCAGGGTTTCTTCATCAAATCGCTTAAAGGTAATGTTGCGTGTGGAATGAGCCTCTTTGTCCATTGATGTTGCGATAACACCCCAAAGCAGTTCAGCTGTTTCACCGGCTTCATAGCCAGCTGCTGAAAGCGCCTGGTCAACAGTTTGATGGGTGATTGACACGTTTGTTGAAGCACCATTATCGTCAGAATCAATCTTTAAAACCGGACTTTCAAAACTGGTAGCTCCACGAACGTCAATTACCAGTGAATACCTGATCTGGTAGTCTGCTTCAGACTCGGCAGCAGACCAGGAGAATTCCAGTTCATCCAGGGGGTTGTCCTGATCAAGTTCAATTGTGGCATTATCTGCCGGAGAAGTCAGTTCAGGAGCAAAAAGCTGCCATTCACCAACGGGGTCAATGTTGTCTTTGTCACTGCATGCCCATAAAAAAAAGGCAAACACAGAAATGAGAACAAGCGAAATTTTTCTTTTTTTCATATGTGATTGTTGTTTTGACAGGACACCTGCTAAAAGCTAATGGATCAGAAGTGCCCGGGGTTAATAATAAAAATTAATTAAAAATTGGTTTATTAAAATCATAGAATAAAGGGTTAATGTATTACTCCCATACAATTGTGGCAACGGCATTACCGTCTATTCTGTATTCAAAAAATTTATCATTAAAATTTACGGCAAAAGATTTTTGGTTGTTATTGCTGTTTAGCACCACCAACACTTTTGAATCGTCAGGATTAACAAATGCCACGCTTTCCAGATTTTCGGAAGATGGGAAACCCGTTGATGCGGCCCGGCGTGCTCCTGGTTTTATAAATTTCGACATATGGCCCAGGGCATAATATTCTTCGTTTCGTTCAACATTGCCTCCGGGCAATATGGTTACCACACCCCGGCAATTCTGGCAACCACCGTTGGTGGGGCCATCGTTTTGATCAAGGGCAAGGTTCCACAGCAAGGCATTTTTCGACCAATGATTTGCTGTACCAATAAAAATGTTCGACATATTCCATTTAAGATTATCGGAAAAATCGGTTGCCCATCCTCCTCCCGATATCTCTGTAAAATAGAGCCCCTTGTCGGGATGTGTTGCATGAACCTGCGACATAGCACTTACACTTCCTCCATATGCATGAAAGGCAGAACCTTCGACGTAATCACGTGTAACAGGGTCATTCAGTATCTCAATGGGATAATCAAACCTGTCCCAGTTGTGATCATAAATAATGATTTTGGTGGTAATGCCATGCTCAATGAAAAGAGGCCCCAGATGATCTCTGATAAAAACATTCTGCTCCTGGGCCTCCATTCGCATGGTGGGATAACCTGAGCTTTCATTTAAAGGCTCATTCTGAGGTGTAATGGCATCAATGGGTATCCCTTCCTGGGCATAGGCCTGGATAAACTTTACAAAGTAAAGAGCATAGGTTTCATACCATTCTTCTTTAAGTTTTCCACCCATGAGCGATCCGCTGGTTTTCATCCATGCGGGTGCACTCCAGGGGCTCCCCATAATTTTTATTTCCGGGTTTATTTCCAGAATTCTTTTTAATACAGGGATAATATCTGATTGATCAGGGGCAATGGAAAAGAATTCAAGGTCAGGGTCAATTTGTCCGGGTAAAAGGTCGTTGTAGGTGTAATTGGACAGCGAAAAATCAGAAGACCCCATGGGTAATCTCAGGTAACTGATACCTATTCCATTGTCTGGATGAAACAAATCGGTGAGCAACTGCTGGCTTTGCGCGTTGCTCATTTGCCTGTTAATAAGCCAGGCCGATGAGCCTGTCAATGCAGCCCCGAATCCTTCCATTTCCTGGAAAAGTTCATCAAAATCAATGCTGGTGGAAGGCAGATCCGTTTGCTGCCCTTCATAAATGATGATATCACCTTCCTGATGTAATAGACGGTTGCGATTTCCAGTAGTAACCCATGCCTTAGCCTCCCCCACACCAGTGACCGGAGGTTTTGGTGGCATATATACCGGTTCGTCATCTGAGCAACTGGTAAGAATTAATGCCATCAGAATAATTGTACTATATAAACCCTTGAGAATCATGGTTTTAATTTGCTGTTTTTTCGACACAATAAAGTCTACTAACCGGTATTAATTGTACCCCGGATTTTGCGACAGGTTGGGATTTCTGTTTCGTTCCTGCTGGGGTATGGGAAGCAGCTTCTTGTAATCTGTCATGTTGAAGTCTACAACTGTATTGGTGCGAAGATCGATCTCCTGAAGGTTGTTCATAACATCAACTGCCATATCCATTCTCCTGAGGTCATCCCACCTTCTGGCTTCCTGGCACAATTCAAGTCTGCGTTCATTCAAAATAGCCATTCTCATTTCCTGCTGGTTTGTTGCCGGAGCAGGACCAAGATTAACCCTTGATCTAATCCTGTTTATTTCTACACGAGCCTGCTCCACCTGCCCCAGTTCATTCAGGGCTTCGGCTTTCAGCAAAATGATATCGGCCAATCGGAAAATATACTGGCGGTTAGTGCTTGCCCATCCATTGGCACTTTTCCATCTGTAAGCAAAGGGAATAGTGCTACCCACAGTGTTATGCCAGAACTCATCGGCCCATGGTGCACTTTCCCATAAAATGCTCGCATTTTTACGGATAACATCACCTTCGGAATCAAAGGCATTGACAAGGTTAACCGAGGGAACAACAAATTTTCTCCATGAGTCACCGGTAAGTGAAGGCGGAAGCAAGAGCTGGGGTCCCCAGTTGGCCTCTGTATCGCCCGTAAATTGCACCTCCATAATAGATTCAGCATTGTTGTAATGGTTGCCATCAAAAAGGTGGGCAAAGTTGGATAATAATGTGTAATTGGCGCTACTTTCTTCCACTTGTATGCAATAATTCAAAACCTGTGTATAGTCCCTGTCGGGTTTTTGTGCATAAACGGTTGCCATAAGTGCATTGGCTGCACCGGCAGTGGCCCTGGCCTTATTTACACTTGCATTGTTGTTGTAGGTATCGGGGAGCCATTCAAGAGCAAACTCGAGATCGGTGATGATCTGCTGGTATACTTCATCTTCTGTATTACGTGGCAAATGGGTTTCTGAAGGATCAAGTGAGTTAATGGGTCGGGTTACGAGTGGCACTCCACCCCACATTTTAACAAGCTGATAATAATGGAATGCCCTTAAAAAAGCGGCTTCTGCCAGTATCTGCTCTCTCCGGTTATTCAAATCAAGCCTGGGGTCTTCAATTTGAGGTACCTTTTCCAGAACCGTGTTTGCCTTGGCTATGGCATTGTATATCTGCGACCAGTTGTTGAATAACCTGCTGTTGGTGGGCGATAGGTTCAGGCCGGCAATGGCAAATATTTCAGGGTTATCACCCCCCGCATAATAATTATCGGATATCACATCATTGAAAATAATGTTGTCCCAAATGTAATATTCTGACTGGAACGAGTCGTACAGCCCTGTAAGTGCTGCTTCAGCATCATTGGCAGTGCTGTAGGCGTTAGCTGTAGTAGCTTCTGATATGGGTTTCAGATCCAGAAAGTCTTCACAGGAGCTGAATGAGACTACCAGGATCATGGCGACTATAAATTGGAATATTCTATCTTTTTGCATAACAATAATATTATAAGTTTTTATATCTGGCTTTCAGGTATTAGAAAGAAACATTGACACCGAAGATGAGGTTGCGCGTATGCGGATAGGTACCATAATCAACACCCAGGGCAATATTGCTGGTGCCGAAGGCATTTACCTCGGGATCATAACCGGAATAGTTGGTAAATGTCAGCAGGTTCTCAGCCGAAACATGGAATCTCAGGTTTTTGATATTCAATCTTTGTATTACCGATGAGGGCAATTCATAGCCCAGGGTAATTGATTTCACCCGCAAATAAGAACCATCTTCCACAAACCGTGTGGAAAGGATTGAATTGTCAGTATTATCTGCCACAGCCCTGGGTATGTCGGTTTCCTGACCGGGCGCCCTCCACCTGTTGAGCACTGTGCGACTCTGGTTTTTAGCATCTAACATTCCTTCCGTTTCTATGCGGGTTGCGTTAAAGATATCATTTCCGTAAGAACCTTGCACAAAAACAGACAAATCGAAGTTTCTGTAGGCAAAACTGTTTGACAAACCAAACAGAAAGTCAGGATTAGGGTCTCCAATGATGGTTCTGTCTTCCGGGGTTGGGTTAAATACACTTTCGCCGTCTTGGTTTATGTAATACATCATGCCGGTTGCAGGATCAACACCACCTGCTATGTAACCATAAAACAGGCCCAGGGGCTCTCCCTCTCTTGAATAACTCACATCGCCTCTGCCGGCCACACTGCCACCAATGATCTCCTGGCCTACTACATCAATTACCTTATTGCGGTTAAAGGAAATGTTGAAGTCAGTATTCCAAATAAAATCGCGTGTAAAATTGCGTGAAGAAATCTCAAATTCAATACCGCGGTTTTCTAGTTTACCCACGTTGAGCAATCCGTTTGAAAAACCGGTAAGATGCGGCAGATTAATAAACAGCAATAAGTCTGAAGTGTTTTTAATGTAGGCATCAGCAGAAAACAACAATCTGGCCTCAAAGAAGGTAAAGTCCATACCGATATTGGTTTGCTCGGTAGCCTCCCATTTAAGGTTTCGGTTTTCAATCGATGCGGGATAAGTTCCTGGCAAGATAACACCTCCAATGGGGTAGTTGGCTCCCACACCCACTCTTCCAAGGAATGCATACCCGGGAATATTGTCGTTACCCACCATACCCCAACCGGCACGAATCTTCAGGTCGGTCAGAAAGTCCCACTCGGGCATGAATTCTTCATCAGAAATACGCCATCCGGCAGAAAAGGAGGGGAAATATCCCCATCGGTTCCCTGGTCCGAAGGATGATGAGCCATCAACCCGAAAATTTGCTGTTAACAAATATCGGCTTGCATAGTCGTAATTAAACCGGCTGATTAAAGATGCATTGGCTTTTTCTGCTTTCGATGCAGTTGCATTCTGTATGGTAGCACCTGCATTGGGTGTGATAATAGCATCGCTGGCAAATCCGATCCTTTCTATCGCACTGTTCTCCCACTGGCTTTTTTGCAATACGGCACCTCCCATTGCGGAAAAAGAGTGTTCGTTAAAAGTCCGGCTGTATGTGAGCAGGTTTTCCAGTATCCAGAAGTTATACTTATCGGTATTGTACTGGCTTATGCCCTGCCTGGCACGGCCATAGCTGGTGCGGAAGGGATCCAGAAAATAGCTGTAGGCTGAATTGGAATGTTCAATCCCCAGGTTGGTACGCCATTGCAGATCGGGAAACAGGTTTACTTCAGAAAAAATATTTCCCAGCAGGCGCCGGCTTTTATACCCTCTTTCCGAACCATCGGTTGAAGAAACGGGGTTCTCCCAATCCTGAAACGGATTACTGGTAAATGTTCCGTCTTCGTTGTAAATACCAATATTTGGGGGTGTAGATAACATTCCAAGGATCACACCTCCCTGATTTACAGCCTGGTTATCGTTTACATCCACATCGAAGTAATCGGAATAGCTGATATTTGAACCAAACGTTAGCCATTCATTGACCTTCTGATCAAGATTCATCTTGAAGTTAAAGCGATCCATACTGGAGCTACGTACAGCTCCTTCCTGCTCCACCCAGCCTGCAGACAGGTAATAACCGGTTTGGTCATTTCTTCCTGAAACAGAGAATTGATAGTTCTGCGACATTCCCATTTGAAATATTTCATTCTGCCAGTCGGTATTTGCGTTATAAAGACTCCAGTTCGTGTTGCGACCAAGCTCTGTCATCAGATCCCGGTATTGCTCGCTGTTAAGTACCTCAAGTGTTCTCCATACGGAAGAGAAACCCACATAGGAGCTGAGTTCAAACCTTGGAGCACCTTCCTTGCCTCTGCGTGTAGTAATAAGCACCACACCATTGGCTCCCTGCGCGCCATAAATGGCGGCTGAAGCAGCATCCTTGAGTATTGTAATGTTTTCGATATCCGCCGGGTTAATAGCCCTGGTATCGGTGGTAGGCATTCCGTCTACCACATACAAAGGTTCGCTTCCGGCTGAAATGGAGCTGGTACCCCTTATACGGATGTTAAAACCTGCTGAAGGCTTTCCTGAAGGCGAAAGCACCTGAACACCGGCGGCTTTTCCCTGAATCAGGTTACCAAACTGCGAGTTGGGTCTTGAAGTAAAGGCATCCTCCGAAATTACAGCTACTGCACTGGTAATATTACCTCTTCGCTGGGTTCCGTATCCAATTACAACTACCTCATCAAGCCCAAGTAAATCGTAATTCAATGAGATATCAATTCTGGATTGGTTTCCAACTTTTACCTCTTCTGTTAGCATTCCGATAAACGAGATCACAAGGACAGTTTCGTCGGTTACTCCACTCAAACTGTAAAAACCATCAAAGTTGGTTACTGCACCTTGTGTTGTACCTTTTATCACTATGGTTGCACCCGGTAAGGGATCACCATATATATCAATTATCCGGCCGGTTATGGTTCTGGTTTGGGCAAAAGAATTACTGCTATTATTTACTTCATCGTCTGCGGTAATTAATATATAATTGCCAACGATACGAAAGCTGTTACCTGTATCTTGCAGTAACTGGTTTAATACCACATCAACATTCTGATTAACTACTTTAATGTTCATTTTTCGGGAAACATCAAGTCGATCGTGATGGAAGAAGAATTCATATCCGGTAGATTTCTCAATCATCTGAAAAATCTTTTCCATTGATTCATCATTTGCTTCCAGACTAACCTGTGGGACTTGTGCCATAACACCGGTATGAAGTACACATACCATCAATAATAGTATGAGTCCTGACAGCAGACCATTTAATCTTTGCGGTCCGGATGTCAAAATGTTTGACAAATAATAACTTTGTTTTTTCTTTTTCATGCGTATTTGATTGATGTATTAATAATGTTTTTTATAAGGGCGTACTTATCCAATAGATATCCTCAGGGATACCTGACAATGAAAAAATAGTTCAGAAAATCAGAATTGGGTTTTAGGTCGTTTTTAGTTTATGAATAAGTTAGTATCTGGTTTCTAATTTGATGAAATAATTAATTTGCGATCCTGAAGTTTATAGGTCATGGGGAATCCTGATGTAATCACCAGCTTATTCATCAGATCAGATACATGTTCATCCACATTCAGGCTTCCTGTATACTTTTCGTTTGCTATTTCCCCGGTTGAAAAAATGACTTCCAGGGCATAGGCACGTTCAATGAGTTTGGCAATTTCTGACAAGGATTCATTTCTGAAGTAATATTTTCCATCCATCCATGACAAAAGGGTTTGTTCTCCGGGGTTGACTTCTATAGAAAATGCGTCATCATTAGTAATGGCAACATATTGTTCGGGAGTTAGGATCAGGTTTTCACCCTTTTTATTTTTTAGCTGTACACTACCTTTTGAAAGATAGAAGTGTCTTACATCATCATCAGGGTAGCTCTTCACATTGAATGAAGTACCAAACACTTCAACTGAAAACCTTTCTGTTTCTACCATAAAAGGCCTTCGGGGGTCATGCGCCACATTAAACCATCCTTCTCCTGTCAGTTTTACTTTTCGTCCATGCTTTTGATGAAATAAAACCTGTAATTCGCTACCCGAATTAAGTATTACCTGTGTTCCATCGTCAAGAACAACATTACTGCGGTGTCCTTTGGGAACATCAATAGTAAATTCTGCAAACTCCTGCCTGCCGCTGATAAAATTGGAAATGCCAAACCCAGTGGAAACTGCAAGGATAATTATGGCTGCGTATTTCAACATCTCATAGGTAAGCTTGCGGATTTTTAGCGAACGGGTTTTGATTTTCTCTGCTTCCATCCATTGATTAAATCTCTCCCAGGCTGCGTCAACATTGTATTTTCCTATTTGGAGTTCAGCATCTTTGAAAGCTTCAAAAATACTCTTTGCCTCTGCAAAAACATCACTGTTGGCTGATGATTCATGAGCCCATTTTTCAACCTCTTCCATCTCGGCAGCCGGTAACTCACCTGCAAAATATTTCTGCAATCTGTTCCAGCTATTTTCTGATAAATTCATAGTATTACGAATGAATTTTTAAAACTTGACGGGATTTTAACTGAAAGCAAAATCCGGTCGGAATTCATAATCAAACTTATTTCAGGAAAGTAAAACCCTTTGTTTCGCTGTGCTTTATAGTAAAGACACCAATTTTACCATCTGCCACCACAAGCAAATCAATTTTTAACTTATTAATAACTTTTACATGATTCAAACTGTTCCTGAAAACGCTTTTAAAACAAGGTAATCAGCAGCAAGAAAAGCCTGATGTATCCACCCAGGAGTTTGCTTAGTTTTTTTATAGCCCTTGACATTTGTGTTTCAACTGTATTTACTGAAATTCCGAGCTTTTTTGCAATTTCCTTGTGTGATAGTCTTTCATTTCTGCTAAGCAAAAATATCTCCCGGCATTGTGGTGGAAGCGTATTGATAGCATTCTTCAGAAGCATCTCTGCTTCCCGATGGAGCATTGGGCTTGAAAAATTATAGTCTGACAGTGCATTTACCGATAATATATCATTTTCAGATAAATCATCAATATCGGATAGGTTTTTTCGTGATCTTAACTGGTTCAGTGCAGTATTTCTTACACTAAAAAACAAATAGGGCTGTATTGACTGGATAACCAACTCCTTGCGTTTAATAAACAAATTGAAAAACACCTGTGAAACCACATCTTCTGCAAGTGCCTGATCTTTTATAAATCTTTCGGCATAATGACACATGGCAGCATAGTATTTCCTGAAAAGGAACTCGTATGCATTTTTGTCGCCTTCCTTCAGGTCGGCAATCAAAATTTTATTGTCATTATACTTATCCATTGATTTCAGAT